>CAYNST010000013.1:0-28251 GCA_964399955.1 uncultured Cellvibrionaceae bacterium | reverse complement strand
CTAGCGCACCGTCAGTTATTGTCAGTCAGCTTTCGCGCCGCCAGCCATTTGTGCAACTCATCGCGGGGCATGGGGCGGGCGTAGAAAAACCCTTGCACCTCGTGGCAGCCCATTTCTTTAAGCAAAAGTCCTTGAATCTCGTCTTCAACGCCTTCGGCAATCACATTCAATCCCAGGGTTTTGCCCAGTTGAATGATCATTTCCACAATGCCACGACCGCCACTGGTGGCCGAAGTGTTGATAAAAGACCGGTCAATCTTCAGGCAGTTGATGGGCATGCGCTGCAAGTAGGTGAGCGATGAAAAACCGGTGCCAAAATCATCCATGGACAATTTGAAACCCATATTGCGGATTTCCTGCAGGCGCTTGAGGTTGGTTTCGGTATCCCCCATGGCGATGGATTCCGTGATTTCAAGCTCAATAAAACTTGGGTCAATATCGCTCTCCCCCATGACCCTGCGCAGCATCTCCAGAATATCCTGATGTTCCAATTGCGCCACCGAAAGGTTTACAGCCATGTGCGCTTCGCGATAACCCTTGGACCGAAGTATGGCCAGTTCTGCAATGGCACTGCGCAAAATCCATTCGCCCATGCGGACAATCAAGCCCGATTGCTCGGCCAAAGGTATGAAGTCCACCGGGGAGATAAAACGGCCACAACTGTCGCGCCAGCGGATCAGGGCCTCGAACCCGGTCACGCTCAGGTCGCTCAGCCGCAGTTTGGGCTGAAACACCAGAAACAGCTGGTTCAGTTCGAAGGCCAGTCGCAGGTTGCGCAGCGTTTCCAAACGCTGGCGCGCATCGGCCACCATCTTCCGCTCGAACATGACCACTTCACCGCGGCTGGTGTGCTTGGCCTGCTTCAGGACAATGGCAGCGTCCTTTATGGCAGCCGCCCCGCTGCCCTGGATTTCCGACAAAGGGACAATGCCCGCCGTCACGGACAGCAACTGCATTTCGGCGCCAATCTTGAATGGACTGACAAAGGGCTGAATTAGTGTTTTGCTGTCAATATGCGACATGGGCCCAAAGACGGCAAAGGTGTCTCCGCCCACTCTGGCTACAATATTGGGTGCGTAAAAACGGCCCGCCAACCGATCGGCTGCCGCTTTGAGCAGAAGATCCCCGTACTCCTGACCCAGCACCGCATTGATCTCGGCAAAATTGTCAATATCAATCAATGCCAGGGCGTAGGGTACGTTGAGATGCTTGTCGATATGCCCGTCAATGATTCCTTCCAGCGCGTTCCGGTTGGGGATACCCAACAAGGTATCCGTAAAAGCAAAGTTTTTCAGCCGATCCATGAAACTGATATTATCCGCACAGAGCGAGATATTGTGGCAGAACATTTCCAGAAGGCCGTGATCTACCTCGGACAGGCGCTCGCCGTTGCCAATGAAGCAGCTCATATCTCCGCGCGAGTGGCTGCCCAGATACAACGCAATGCCCTGCTCGTGAAAAACATTGCAGTGGTTATCCAGGCTTTGCTGCAGCAGATCATGGCCAAGCGAAGGCTGCATTTCTGACAGAGACTGGTTGATCAGGTCACGATAGTCTCCAGCGGCGGCAATGATGACAGATTGATTCAAGGATTTTTCATCCTTGCGCCGAACACATATGAGGCCTTCCGGTGGTACATTGACCAGAGCGGCCATATGGGTGATCACACCCTGAGCAAACTTGTTCAGCCCCTCCTGAGTAATCAGTTCAGAACTGGACCGAAGAATCAGATCCAAACCTTTTTTGCTGTTTTCTATAGTTTGAATTTGCTGATAGGAACGCACGGCGGCGGTCAATGTGACATACAGCTTGTCGCGGTTCAAATCGGATTTAAGTTTGTAGTCGTTGATATCGTAGCGCCGGATGATGTCCATCTCTGGGGCCTGATTCGGCTCGCCGGTACGTAGAATAATGCGTGATACGCTGTTGTTCATCTCGTGGCGTATACGCGGCACCAAATCCAGGCCGGCGTTGCTGGTTTCCATCACCACATCCAAAAGAATGACGGCTACGTCCTTGTTCTCGCGCAGCACTCGCACGGCTTCGTTGCTGCTGAAGGCGTGCAAAAACTCCAGGTCTCGCTCCAGTATGTTGCAGCCGCGCATAGCGTAGACTGTGGCATCGTGAACCGTTTGCTCGTCATCGACAATCAATACTTTCCAGGCCGGTGCGGGCCTGTTGGAGGGTGCCAAATTGGGCGCACCGGGTTCATCGGCAAAGATGAGCGGATCTTCACCCTTGAATTGCAGCAGTTCGCCTTTTTTTGGATTATCGCTTGTCATAGGAGCAACCTGATTTACATTGAGTGTCTGACTGAATTAACTGCAAGTCCGGGGCGCCGCCGCTCAGGCGACCGCCTGAGGCCTTTTCTCTGAATAATCGGAATCGTCGTGCCTATCTTCAGGTGCCTGCAGCGGTAGAAACAGGATGAACTGCGCACCGCCACCCGGTTCCGATTTCAAGCTGATTTTTCCGCCCAGCACACCGGTAACGATATTGTGTACTATGTGCATACCCAGACCATTGCCGCCCGCTCCAAGCTTGGTGGTAAAAAAGGGGTCAAATATCTTGGCCTGGTGCTCCTGCGCAATGCCGCGACCGTCGTCCGTAACGGTCAGCTCAACACCCAAGCGCACTTGCTGACCGGCAATCACCACGCGGCCGTGATCCATGCCATCAAAGGCATGAATTAACGCGTTATTCAACAGGTTGGTAATTACCTGGCCCAAAGGCCCAGGATAGCTGTCCAGCAGCACATCTTCAGCGAGTTCTATATCGACTATATAAGGTGTTCTCTTGAACGTGGGAGACAATGTCAGGCGAGTTTCCTCCAATAGCGCCAGCAAGGAAAATGTGCGGCGCTGTGCACTGGTGCGATCAACCGCCACCTGTTTGAAGCCTCGCACCAGCTCCGACGCGCGCTCCAGGTTGCGACACATCATCCGCGTGCCCTCTTCCATATCTGTCATATACTCATGCAACGCACTGCGGGTAAGACCTTGCTCCATTTGTTGTTGAATATTTCTGCAGGCATCACTCATAGACGACGACACCGTAAGGCCGTTGCCTATTGGTGTATTGAGCTCGTGCGCAACACCCGCAACCAACGCGCCGAGGGCTGCCAGCTTTTCCGATTGAATCAAATTGTCCTGGGTAGTCTGCAGTTGTTCCAGGGCGCCTTGCAGCGTGTGGTTGGCCTCCTGCAACTGCCCTGTTCTCTCACTTACGCGCGTTTCAAGGTTTTTGAAATTGTGCTCGAGCGCATTGCGCATTTCTTCAAGCCGCAGAGACAGTGCGCCAAACTCATCGTTGCGCAATTTTGGGATTGAGGAGCTGAGGTCGCCTTTGGTAATTCCGGAGGCCGCCCGGCTGAGTTTCTGCAACGGCGAAAGCACCCGCCGATGCAGGATCAGAGAAATGGGCACCAGAGAAAAGAGCAGCTGAGCGGCCACAATTATCATTAGCATTTTTGTTTCGCTGGCCGCCCTGGATTGCGCTTGGGAAAAGCTGTAAACCAGTTCAACATAACCAAGGTTCATTTCCTGGTAAACAATACTGCGCGTCAAGGTCACCGCATCCTGCTCCGCACCGCCGCCCTCGCTGCGCTGCCGATGTAGAAACGAATTATCCTCGTCGTCCACTACCCGCACTGCCAGAACGGATTTATCCACCATCACACTGTCGACCAGGGGTTCAGCAAGGTCTGGAGCCAAGTTCCACAAAGCCACGGCCAACCCCGCCTGCAAGAAGTCTGCATAGCCTGCGGCGGAAGACATGCTGTCTTTTTCCACGGTTCGCTCGTAATTGCTCCAAACAAAGTAGGTTCCACTGACTATTGCGGGCAGCCCTATGCAAATAACGAACACCGCAATCAATACGGTCTTCAGGCTTTCACTGCGCGCTGCGCAGGGATCTGATGGTGTAGTTGCAGTCATGCCGGTCCCAGGGTCAATTTCAGCTGTTTAATCCACTATAGCCAAAGGCTGATAGCGTGGCGCGAATTCGGACAACAGGTTGGCAAATAAGACCAAAAGACCGGTTAATCATTGGTTTCTTATTGCGAAATATCATCGATTCCGGGCGATTAATTCCTAACGGTGGCTTTTATTGCGGGCAAACCGGATTGCGCTATATTTTAGAAACAGGCTGATACCGGCCAACGCGTTAATTTTGTATTCATTCCGGCGTACGCACTTTTCGCCTCCACCAACATTGGAACACATGCATGACTGTGGGTAACGTGCGGTTTACAAGGCGAGCTTTGTGCAGCGCAGGCCTCAGCAGCCTCCTGCTGAGAGTGGCGGGTGTTTCGGCGAATGCAGATGCAAGCCTGGTTCGCTATTTCAGCAACAGTTTTTCGCCCGTCTTGCGTCGGTACCTGCGTGAGGTCATAGTCACAGTACTGGAAAACAGCCAGGCGCATTACGGGCCCTACCGGCTGACCAACTACGAGCGGCAACTTTCCACCAGCCGAATGGTGGCCGAAGTGGGCCGGGGGCAGTCGGTGGATATCACTTTTGGCTCAAGCTGGAACGGCAACAGCTTTCAGTCGAACGGCCTGATCAGTTTGAATTACCCCGTGTTTTTTGGTTTTCTGGGGTTGCGCAGCCTACTGGTGCGAAAAGACAGAGAAGCGTTGCTGAAGTCCGCCACCCAGGCAGAACAGGTCAGGAGCTTGTCGGCGGGTCAGGGTGCAAACTGGCCGGATACGCAGATTCTGCGCCTCAATGGGCTGACGACCATTGAGGCGCAGCGTTTCGACTCACTGTTCCCAATGCTCGCCAAAGGCCGGTTTGATCTGTTGCCTTTGAGCGTATTGGAAGCAGAGGTTGCACTTGCCGCCGTTGCACAGACCCATCCGGAGCTAGTAATCAACGACGACATCAAGTACTTCTACCCCATGCCGTTTAACCTGTTTGTTACGCCACACCGGCAGCGTCTGGCAGAGAGACTGCAACACGGACTGGAAGTGGCCATGGCCGACGGCACAATGCAGCAACTGTTCGACCGGCATTTCCACGCGGCAAATCAGCTCATTATCGATAAACGCTACAAACTGTTAATGCTGGAAAACCCGCTGATGGCCGAGGCCGATACGCAGGTCATCAAGAGGGAATTTCTGAAAGGTTACGGCGATCGCTTTGACATACTGAGTTGAAGCCGGTTTGCACTCAGCGCACTTTGGCAACCGATGCCACTTTGACTTGCTCGCCTGCATCCGTTCGCACCAGAGACCAGCGCACTTCCAGATCAAGAATCACGGTTGCGTAGATCTTGCCAGTGGCCGCACTCTGATACTGGGGCTTGGGATTCTGCCCGAGCACATCTGCGAGCAAGCCGCGCAGGTCAAGCATTCCAGCGGCGCTGTAGCCTGCGCAGAAAACTGCTGCCGCCTCCTCGAAGACCACTTCGACGCTTGGCGGCTGTGCTTCCGCCAGTGGGTACTCAGCATGCTCCAGCCGGTCTGCATAGGGCAGGTAGGGCTTGATGTCGAGCACCGGAGTCCCGTGCAGTAAATCCAGACCGGCAATATCCAGGTAGGTTCTGTCGCGCAGAAACCTAAGGCCCTGCAGGCGCACAGCAGACATCCCGATGGGATTCGGGCGATTGGGCGACCGCGATGCAAACACACCGAGGGTGCGATTGCCGCCCAGGCGGGGCGCCTTGATGCGCGCCTTCCAGGTTGAACCGGGCTTCTGATGAAACACGAACAGCACCCAGATGTGGCTGCAGCCGGCCAGGCCGTGGAAGGCCTCCGGGTTGTTGTAGGGCGGCTCCAGGCGAATGGCGCCTGTGGCGGTGGGTGCCAGGCCGCTCTGGCGGGGAATGCCGAACTTCTGCCTGAAACAGGATTCAACATAGCCGATGGGGGCAAAGTTAAAATCAGGCAATTATGATCGTCCTGCGATTGAGGGGTTCTGATGCGCAATAGCTGCAACGGTGTCAGGCGCAGTGTGACTATTCAGCTCATCCCGTGACTGTTCAGGTTGCGTCCGAATTTGTTCAGAGCAAGGCAAAAGGCGTAGATTATTCCATGCTGCCCTGGGGTTTGCGGCTGTGCTGTTCCCGCGTTTCCTGCTTTTTCCGTTCGCTTTTGCGCAGTAATACGTAGGTGGCGCCGTAACCGCCATGATGCCGCTGAGCGGTATGAAATGCCAGCACATCATCCAGCTGCGGCAACCAGAATGCAACGTGGGACTTGAGCAGCGCGGGTTGCTCCCGTCCCGCGCCCTTGCCATGGGTGATCAGCGCGGTGCGAACATCGTGATTGACGCAGTCCCTCACAAAACCCGCCACTTCCTGGCGTGCCCGTTCAACGCTGAGCTTGTGCAAATCCAGGCGCGCGTCAATGCGGTACTTGCCCTGGCGCAGACTGCGGAATACACCGTTTTGCACGCCGGCTCGGCGAAAACTCAACTCGTCAAAGGGGTCCAGCATATCTGTGGGACCGCCGGCGAGCGGGTCTTCTGTGCGCACCGCCGCTGCTTCCGCCGCCTGGCGGCGAGCCGCCAGGGTTTGGGCGTCTTTATTCACGCTTTTGAGATCGGCCCGCTGCACGCTTTTCAACGGGGTAACATCTCCGCCAATCAAGTCGAGAAAACGGCCGTCTTCAGACATGGTTTCAGCTCACTATGCGGTAACAGGGCACGTATTCCTGGGTAGGAATCTTCATGCGTTTTTGGGCCACAAACGCGTGCAGTAATTCCCCCAATGGCTCAATAATTTCCGGCTCACCGCTGATCTCGTAGGGCCCTTTCTCAGCGACGGCCTTGATGCCGTGCTCTTTGACGTTGCCGTCGACAATGCCGGAAAACGCACGCCGCAACGCCGCCGCCAACTCATGGTCTTCCTGATTGCGATGCAGGTTGAGCTGACGCATGTTCTCGTGGGTTGGGCGGAAGGGGTACTGGAAATCTTCGGCGATCTTCAGCACCCAGTTGTAAAAATAGGCGTCCTTGCTTTTGCGACGAAACGCCTGCACCCGCTCCAGTTCGCCATGCATGTGCCGGGCCACCGCCTCCGGATCATCAATGATGATGGTGTACAGGCTTTGCGCGCGCGGCCCGATGGTGGCACCAATAAACTCGTGTATCTGCTGAAAGTAGGCCGCCGCGCTCTTGGGGCCGGTAAACACCAGCGGAAACGGAATATCTTGGTTGTCTGGATGCAGCAGCACACCGAGCATGTAGAGGATTTCTTCAGCGGTGCCCGCCCCTCCGGGAAACACAATGATGCCATGCCCCAAACGCACAAAAGCTTCCAGGCGCTTCTCGATATCCGGCATGATTACCAGCCGATTAACTATGGGATTGGGGGATTCGGCGGCAATGATGCCGGGTTCGGTGATGCCGATATAGCGCCCATTCAAACGCTGCTTGGCATGGCCGATGGTTGCGCCTTTCATGGGCCCCTTCATGGCTCCTGGCCCACAACCGGTGCAAATATCCATGCCGCGCAGACCCAGTTGATACCCCACCTTTTTGGTGTACTTGTACTCTTCGTCGCCAATGCTGTGCCCGCCCCAGCACACCACCAGGTTGATGTCGCTGTTGGTTTTCAGCAGGCCGGCGTTGCGAATGATGTGGAACACCGCATTGGTAATACCGGTTGAGCTGTTGAAATCCAGATCACGGTTTTCTTTCAGTTCGTCATCAATGTAGATCAGGTCGCGCAGGGCAGAAAACAGGTGCTCCTTGATGCCCCTGATCATTTCACCGTCTACAAAGGCGTGCCCTGGGGCATTCTGGATTTCCAGTTTTATGCCCCGCTCCTGCTGAATCACCTGTATGTCAAAATCGTGATAGGTCTCCAGCACTTCCTGGGTGTTGTCGGTCTCTTCCCCGGTATTGAGAACGGCCAGTGCACAGCGGCGGAAGTTGTCATAGGTGTCGGTCGCACTGGTCGCGGCCAGACGGGCTACTTCAAACTGGGACAGAAAGTTGAGGCTGCGCTCTGGCGTAATGCGGGCTGATTTGATTTTATCCACTTGGATTCCTTTTTGTTTGACACTGGGGAGGGGCCCCACGGATAACCTGCACTGCGTGGATACGCCGCACGGTCCTTTCTTTTCATTATATGCACTGCTGAGGGAAAGTCGCCATCGACGCGGAAACCCTGACCGGATTTTTCGCTTCAAGAGGGTAACGGCCGGTGATTACCGGCCGCAAAACCGTGCAGCAGAGGCTGCCCCGGCGCGCAGCTCTACCAGTTGCGCTTCGTGCTCACCTGCATTCCTGACGGGCCGGGATTTCAGGAACTCTGCCTACCCGCTACCAGGTCATCCACCACCGAAGGATCTGCCAGGGTGGAGGTGTCGCCCAGGGTGTCCAGCTCCAGCGCGGCAATCTTGCGCAGTATGCGCCGCATGATCTTGCCCGAGCGGGTCTTTGGCAAACCCGGCGCCCACTGAATGACATCCGGTTTGGCAATGGGACCTATCTCTTTCACGCACAGGCTAATCAGAGCCTGCTTCAACTCATCTGAGGCGGTGCGGCCCTGCATGAGGGTGACGTAGGCGTAGATGCCCTGCCCTTTGACATCGTGCGGGAAGCCCGCCACGGCCGCTTCGGCCACATCCGGGTGTTCCTCCAGCGCGCTCTCAATCTCGGCGGTGCCCAGCCTGTGGCCGCTGACGTTCAATACGTCGTCCACCCGCCCGGTAATCCAGTAGTATCCGTCGGCGTCGCGGCGGGCGCCGTCGCCGGAGAAATAATAGCCCGGGTAGGCGCTGAAGTAGGTCTGCAGCAGGCGGTCGTGATCGCCGTAAACGGTGCGTATTTGCCCCGGCCAAGAACTCTTGATTACCAGAATACCCTCGCCAGGACCTTCTATCTCTTTGCCGTCGTTGTCGAGCAGCGCGGGCTCCACACCAAAAAAAGGCAGGCTGGCGGAACCCGGCTTGAGGTCGGTGGCGCCGGGCAGTGGTGAAATCATATGGCCGCCGGTTTCCGTCTGCCACCAGGTATCCACAATTGGGCAGCGGGAACCACCCACTGCGCGGTAGTACCAGTGCCAGGCTTCGGGATTGATGGGTTCACCCACCGAGCCCAGCACGCGCAAGGAGGCCCGTGAAGTGCCGGCCAGGGGGCCGTCACCGTAGCTCATCAGCGCGCGCAGCGCGGTGGGGGCCGTGTAAAAAATGTTGACCTGGTGTTTGTCTATCACCTCCCAGCAACGGGACGGACTGGGGTAGGTGGGCACACCTTCGAACATCAAAGTGGTAGCGCCGTTGGCCAGAGGCCCATAGACGATGTAAGAATGCCCCGTCACCCAACCCACATCGGCGGCGCACCAGTAGACCTCGCCGGGCTGGTAATCGAAGACGTATTTGTGCGTCATGGCGGCCTGCAACAAATAGCCGCCGGTGGAGTGCTGCACGCCTTTGGGCTTGCCGGTAGAGCCTGATGTATAGAGGATGAACAACGGATCTTCGGCGTCCATGGACTGCGGTGGACACTCCGTATCCTGCTCGGCACAGGCCTGGTGATACCAGATGTCGCGCCCCTCCTGCCAGCCGATCTCGCCGCCGGAACGCTTGACCACCACCACCGTACTGACATCGGGGCACTGGCTTAGGGCTTGGTCAGCATTGGCTTTCAGAGGCACGCGTTTACCGCCGCGCAGGCCTTCATCGGCGGTAATTACCGTCCGGCAGCCGCTGTCCTGAATGCGGTCCTTCAGAGCGTCGGGAGAAAAACCGCCAAAAATCACCGAATGCACCGCTCCGATGCGGGCGCAAGCCAGCATGGCGTAGGCCGCTTCGGGAATCATGGGCATATAGATGCAGACCCGGTCGCCTTTGCTGACGCCGCGAGCCCTAAGCAGATTGCCCAGCCGACTGACCTGCTCGTGCAACTCGCGATAGCTGATGTGGGCGCTGGTCTCACCGTCATCGCTCTCCCAGATGATGGCGGTCTGGTCACCGCGCTCCGCCAGGTGGCGGTCGATGCAGTTGTTGGCCACATTCAGTTGGCCGCCTCTGAACCAACTGGCGTGGCCTTTGTGAAAGTCGTATTCGCGCACGCTCTGCCACGGCTGATCCCAGCTCAAGAACTCCTGCGCCCTGGCAGCCCAGAAGGCGTCGGGTTGCTCTATGGACTGACGATAGAGTGCCTGGTACTGGCTTTTATTTATGTGGCTGCGTGCAGCTTTGACCGGATCAACCGGATAGATATGCGTGTCAGACATGATGCCCCCCTTTTGTCTATTATTCGCGGGACATCATAACGCAGTTTTATGAGAAGGGCCCAAGCTCCAAATTAGGCACCTAAGCGACCTGCATGGCAATGGTATTGGATGTGCGCTCAACGCGGTTTTTTTCACCCAGATAGACCAGTTTGGGCTGGTGCTTTTCTGCTTCGGCTTCGCTGAACTGGGCATAGGTGGCAATGATCACCCGATCCCCCACCTGCACTTTGCGGGCTGCCGCGCCGTTCATGGAGATGGTGCCAGAGCCCGGCTCTGCCAAAATGATGTAGGTGGTGAAGCGTTCGCCGTTGTCGACGTTGTAGATGTCGATTTGTTCGAACTCGCGCAGGCCCGCCAGCCGGACCAGGTCGGCGTCGATGGCACAGGACCCGTCGTACCACAGCTCGGCCTGGGTGACGCGGGCCATGTGCAGCTTACCTTTGAGAAGAGTGATATGCATGTTCGCCTCGGTTCAGGTTGAGCGGCGTTATTTTAGACAGAAAACGGTCAGGATGCTCACCCCGGCCGCGGCAATTGAGTAAATAGTGTGCTTCATACGGCGATTTTGACCGAAATATTGTCGATCAGTCGCGCCGCAGAGGTGTACATCGCCCCCAGCACGGTTATCTCTGCGTCGTCGTGGGCCGCAGGCGCAAGTGTGCGACTGTTGCAAACACTGACGTAATCGGCTCGAAAACCCGCTGCCTCTATCTGCCGCTTGGCTTCTGTCTCCATTGCGGCAAATTCGCGGTCGCCGGCCTGAATTTGCTGGCAGACCCAGGCCAGGCTGGTGTGCAATTGTTTTACCCGGGGCCGTTCGGCCGGCGTGATAAAGCCGTTGCGCGAGCTCATGGCCAGACCGTCCGCCTCGCGCACGATGTCTCCCGCAATGATCTCCACCGGCATGCAGAGGTCCTGCACCATGCGCCGAATGATGGCCAGTTGCTGAAAATCCTTCAGGCCGAACACCGCCAGGTCCGGCTGCACAATATTGAACAACTTGCTGACCACCGTGGTCACGCCTTCAAAATGGTCCGGCCGGCTGGCACCGCAGAGAATGTTGGCCATTGACGGCACCAGCACCCGGGTCTGTTGAGCCATGCCATTGGGATAGATCTCCTGCTCTTCGGGACAGAACAGATAATCGCATTTGACCGAGCGCAGCTTGGCGCTGTCTTCGGGCAGGGTGCGCGGGTATTTGTCCCAGTCTTCGTTCAGGCCAAACTGCAGCCGATTGACAAAAATACTGCTGACCACCACATCGGCATGGGTCTGCGCCGTTTTCACCAGCGCCAGATGCGCATCGTGCAGATTGCCCATGGTCGGCACAAAACCTATGCGTTTGCCGTCCTGACGCTCGCGGGCCAGCGCCTGTCGCAGGCTGTCAATATGGTGGAAGATCTGCATGGTATTTCTGCTGTTGTGGGCGAACAAAGATTGCGCGGCATAATAAAAGCTTAGACCGGGCGTAACAAGGTTTGCGCCTACACCTGCTGAAAATATTCCGGCGCCAGATTCTCGAAGCGGGTGAACTTGCCGACAAAAGCCGCGCGACAGGTGCCAATTTCACCATTGCGCTGTTTGCCGATGATGATTTCCGCCACGCCCTTGTCTGCGCTCTCCTCGTTGTAGTACTCGTCCCGGTAAATGAACAGGATAACGTCGGCGTCCTGCTCGATGGCTCCGGATTCCCGCAGGTCCGAACTCATTGGGCGTTTGTTGGGGCGCGATTCCACCCCGCGGTTCAACTGTGACAGGCAGATGACCGGGCATTGATACTCTTTGGCCAATGCCTTCATGGAGCGTGAGATTTCAGAGATTTCCTGGGTGCGGCCCTCGGTGCTGCCGGCCACGTGCATTAACTGCAGGTAGTCGATCATGATCATGGCCGGGTTGCCGAACTCCCGCGCCACCTTGCGCACCCGGGCGCGCACCTCGTTGGGTGTCAGGCCTGCGGTGTCATCAATGAACAGGGGCTTGTCTTTCAGCTTGCGGGCGGCGGCCTCCAGCTTGGGCCAGTCTTCTTCCGTCAGCCGGCCGGTTCGAATATGACCTGCGTCTATACGCCCCACCGACGACAGCATGCGCATGACCAGGGAGTCGGCGGGCATTTCCAGGCTGAACACCAGTACCGGCTTGCTCTGGGTGAGCAACGCCGCCTCGACAAAGTTGAGTGCCAGAGCGGTCTTGCCCATGGAGGGGCGAGCGGCAAGAATGATCAGCTCGCCGGGCTGCCAGCCGGAGGTTTTGCTGTTGAGCTCGGTCAAACCGGTGGAGATGCCGGTCAGGTCGCTGTCGGTGCGGAACAGATAGTCAATTTTCTCTACCGCCGCCTTTAGCAGCGCATTGACGTCGCTGAAGCCACCTTCCTTGGGCCGCTCCTCGGCTATCTGCAGGACTTTTTTTTCCGCCAGCTGCAACAGGTCATCGGCACCCAGCGCGCCGGGGTTGTAGCTGGCCTTGGCAATCTCTGTGGCCACCCCGATCAACTGCCGCAGAGTGGAACGCTCGCGCACAATGCGGGCGTAGGCCGCGACATTGGCGCTGCCCGCCACATTGGCGGCCAGCTCGGTGAGAAAGCTGAGCCCGCCCATGGCTTTCAGCTCGCCGCGGCGGTCAAGCTCCTCGGCAACGGTTATCACATCAATGGGCTGTTCGTCTTCCAGCAGATCCACCATCACCGCAAATATCTGCCGGTGGGTGGCTTTGTAGAAGTCCTGCACGCCTACGGTCTCGGCAACCGCGTCAAACTGGCTGGCATCCAGCATCAAGCCGCCCAACACCGACTGCTCGGCCTCTATGGAATGCGGCAGTACAGATTCCACCGGTTCCGGCGGCTGGTCGGCGTAATAGTCCTGCTCCCGCGACTCGAATTCACTCATGATTGCAACTGCCTAAACGAAAAAGGCACGAGAGAGAGCCCCCGTGCCTTGTCACTGTACATCCAGCCGCGCTTTTGCAGCGGCAACTGTGCCGGCCTAGGCCAGTGTTTTATTGATGCTCGAGGACCACCTTAACGGTCTGGATAACATCCACATGCAACTGCAGGTCAATGTCATACTCGCCAATTTCGCGCAGTGGGCCTGACGGCAACTTGACTTCAACCTTGCGGACTTCAACTCCTGCGGCAGTGATGGCATCGGCGATGTCACGCGCACCTACAGAGCCAAACAATTTGCCTTCGTCACCGGCGTTAACTGGAATGCGTACCACCATCTCCGCCAGTTTCTCGGCGCGGGTTTGGCCGGACTTGCGTTTCTCGTTGGCGGCGGCTTCCAGCTCGGCGCGACGCTCTTCAAAGCTTGCCAGGTTGTCACTGGTGGCGACGATAGCCTTGCCTTGCGGCAACAGGAAATTGCGGCCGTAGCCGGATTTTACGTTGACCTTGTCACCCACGGTGCCCAGACGGCCAACTTTTTCGAGCAGAATAACTTCCATCTAACGCACCCCTTATTCGTGGCTGTCAGTGTAAGGCAGCAAGGCTACAAAACGCGCGCGCTTGATCGCGGTAGACAGCTGCCGCTGATACCTGGCTTTGGTTCCGGTGATGCGGCTGGGAACAATCTTGCCGGTTTCGGAAACGTAGGCTTTCAGGGTTTCCAGATCTTTGTAGTCGATCTGCTTGGTGCCTTCAGCGGTAAAACGACAGAACTTTCTTCGACGGAAAAAACGGGCCATGATTAATCCTCCTCGCCTTCGGTCGCGCTCTCTTCGAGCTCGGCATCATCACTATCGGAATCGTCGGAGGTCTCAGCCTGCGGACGGCTGTAAGACTCATCGCGGGGACGCTCGGTGCGCTGCTTGCGATCGCGGTTTTCTTTTTCCGCTTTCATGATGGGTGACTCGTCGGTCACGGCTTCGTCCATACGCACAACCAGGTTGCGCAGAATGGCGTCGTTGTAACGGAAGTTGGTGGTCAACTCCTCCAGGGCCGCATCAGAACATTCAACGTTCATCAGCACGTAGTGGGCCTTGTGGATTTTGTTGATGGTGTAGGCCAACTGACGTCGACCCCAGTCTTCCAGACGATGGACCTTGCCACCGTCGCCAGTGACCGCAGCGGTGTAGCGCTCGATCATGCCGGGTACTTGTTCAGACTGGTCGGGATGCACCAGGAACACAATTTCGTAATGTCGCATGTTTGCTCCTTACGGGTTATAGCCTCCCGCGTTTGCGGTGAGACAAGGAGCCGATGCCTGAGCGGCCTTCAATCAGATCAAAAGCCGCAGAAAAACTTCGGCGGTTTGGGGCGCGGAATTCTAGAGTTTTGTGACTGGGGTTGCAAGCGCTTTTGCCAATTTAGCTCTGGCGCTCAACGGCGGGCTTGAAGTTGATGCTCAAGCGCCTGCAGGCGGGCCGGGGTACCAATGTCCAGCCAGTGACCGGGGTAATGCTCCCCGCAGAGGCGGGACTTGGCGATGGCCCAGCGAAGGATTTCGATCAGCGGGAATTTGTTGCGCTTGTCGGGGTAGTCGTCCAGCAGTTGCGGGCTGATGAGACTCAGGCCACTGAAGGTGTAAGCGGGACCGGCGGTTTTTTCTTGCACCACCCCCTCGCCGGTCAGCTCGAAGTCGCCGGCCGGGTGATGCTCGGGGTTGTCGACCAGAATCAGATGCGCGCCGCGTTCAGGCAAAGCAACCCTGCTCAGGTTCCGGAGCGGATAGTCAATCCAGATATCGCCATTGATCAGCACAAAGGGTTCTTCACCCAAAAGCCTGCGCGCCCGGTGCAGAGCCCCCCCGGTCTCCAGCGGAGTGGCCTCGGCAGAATACTGAATGCGCACCCCCAGCGCGACTCCGTTGCCCAGCGCCTGCTCTATTTGCCCACCCAAATAGGCGGTGTTGATGATCAGATCGCAGAAGCCGGCCGCCCGCAGTCGATCAATCTGGTGTTCGATCAGGCTCTTGCCTGCCACTTTCAGCAGCGGCTTGGGCGTAGTGGCGGTCAGCGGCAGCATCCGGCGCCCCTCGCCCGCCGCCAGTATCATGGCCTTCATGGCAGCTGGAATTCCTTATACCAGGGGGCGGCTTGCACCAGGGGTTCAAGCCGCTGCTCGTACCAACGCAGGAACGGCTGCGCCTCGTCGTACTTCTGAGCCACCTGCAGCACGTACGCCAAAACCCGCGGCAGCTCTTTGAGATAGCCGTGTTTGCCGTCCCGCAGAGACAAGCGTGCAAAGATGCCCAGCACCTTGATATGGCGCTGCAGCCCCATCAGGTCAAACCAGCGCAGGAACTGCTCCGGCGGAACCGCCGCCGCCAACCCGGCCGCCTCCACTCTTTGCGCGTAACTCAATGCCCATTGCTGGACACGGGCTTCCGGCCAGGCTTGGTAGCAGTCGCGCAGCAGTGACACCAGGTCGTAGGTGTAGGGTCCAACCACAGCGTCCTGGAAGTCGATCACGCCGGGGGGGCCTTCGGGGCGATAAACCAGATTGCGGGAATGGTAATCGCGATGCACCAGCACCTGCGGCTGCTGCAGCGCAGAGTCCTCCAGCACGGCAAACAGCCTGTCGAGCATCCGAGACTCGCCTTCGCTCAGGTCACAGCCCAGCAACTGCTGCACGAACCACTCCGGAAAGAGCGCCATCTCGTCCCGCAGACGCGGGCGGTCGTAGCGCGGCAATAATTGCTCGTCGGCCGGGCATTTCTGTATGAGCAGCAAGGTGTCCAATGCCTCGGCGTAGAGACTGTTGGCGCTGGACTCATCCAGCACATCCAGCAGCAGCCTTGGGCCCAGATCCTCAATCAGCAGGTAGCCGTTGTCCAGGTCGCATGCGGCCACGGCGGGCGCCAGAACCCCGCCTTGACGCAGCAGACGGCTGATATCCATGAAAGCCTGGGCGTTTTCGCTTTCCACCGGCGCATGCACGGCCAGCAGTGGCGGCTCGCTGGCCAGGCGAAAGTAGCGGCGAAATCCGGCGTCGCCTGACAGCGCCTGCCATTTGGGCGCATCATCGCCGGCTGCGTGAAACTCTGGTCGCAGAGAAAAATCGCTAAGAGTGAGATCGGGCCAGGTTGCTTCCACCCAGGCCCGCAGTTCGGCAGTCTTGTCATTCATGAGTGGTCGGATCCTCGCGCCCCAAAAGCTCAATACTAGCTTGAAATAACCGGTCGGACCAATGCCGCTGCAAGGCTCGGTAGTATTATTGCTGTTACGCCTTTACAATCGCCCCCTCGCCTCCGCATGCCCCAATTTATTCTGCGCCAGTGATCAAGCCCCATGAGCAAGCGCCACGCACTCACATTCATAGCCAGGCTAGCAGTGCTCGCCGGGGCAATCCCGCTGCTGTTGCACGCCGCGCCCGGCAGCGCGGAAGATGACGCAGCGCGCTACGACTGGGTGCCGGCAAGCCAGCTCTCGGAGGCCGATTACCACCGCCTGGGCGCCGCCTGCCGCGGCGCCTATGTCGATCCCATGCAGAACATCGAGCTACAGGTTGCCAATCCCGCCGAGGCGCCCATCTATATCGATGCCAACTCCACCACCATGGATGGGCCGCGGGTAACACTTGAAGGCGATGTGGATATCTCCCAGGGCCCCCGCCTCCTGCATGCGCAACGGATGGCTTACGATCAGCAATCGGAGGTCGCCGAACTGGAAGGCGACGTCATGATTCGGCAGCCCGGCCTGCTGGTACGCGGCACCGGTGCGCGGGTGAATATGGCCGGCAACGAAGCGCGTTTTGAAGGTGGCGAGTTTGTCATGCACGGCAGCCACATGCGCGGCAGCGCGGAGCGCATTGACCACCGCGCCAGCGGCTTGGTTGTACTGGACAACGGCACCATTACCAGTTGCGAGCCCTATCGGGAAGCGTGGCGCATACGCGGCGAACGGCTGTCGGTCAACCCTGTCAGCCGCCGCGGTTTTGGCCGCAATGTCTGGATAGAAATTGGCGGAGTACCGGTTTTCTACGCCCCATTTTTTACCTTCCCGGTTGGCAGCGATCGTCAATCCGGCCTGCTGGCGCCTTCTGTCACCACCAGCGGAGGCAAGCTGGATTTTGCGCAGCCGTTTTACTGGAACCTGGCGCCCAATTACGACGCCACCATTACCCCGCGCCTGGCCGGTGGGCATGGCCCCATGGTGGAGACGGAGTTTCGCCATCTGAGCGCCGCCGCTCGCCACGAACTGAGCCTGGCGTATCTGCCGGAGGACCGCGGCGGTGACAACCCCGACGTTGATGCCTTGATCGATGAGGGCTTTGATGAGCGTTTGCTGCGTCCTTACAAGGGAAGAAGCCGCTGGTTGTTCAACCTGATGCACCGCGGCGGTGACCGCAGTCGCTGGTACTCGGACATCGATTTCACCCGTGCCAGCGATGTGGACTATCTGCGGGATTTGTCGATTGCAAGTTTTGATGTGGCCAGCGACACCTACCTCAGCCAGTCGGCCACGCTGGGCTACCGCCTGCCCAACTGGCATTTGAACCTGCGCCTGCAGGCGTATCAAAGTCTACTGGTTGACCTGGAACCCAGCTACCGCCAGTTGCCAAGGCTGCAAGCCACCGGCCAGTACCATTGGAACGATTGGGGGCTGCGCATGCTTAACGAAGTGGCGCACTTTACCCACGAAGACCCGTCGTTTGTCACCGGCAGTCGCGCCTACATGGACTATGCCTTTTCCTGGCAGCAGCAAAGGCCTTGGGGCTTCTTGCGTCCCGAGGTGGGCATGCAGGTTCTGGCCTACCACCTGGACGAGCAGAACCTGCGCCCGGGCGCCGATGCCAACCCGGCGCTGGGCACGGGCTACGCCAGCCTGGATACCGGCCTGGTGTTTGAGCGCAACGGCGGTCGCCAACTGCTGCAACCGCGCATGTTTTACCTCTATCGGCCGCATACCGACCACTCCGAGCTCTACAATGTCACCGACCCTGCGCTGGGGCCCTCAAGGGATGTCAATTTCGACACCACCGCGCTGACCTTCGGCTACGGCCAGTTGTTCCGCGACCGGCGCTTCATTGGCCACGACCGCTTGGCCGACGCCAATCAGTTGAGCCTGGGCGTTACATCGGAGTGGTTTGACGGCCAGAACCTCGACCCCGTAATCAGCCTGAGTTTTGGCCAGGTCTTTTATTTCACGGACCGCAACGTCGTGCTCAGGGGCCAGGCTGAGAGTGAAAGCCTGCGGGAGTCAGACCTGGCGGCGCAGATGTACACCCAGGTGTCCGAGCACATACGAGTGAGCGGCGACCTGCTCTACAACCCAAAATCCCAGCAGCTCATGCGCGGCAGCGCCGGGATTCGCATCGGCGACGGCTATCGGCGCCATGTGAATCTGGCCTACCGTTTTGTGCGTGAAGACGACCTGATGCAAGCTACACAAGCGGTCAAGCAGCTGGACACCACGTTCACATTCCCACTCAATCACCAGTGGCAGCTGGTGGGTCGAATCTTCTATGATCTGGATGAGCGCAAGGAACTCGACACTTTTGCCGGGTTCGAATACGACGACTGCTGCTATAGGGTGCGCGTGCTGGCGCGGCGCTGGCTAGACAGTAAGTTGGCCTCTCTGGTGGATGACGTCGACCGCCACTACGACCAAGGTGTTACCCTTGAGGTTGACTTCAAGGGCCTGGCCAGCTCCGGGGAGCGCATTCAACAGCTCCTGGCAGAGCACCTGCCACTGTTTCGCCGTTAATCCCAATCACTCCGCGACTGTTTTCAAATTATGATGAATCTCAAACATTTTACCTGTGGCCTGCTCTTTTCCGCCCTGGCCGTCGGCGCTCAAGCCCAGGTGCGACCCGTTGAACGGGTCATTGCCGTGGTCGACAAGAACGTCATTCTGCAATCCGAAGTGGACGAGCGCATTGAGCAGATCGCCCTGCGCGCTCGCGCCGGGGGCATGACCCTGCCCAGCGCTGAAGTCTTGCACCAGCAGGTTCTGGATCATCTGATCAACGAACAGCTACAACTGCAGGTGGCGCGGCGGGTGGGATTCAGCGTTGCCGATGAACAGATAAGTCAGGCAATAGAAAACATTCGCATCAGCAACCAGTTGTCACCAGACGCGTTTGCCCAGCAACTGCGCAGAGACGGCCTATCTTTGCCTGCGCTGCGCGAAAAAGTGCGCCGCGATCTCACTCTGCAGCAGATTCAGCAAGGGATGGTGCAACAGCGTATCCAGATTTCGCCACTGGAAATAGACAACTTCCTGAGCTCTGCAGACGCGCAGTTCTGGATATCTCCCGAGTACCATTTGGGCCATATTCTGATTGCCCTGCCGCAGTCGCCCAGCGCCGAAGAGCTGGCCGCCGCCGAAGAAAAAGCCCGTATGCTGGTGTCTCGTCTGCGTCAGGGCGAGGCCTTCAACGAAGTGGCGCTGGCCGAGTCAAACGGACCGGACGCCTTGGATGGCGGCGATCTTGGCTGGCGCAAGACCACTGACCTGCCCTCTCTGTTTGCCGAGATCGTGCCGGATATGAAGGTGGGCCAGGTAGCCGATCCCGCCCGCAGCGGCGCAGGCTTCCATATACTCAAACTGTACGACAAGCGTGGCGACGATCACCAGCTGGAAACCCAGGCCAAGGTGCGACACATTCTGATTAAACCCTCCGCCATCGTCAGCGATGAAGACGCCCAGGCCAAGCTGAACCGCCTGCGTCAGCAGGTACTGGACGGCGCAGACTTCGCTGAACTGGCCAAGAAGAACTCCGAGGACCTGGGCTCCATGCTCTCCGGTGGGGACTTGGGCTGGAGTAAGCCGGGCATGTTCGTACCCGCATTTGAGCAAGCTTTGCAGCAAACGGCGGTGGGCGAAATCAGCCCGCCCTTTCGCAGTCGCTTTGGCTGGCATATCCTGCAAGTGGACGAGCGCCGCCAGGAGGATATTTCCGACGCGGTCTTGCGCGAGCGCGCCGCTCAGGTATTGACCAGCCGCCGCTTCGAGGACGAGTTGCAAATCTGGTTGCGCGAGCTGCGTGACGAAGCGTTTGTCGAAATCAAAAGCTGATGCTTCGCCTGGCTGTCACCCCCGGCGAGCCCGCCGGCATTGGGCCGGAGCTGGTAGTGCGCTATTGCCAGCAGACGCTGCCACCCTGTGAACTGGTGGTGGTCTCCAGCGCCCAGTTGCTTCAACAAAGTGCCGCGCAACTTGGGCTGCCGCTGGACCTGCAGCCTTACGATTCACGCATGCCCCGCGCCTCCGGCAGTGGGCGGCTGAGCTGGGTCGAAGTGCCACTGGCCCAGCCGGTGCAAGCAGGGCAGCTCAATCCTGCCAACGCGCCACATGTATTGAGTATGCTCAGCGAAGCTGCCGGCCTCTGCCTTCGCGGTGAAGTGCATGCGCTGGTGACCGGTCCTGTCCATAAAGGGATCATCAATGACGCAGGCGTGGCCTTTTCCGGCCATACCGAGTTTTTTGCCGAGGGGGCCGGCTGCGACCGGGTGGTCATGATGTTGGCCACCGAGGGCCTCAGAGTGGCGCTGGCCACCACTCACTTACCCTTGCAGGATGTGGCCTCCGCCATCACCGCCAATAGCCTGTGTCGCACCCTGGAGATACTCCACGCCGACCTGATCAGCAAGTTTGGCATTGCCCGGCCGCGCATACTGGTGTGCGGTTTAAACCCTCACGCCGGCGAAGGCGGCCACTTGGGGCGCGAAGAGCTGGATGTGATCATTCCCGTTCTGGAACAGTTGCGCGGACGCGGCATGGATCTGCGCGGACCATTGCCGGCAGACACCCTGTTTACGCCATTTTATCTGGATGAGGCGGACGCCGTACTCGCCATGTACCACGATCAGGGCCTGCCAGTCCTGAAATACAAGGGGTTTGGGCGGGCAGTCAATATCACCCTGGGCCTGCCCTACATTCGCACCTCTGTCGACCACGGCACCGCCCTGGATCTGGCCGGAAAAGGTCAAGCCAGGCTTGGCAGTTTTGCCGAAGCCTGCGCGCTCGCCCAGGCCATGGCGCAGGCCCACACGCTTTAGGACTCCTATGCAGACTCCCGTATTCCACCAGGCGCGCAAGCGTTTTGGTCAGAACTTCCTGGTAGATCAGGGCGTGATTAACCGGCTGGTGCGCTGCATTGGCGCCAAACCCAGTGACAACCTGGTAGAGATAGGACCAGGCCAGGGCGCATTGACGGAGCCGTTGCTGGCTTGCTGTCCAAGCCTGCAGGTGGTTGAAGTGGATCGCGACCTGGTGAAGCTGCTGACGGCTAAATTTGGCGCTTACCCGCAGCTGGTCATTCATCAGGCGGATGCGCTGAAGTTTGATTTTGCCAGTTTGGCGGCAGCCGGGAGCCGGCTGCGGGTGGTGGGCAACTTGCCTTACAATATCTCTACACCCCTGCTGTTTCACCTGCTGGGATTTCACGGTCTAGTGGAAGATATGCACTTCATGCTGCAGAAAGAAGTGGTTGAACGGATGGCGGCGAAACACAACGAGAAGGCCTATGGGCGCTTGAGTGTCATGTGTCAGTACTACTGCGAGGTGGAATCCCTGTTTGAGGTGCCGCCGGAGTCCTTCCGCCCCGCGCCCAAAGTGGATTCCGCCATTGTTCGACTGGTGCCGCACAAACAGCCGAAACTGGTAGCACGGGACCCGGCTTTGTTGAGTAAAGTGGTGAACACTGCCTTTCAGCAAAGGCGCAAAACCCTGCGCAATGCGCTCAAATCCCTGCTGGATGCCAAGTCGCTGGACGGGCTGGATTTGGATACCGGGCAGAGACCAGAGAACTTAAGCCTGGCACAATACGTAAGATTGGCAGATTACCTGGCGGATCTTCCCCCGCGCGACGCGGAAGGCACGCCGTAACAACACGGAGCATCATGAGCAACTGCATAGACGTTGACGTCAAAACCAAGTACCTGGCGGAGCAGTCCGACCCCAAGGCGCGGCGCTTTGTTTTTGGCTACACCATAACCCTGACCAATCAGGGGGATATGCGCGCCCAGCTTATCAGCCGGCACTGGGTAATTACCGACGGCAATGACGAGGTCCAGGAGGTGCGCGGCTTTGGCGTCATCGGTCAGCAGCCGGTGATAACCCCCGGCCACAGTTATTCCTATACCAGTGGCGTTGTTCTGCCAACGGAGACGGGCACCATGACCGGCAACTACCAGATGCGCAACGAGCAAGGCGAAGATTTTGAAGCCAGCATTCCGGTTTTTGCGCTTGTGCCTCCGCATCGGCTGCACTGATTCGTGGCAACCTATGTGGTTGGCGATGTGCAGGGCTGTGTCCGGCCGCTGGAGAAGCTGCTGGCCGAGGTTTTTTTTCGGCCCGGTCGCGACCGCCTGTGGCTGGCGGGCGACCTGGTCAACCGCGGGCCGGACAACCTCCAAGTTCTGCGCCTGGTCAGGAATCTGGGCGAGAGTGCCGTGGCCGTGCTGGGCAACCACGACATTCACCTGCTGGCCGTTGCCGTTGGCGCGCGCAAAGCCAGCCGCAAAGACACCGTCAACGACATATTGGGTGCGCCGGACCGCGACCAGTTGCTGGAGTGGCTGCGCCACCGCCCGCTGCTTCACAGCCAGGGCCGCTTTGTCATGAGCCATGCGGGTGTGCCACACATCTGGACGCTGGAAGAAGCCGCGCACCGGGCGCGTGAACTGGAGCGCGCTCTGCGCGATGCCAGAAGTGCAGCCGCCCTGGAGGGGCTGTTTGGCAACAAACCCGGCGGCTGGAAGCCGTCACTGACCGGTTTTGAGCGCCTGAGGTCAATTACCAACTACTTCACGCGCATGCGCTTTGTCGAGCCGGACGGCACGCTCAATTTTGGCGCCAAGGACGGAGCCGGCACGGCGCCGGCAGGCACGGCGCCGTGGTTTGAATACCAGCGGGCAACGGCGGACCGCGACACTCAGTTTTTGTTTGGCCACTGGGCCGCCCTGGAAGGCGAGACCGGCAAGCCACAGTTTTTGGCCTTGGATACCGGCTGCGTATGGGGCGGTTGCCTGACCATGCTGCGGCTGGAAGACGGCCGCCGCTTCAAGCTGCAATGTTGATAACGGGTCAGCTTGTTCGGTGACTGTTGAAATTGCGTCAGGATTTGCGCAGAGCAGGGCAAAAGATGTGAGTTTACACGTGTAAATACGCCGCACTCCCTGTGCTCCGCCCCTGTTGGGGCCGCTTTGCAGGCGTTTCATCCTGTTCCTGACGGGATGTTGACCATTATTTAACACAGCTATGTGCGAATCTGGGCGTGATCTAGGCGGGATCTGAACAGCTACCAATGTTAGGTCAGTTCATAAAACCACTAGACGTTTCTTTCAAAGCTTACGCGGCCAACCTACAATAGCGCTCTTGCGCGCAACCCAAAAGAATTTGGTCAACACATGTTGCATGAAATACCCGTACAGCGGCCTGTTACGCCTCTGCTCGACACCGTATCCAGCGCTGTCGAGCTGCGTAAGCTGTCGCCCAAACAACTGCCTCAGCTGGCTCAGGAACTGCGGGAGTTCATGCTCTACAGCGTGGGACAGACCGGCGGCCACTTCGGCGCCGGCCTGGGCGTAGTAGAGCTGACCATTGCCCTGCACTACGCCTTCAACACGCCCCACGACCGTCTGGTGTGGGATGTGGGGCACCAGACCTATCCGCATAAAATTCTGACCGGCCGGCGCGAGCAAATGGGCAGTATCCGCCGGGCCGGCGGCCTGGCAGGTTTTCCAAAGCGCGCCGAAAGCCCCTACGACACCTTTGGTGTGGGCCACTCCAGCACATCCATAAGCGCCGCATTGGGTATGGCCTTAGCCAGTGCCGCGCGCGGCACCCAGCGCAAGACCGTGGCGGTGATTGGCGACGGGGCCATGACCGCAGGCATGGCATTCGAGGCGCTGAACCACGCAGCGCACACCAAAGCAGACATGCTAGTGGTGCTGAATGACAATAATATGTCCATCTCGCCCAATGTTGGCGGGCTGGCAACCTACTTTTCCAAGATCTGGGCCAGCAAGTTCTATTTTGCCCTGCGAGAGAGCAGCAAAAAGGTTCTGGACAATCTGCCCCACGCCCGCGAAATTGCCAAAAAAGCCGAAGAGCACATGAAAGGCATGGTCGCTCCCTGCACTTTTTTTGAAGAGCTGGGCTTTTACTACGTAGGCCCCATCGACGGGCACGACTTGTCGCGGCTGACCCACGATCTGCAGAACTTGCGCGATATTCCCGGCCCCAAGCTGCTGCATGTCATCACGCAAAAGGGCAAGGGTTTTGCTCCGGCGGAAGCCGATCCGGTGGGTTATCACTCGATCAACAAAATAGAGCCCAAAGCCGTCACCGTCGAGCCGGTGACGGCTCCTCGCCTGAAATACCAGCAGGTATTCGGGCAATGGTTGTGCGATCAGGCCGGCCAGGACCCGCAGCTGATGGCCATTACCCCGGCCATGGTCGAAGGCTCGGGTATGGTGGCTTTCAGTCAGGCGTATCCTGAGCGTTTTTTCGACGTTGCAATTGCCGAACAGCACGCAGTGACTCTGGCCGCCGGCCTGGCGTGCGAGGGCGCCAAGCCGGTCGTGGCCATCTACTCCACGTTTTTGCAGCGCGCATACGACCAGGTCATACACGATGTGGCTCTGCAGGGGCTTGATGTCACATTTGCGGTGGACCGAGCTGGCCTGGTGGGAGAGGACGGCCCTACCCATTCCGGCGCCTTTGACCTGGCGTTTCTGCGCTGCGTACCGCAGATGATGATCGCCACGCCGAGCGACGAAAACGAGTGTTACCGGCTGCTGAGTGCGGCCTATCAATATGATGGCCCGGCTGCGGTGCGCTACCCGCGCGGCACCGGGCCGGGCGCGGTCATCACGCCTGACGCTGAACCTCTGCCGCTCGGACGCGGACGGATGCTGAAGAACGGCCACCGGGTCTGCATACTGAACTTTGGCGTGCTGTTGACCGACGCTGCAGACATTGCCGAGCGACACGGCTTTGGCCTATGCGACATGCGCTGGGTCAAGCCGCTGGATGACTCATTATTGACCCTGGTCTGCCAGAGCTACGATCTGCTGGTAACGCTTGAAGAAGGCAGTATAGCCGGCGGAGCGGGTTCGGCGGTGGCGGAGTTCCTGGCGGCACAAGGTTGGGTCAAGCCGCTGCTGCAACTGGGGCTGCCGGACACCTTCATAGAGCACGGTAAGCGTTCGCAGCAGTTGGCGGAGGCAAGCCTGGACCGCGCCAGCACAGAGGCGCGAATTCTCGCACGGCTCGACCAACTCAGATTACCCAGGCGCACGCCCGCTTGACGCCGACCGTGAGCCGATGCATACCAAATTAAAGCGGCGGTTGCAAACGCGGCTGCTTCAGTCTGCGGCGTCTGCGTCCAGGTCAAACAGGTGGCCCAATTTACCCCGCTTGGTATTGAGATAATGCTGATTGTGGGGGTTGCGGCCGGTGTCGTGGGGTAACCGCTCAACCACTTCCAGGCCCAACTCCTGTAAAGCCTGAATCTTGCGCGGGTTGTTGGTCATCAGGCGCAGCTGTTGGATGCCCAGGTGAGCCATCATGGGCTTGAGAATGCTGTAGTCGCGCATGTCCGCACCAAAGCCCAGCTGCTCATTGGCCTCAACGGTATCGGCACCCTTGTCCTGCAGATGGTAGGCCTTGATCTTGTTCAGCAATCCAATGCCCCGCCCCTCCTGCCGCAGATAGAAGATTGCGCCGGTGCCGGCCATGGCAATCTTGTACATTGCCGCCTGCAGTTGTGCGCCACAGTCACAGCGCAGACTGAACAGCGCGTCGCCGGTCAGGCACTCCGAGTGGATGCGCGCCAGCACCGGCTCCCCGCGCCCAACTTCCCCCATGGTGAGCACGACATGCTCTTTGTCGCCCTTGGTCTCGCTGAAGCCGTGCATGGCAAACATGCCCCAAGGCGTCGGCAACTTGGAAGATTCAATGTATTTTACCGTCACCGGGTACTGCCTCAATTGAAGATGGATGCCAGGTAGACGCTCAGCTGCAGACACAACAAGGCCGGCACAGCCGCCACCACGTCGTCAATCATGATGCCAAAACCGCCGTGGACTCGCTTGTCTATCCAGCCGATGGGCCAGGGTTTGAGCATGTCGAAGAAACGAAAATAGATGAACCCCAGAAGGACCCAGATCCAGCCGGGCGGCGCCAGCAGCATGGTCAGCCAATAGCCGACAAACTCGTCCCAGACAATGCCGCCGTGGTCGTGTACGCCCAGTTTTTTGGACGCGGTGTGGCAGATGAAAACTCCAAACGCGAAAGCGGCCGTCAATGTAAGCAGGTAAGCCCCAAGCGGCAGGTCACGCAACAGAAGATAAATGGGTACCGCTGCCAGGGTACCTGCCGTTCCGGGCAGCTTGCGAGTCAGGCCGGAGCCAAATCCGAACGCCAGCAGTGCGTCGGGGTTGTGCAACAACCAGCGGAAGGTCGGGGTGCGATCAATCAAAATGGTTGTATCCTTTTTTGGCGAAGTTGCGCGGTTTGCCGTCTTTGAGCCAGCCAATACCCAGTTTGTGGGTGACCTTGCCAATGGGCGTGGCCTGCAGTTTACCTGCGTTTATCCACTCTTCCAGTAAAGGTAGACGCTCTTGCGGCACGGTGAAACACAGCTCGTAGTCGTCGCCACCGGTCACGGCCCACTGCAGGGCCCGGTCCGACGCTACCTGCTCCTTCCAATGGGCACTGAGGGGTATACGTGCAAGATCCACCAATGCGCCGACACCGCTTGCCTCGCAAATCTTGCCCAGATCCGCACAGAGGCCGTCGGACAGGTCGATAGTGGCGGAAGCAAGATTGCGCAACAACTGGCCTGCCTGCAGGCGGGGAGCGGGTGAATAAAACCGCTTTTGCAGGTAATCGTAGCTGGCGGTACGCACGGTAAGCTGCTTATTGATTACCGCCAGCGCCGCCGCACCGTCGCCCAAGGGGCCGGTGACAAAAATTACGTCGTCGGGTCGCGCGCCGGAACGTGTCAGTGCCCGCCCCTTGGGCACACTGCCGTGCACCTGAATACTGATGCACAGAGGCCCGCAGGTGGTATCGCCGCCCACCAGGCTGCACTGGTAGCGATTGGCAATGTCGAACAGGCCGTCACTGAAGGCGCTCAACCAGCCGGCATCTGCAGTGGGCATGGTCAATGCCAGGGTGAACCAGTGGGGCTGGGCCCCCATGGCCGCAAGGTCACTGAGTGCCGTGCACAGAGCACGGGTGCCAATGCGGCCCGGATCCGCATCGTGCGGAAAATGCACACCGGCAACCATAGTGTCGATGGACACCACCAATTCATGACCCACTTCCAGGCTCAGCACGGCGCAGTCATCGCCTATGCCGATGGCCACATCCTCGCGCAGCATCCCGCGGGCAAAGTATTGATGAATCAGGCCAAATTCGTCCACGTCAGCAGTACCGGACTCAGCGGCCTGCGGCCTTGACTTCCGGGCCTCGCAGTCTTGCCGCCACCCGATCCAGCACGCCGTTGATGAATTTGTAGCTGTCGGTGGCGCCAAATTTTTTGGCCAGGCGCAGTGCCTCGTTGATTACAACCTTGTAGGGTACATCTACCCGGTAACGCATCTCGTAGCAGGACATGCGCAACAGCGCCAGGGTGACCGGGTCGATTTGGGCCAAGGTCATGTCGTTGACGAAGGGCAGAAAGTCCGTTTCTATCTCGGACAATTTAGCGGGCACCTGGTGCACCAGCTCGTGAAAGTAGGCTACATCCACATTGGACATGTCATTGTCTGTGTGGAATTCGGCCTCAATCACGTTCAGCGCGTTGCGCGAAACATGCCATTGATACAGCGCCTGCATGGCGTAATGGCGCGCTTTGGAGCGCTGTGAAGGTAGGGATTGCATGTGCAGTAAGTCTCTCAAAAGTCGGGTATCAGCGTGTAGCTATTTTCAGCACACTCCGTGGCAGTCCAGATCAAGTCAGGATTTGTTCGGAGCAAGGCGAAAAATGTGAGTTTACAAGTGTAAATACTCCGCACTCCATGTGCTCCACCCCTATTGGGGCCGCCCTGGCGTTCCATCCTGTTCCTGACAGGATGTTGACCAATTTTTAACGCAGCCATGGGCAAATCCGGACCTAGGGTCTGTTGACGTTTCCTCATCACCACTGCTGTAGGCCATTTTTTCGTCTGG
>CAYNST010000012.1:0-53241 GCA_964399955.1 uncultured Cellvibrionaceae bacterium | reverse complement strand
GCGCGTTTTCAGGTGCAACAGAGGCGATGATGAAACGTCAACAGACCCTAGCGGTCTGGCCTTTTTTTTCGCCTTAAATTTGCTTGCCTCCGGCCGTGTCACTTCCTGACCAGGGCCAACAGGAATCAGTAAAGCTGAAGTAAGAAGACACCACAGTTGAAAGCGTGCCACCACATATGCCGCTAGAATTGTCTTGAACAGTGACTGTTGCTCATTGGGGCGCGGGTACAAGCCCGGCGGGCGGCGCCCAGAATTAACAGGTCGCATGCGTGCGGCCTTTTTTTGTTGTATGAATGCTGATTCGGTTTTACCCTTTGGCAGGTCTCAGGCTTCGCGGCGCTGGCCGTTCAAAGATTACCAGCAGATAACTTTACCCGTTCCGGCGGCCCGCGTTGTGAGCGACTGCATTTATCAGCAAGGCTTGGAGTAAACCATGGCAATATTGATTACCGGCGGCGCAGGATTCATTGGCTCCCATACTTGCGTTGTCCTGCTCAATGCCGGATACGACATTGTAGTGGTGGACAACTACCACAATAGCAGCGAAGAAGCTCTGCACCGGGTGCAGGAGATAACCGGCCGCAGCTTTCCCATCTGCCGGGCGGACGTCCGCGACCGTGCGGCCCTGGAGCGCGTGTTCACTGAACATCAAATAGACGCAGTGATCCATTTTGCGGGGCTGAAAGCGGTGGGCGAGTCGAGTCAGATCCCCCTGAGCTACTACCAGAACAATGTGGCCGGCACGCTCACCCTTTGCGAAACCATGTTGGCCTTTGGTTGCGGCCATCTGGTGTTCAGCTCGTCCGCAACAGTGTACGGCGACCCGGAGGTTGTGCCTCTGGTGGAGGACTGCCGCACTTCGGCCACCAACCCATACGGCCGCAGCAAACTTATGGTAGAAGAACTCCTCCGGGATGTGCAGCAGTCGCGAGCGGATTTCTGGTCCATTACCCTGCTGCGCTATTTCAATCCGATTGGTGCTCATCCCAGCGGCTTGATCGGCGAAGACCCCAACGACATCCCCAACAACCTGCTGCCCTACGTAGCCCAGGTGGCCAGCGGCAAGTTGCAACGTGTGCGCGTATTCGGCAATGACTATCCGACCAAGGACGGCACTGGTGTGCGCGATTATATTCACGTCATGGACCTTGCCGAGGGCCATCTGCGTGCACTGGAGCACCTGGAGCGCACCCCGGCAGCACTGAATGTGTTCAACCTGGGCACGGGCAAAGGCTCATCGGTTTTGGAGATCATCGAGCAGTTTCAGGCGGTGTCGGGGCAAAACATCCCCTACGACCTCGCGCCTCGCCGCCCGGGCGACATTGCCACCTGTTACGCCGACGCCAACAAGGCCCAGCGCGAACTCGGTTGGACTTGCCAGTACCAGCTCACCGACATGCTGGCGCACACTTGGAACTGGCAGAAGCAGAACCCCTACGGTTATAAGAGCTCCGACGCCTGATGCCCTGCGTCGCAGCAGGTAAAACCACAGGTAACTGTTCAGCTCATCCCGTGACAGTTCAGACTGCGTTCAAATTTGTGCAGCACAAGGCTGAATAGGTCATGCGCAAATTCTGGCGGGAGTTGGGCAGTTACAACCACAGAAGCAAAAAAGCCGGCTTACGCCGGCTTTTTTGCATTCACTGAAGGCCGTCAGGCTAGAGCAACAGCCGACGAATATCGGTCAGCAGGCCGCTCAAGTGGGCAAAAAAGCGCCCTGCATCGCCGCCATTGATGGCGCGGTGATCATAGCTCAGGCTGAGCGGCAGCATCAGACGCGGTACAAACTCCTTGCCGTTCCAGCGGGGCTGGGTGTCTGCGCGCGATATGCCAAGGATGGCCACTTCAGGTGCATTGACGATGGGGGTAAACCCTCGCCCGCCAATGGCGCCGAGGCTGGACAGGGTAAAGCAGCCACCCTGCATCTCTTTGGCCGTCAGCTTTCCGTCTCTGGCTTTTTTAGCAAGCTCAGTCATCTCGGCGGCAATCTGAAACAGGCCTTTTTTATCGACGTCGCGGATGACCGGCACCATCAACCCATTGGGTGTGTCCACTGCCAGGCCAATATGCACATAGTGCTTCTGCACAATATGTTCACCATCGGCATGCATTGACACATTGAAGGACGGCTCGGCCTTGAGCGCCGCAGCACAGGCCTTGATCAGGAACGGGAGCGGAGTCAATTTGACGCCGGCTTTCTCGGCCTCGGCTTTCATGGCCTTGCGAAAGTCTTCCAGCTCGGTAATGTCCACATCGTCGAACTGGGTCACATGAGGTACATTCAACCAATTGCGAGACATGTTGGCCGCAGTGAGCTTCTTGATCTTGCTCATCTTGACCATTTCTACTTCGCCAAACTGGGCGAAGTCCACCGCAGGCACCGGCGGTATACCCGCCCCTGCCGACACGGCGCTGCCTTTGCCACGGTTTTGCATCACGCTTTTGACAAAATCGCGCACATCGTCTTTGGTAACGCGCCCACGCGGCCCGCTGGCCTTGACTTCACCCAGCCCCACACCCAGCTGGCGTGCAAGCTTGCGCACGGCGGGACCGGCGTAAACGTCTGCTCCGGCCGCGTCGGGTGCAGCTGCCGAGTCACCCGCGCTGGTGCTGGGTGCGGGCGACTGCGACTGCTTGGTCAAGGAGGACTCTGGCGCCGCGTACGGCGGAGCCGGTGCTTTGGAGCCCTCGGATTTGGCAGGCGTCTGGGCCGCACCCTTAACCGTCAAGGTGCCAATAGGGCTGCCCATGGAGACCTTGTCACCCTCTTTGACAGAGATAGATGCCACGGTGCCGGAAGCCGGCGCCGGCACCTCCATGGAGGCCTTATCGCTCTCCAGCACAATCAGGGCGTCGCCTTCGTTGATCTGATCCCCTACCTTCACCGAGATTTCGATCACATCCACGCCCTCAGCCCCGCCAATGTCGGGCACCTGCATATCGAGGGTGCTCTCGGCGCCGCTGGCCGCATCCGCCTTCTCCGGAGATGCCTCCGGCTTGGACGGCGTGTCTTCACCGCTGGATTCGCCCGCCAGAACCAAAACCGGGGCGCCTTCGGAAACCTTGTCGCCCTCTTTGATGGCGATGCTGACCACCTTGCCCGCGAAGGGAGCAGGGATCTCCATGGAGGCCTTGTCGCTCTCAAGAACGATCAGCGACTCGCCCTCCTCCACTTGCTGACCCACCTTGACACAGACTTCGATGACGTCGACATTCTCGGCGCCGCCTATATCCGGCACGGAGACCGGCTTTTCCGCAGGCGCAGCCTGAGGGCTCGGCGCGGCAGCTTGAGGCTTGGCGGTTTCCGCCGCAGCCGGTTCGGACGCTGTTGCGCTGTCGGCATCGGTTTCCAGCTCCAGCACCAAACTGCCCAGGGAGACTTTATCGCCCTCCTTAAGCAACAGCTTGACAACCTTGCCCGCTTTGGGGGATGGGATGTCCATGGATGCCTTATCGGACTCCAGTACAATCAGTGCATCTTCCACATTAACCGTGTCACCCTCTTTGACACACACTTCGATCACATCGACGTTCTCTGAACCGCCAATATCGGGGACCTTGATAGTTTCGATAGCCACTTACGGTACTCCTTCTTAAACGGTCATCGGATCGGCTTTTTCGGCGTCGATACCGTATTGCTGCATCGCCTTTAGCACATCTTGCGGATCCATTTTGCCGGCGTCGGCCAGCGCCTTGAGCGCGGTGATGGTCACAAAATAACGGTCCACCTCGAAGAAATGGCGCAACTTGGCGCGGCTATCGCTGCGACCGAAGCCGTCGGTGCCCAGCACGTAGTAGGCCCCGGGGATGTAGGGGCGCAACTGCTCGCTATAGGCTTTCATGTAATCGGTGGAGATGATGAACGGCCCTTCTTCGTTTTCCAGCTGCTCGGTGACGTAGGCTTTTTTCGCTGGCTGATCCGCATGCAGGCGGTTCCAGCGCTCTTTGCTCTGGGCGTCGCGGGTCAGCTGATTCACACTGGTTACACTCCAGATGTCCGCGTCCACACCGTGATTGTCGCGCAGCAATTGTGCGGCGGCTTCCACCTCTCGCAATATGGTACCCGAGCCCATCAGCTGCACTTTTTTCTTGGCTTTCTTCTTGGCTTCCTGCAGGCGGTATATACCGCGAACTATGCCCTCCTCGGCACCTTCGGGCATCTCGGGGTGGGGGTAGTTTTCATTCATGGTGGTGATGTAGTAGAAGCAGTTTTCCTGATCCTGGTACATGCGCTTCATGCCGTCCTGAATGATCACCGCCAGCTCGTAGCTGTAGGTGGGGTCGTAGGTGCGGCAACTGGGAATGGTATTGGCCAGAATATGGCTGTGGCCGTCCTGGTGCTGCAAGCCCTCGCCATTGAGGGTGGTGCGTCCGGCGGTGGCACCAATCAGGAAACCACGCGCCTGCATATCGCCTGCAAGCCAGCAGAGATCGCCCACGCGCTGAAAACCAAACATGGAATAATAAATGTAAAACGGAATCATCGGCCGGCGGTAGGTGGCGTAGGCCGTGGCGCAGTTGATCCAGGAAGACATGGCACCTGCTTCATTGATGCCCTCCTCCAGAATTTGCCCTTTCTCATCTTCTTTGTAGAACATGATCTGGTGGGCGTCGTGAGGCACGTATTTGGGGCCTGCGGCGGCATAGATACCCAACTGGCGGAACATGCCCTCCATGCCAAAGGTACGGGCCTCATCCGGCACGATGGGCACTACCTGCGCACCGATGGTTTTGTCCTTGACCAGGGTGGTCAGGAAGCGCACAAATGCCATGGTGGTGGAGTTTTCACGCTCACCCGAGGATTTCAGCAAGGCGCTGAAACTGTCCAGACTGGGGATCTGCAGCGGTTCGAAGTCGCTTTGGCGCGCCGGCAGGTAGCCGTTGAGGGTCTGGCGGCGGGACTGCAGGTACTTCATTTCCGGCGAGTCGGGTTCTGGACGGTAGTAAGGCACCTTCTTCAGGTCTTCATCGCTGACCGGTATATCGTAGCGGTCACGGAAAGCTCTGAGGCTGTCAAAGTCAAGCTTCTTGACCGAGTGCGCAACGTTGGCCGATTCGGCTGCGGCGCCCATGGCATATCCCTTGACCGTCTGCGCCATGATCACCGTGGGCTGCCCCTTGTGATTGACGGCCTGCTCGTAGGCATTGTAAACCTTGATCGGGTCGTGACCGCCGCGATTGAGCGCCATGATGTCGTCGTCGCTCAGATCTTTGACCAACTCCAGTAGTTCGGGGTATTTGCCAAAGAAGTTCTCGCGGGTGTAAGCGCCCCCGTTGGCTTTGAAGTTTTGCATCTCACCGTCGACCACCTCGTCCATGCGCTTTTGCAGCAGGCCGGTTTTGTCCTTCTCTAGCAGCTTGTCCCAGCCGCGGCCCCACAGCACTTTGATGACATTCCAGCCGGCGCCGCGGAAGATCCCTTCAAGCTCCTGCACGATCTTGCCGTTGCCGCGCACCGGGCCGTCAAGACGCTGCAGATTGCAGTTGATCACAAAAATCAGGTTGTCGAGCTTTTCTCGGGCGGCCAGTGAAATGGCACCCAGGGTTTCCACTTCGTCGCATTCGCCATCGCCAAGAAAAGCCCAAATCTTGCGGTCACCGGCTTTGGCCTGCTCCCGCGCCTCCATATAGCGCATCACATGCGCCTGATAGATGGCCAAAATAGGTCCGAGGCCCATGGACACGGTCGGAAATTGCCAGTAATCCGGCATCAACCAGGGGTGGGGATAGGAAGAAAGGCCCTTGCCGTCCACCTCTCTGCGGAAGTTGTCCAGTTGCTCTTCGGTGAGCCGCCCTTCCAGATAGGAGCGAGCGTACATCCCGGGCGAACTGTGGCCTTGGAAGTACACGAGATCGCCCAGCTGCTCGCCTTCGTTGCCGCGAAAGAAGTGGTTGAAGCCTACATCGTACAAGGTGGCAGCTGAGGAAAAGGTGGAGATATGTCCGCCCAGGCCATCATCGTTGTCATTGGCACGCATAACCATGGCCAGCGCATTCCAGCGGGTCAACGCGCGTATGCGGCGCTCCAGCTTGCGATCACCGGGCATGGCTTTTTCGGCTTGGACCGGAATGGTATTGCGGTACGGTGTGTGAGTGCCAGCGGGTGTTTGTAGGCCCGCTTTGGCTGCAGCTTCTGCCAGTTGTGCCAGCAATTGCGCTGCTCGCTCTGATCCGCCATGGCGGATGACGGATTCAAGAGCATCAAGCCACTCCCGGGTTTCGAGAGCATCAGTTTCCTCGACCATTAAAGTCTCCTCATCTGCTGCACCCACCAATCCGCCGGTCTTCATGATGAAACCCGACGTTGGTGATGCAGGAATTCTGTGGTAGTTCGACCGGCCCAACCGCGGGCCAGGCACAGCTGGCAATATATAGCCGAAACGGTTTGATCAAAAACCGCCCTCTCGCGAATTAGGCCTTAAATGTGCGCAACTCTGGACAGGTTGACGGTAAGAGAGGTTTGCCTTGGCGGTCGGCTTCGCTTGTCTTCTGCCGTAAAAGCATCCGCCCCGCTTGACGAAATGGCAGAAATTACGGCGCCACGATTCTACACATTAAAACGGCTATAATCCACTGAGAATCATGGCGCCCGCCGGCTCTAGGGGATGGGCAGCATTCTTGAAGTGTCTATTTCACTGTTGCGTGTGGGCCAGGCGTTGATGACGGCCTTACACAGGGTTGCCAGTGGAATGGCAAAGAACACGCCCCAGAAGCCCCAAATTCCGCCAAACACCAGCACAGCCAGAACAATGGCTACAGGGTGCATCTTAACCGCTTCCGAAAACAACAGTGGCACTAAAACGTTGCCGTCCAGCGCTTGGATCACTGCATAGGCCAGCATCAAATATACGAGCTCACTGCCCCAGCCCCACTGGAAAAATCCAATCAGGAATACCGGCAGTGTCGCCACCGCCGCACCAATATAGGGGACCAGCACCGACAAGCCGGTTAATATACCCAGCAGCAGGGCGTAGTTCAGCCCCATCAGGCTGAAGGTGACGCCAGAGACGCCCGCAACTATGATGATTTCGACAAACTTCCCGCGTACATAGTTAGCAATTTGCTGGTTCATCTCCCACCAGATCTGCTTCATCATAGGCCGCTCCTGGGGCAAGAGATCGCCCGCCCAGCGCAGCATGGACTGGGCATCTTTCAGGAAGAAGAACACCAGGATGGGCACCAGCACCAGGTAAATCAATATACCTATGAAGATGGGCAGTTGGGCGATGGAGAAGGTAAGCACTTTTTGAGCGGCGCGGCCCAGCTCAGTGCCCAAAACTGCGGCAATTTGCCTGACTTGCTCGGTGGTGATGAGCTGCGGGTACATCTCCGGCAGCACCAACAACAGCGCTTGCACCTCCTTGATCATGCGCGGGGCCTCACCCACCAGCGTCAACACCTGCTTCCACATGATGGGCAAAAGCACCAGCAGCACCACAGCGATGGCCCCCACCAGCACCAGGAAGGCGATGATGACCGCCCACAGATGCGGGATTCCCAAACGCACACACTTGGTCACCAACCCCTGCATCAGGAAGGCTAGAATTATGGCGGTAAACATGGGAGCCAAGACCACTCCCATAGTGACGACTATTGCCACGGCTGCGATCAGCAAAACCGCAAGTAAAACCGCTTCTTCCTTGAAGAAGTAGCGGTCGATCCAGACTTTCAATACCTTGATCATGTTTGGCTCTATATGCGCTTTTCCAGAACGTAAGTGTAAACGCCGGCAGCTTCGCTGAAGTGGAGGAGCTGATTGCCGCTCAAGGCGGCAAAACTGTGGAAATCACGAACCGATCCGGAATCCGTGGCCAGCACTTTGATACGCTCGCCGCAGGCCGCACGATTAAGCCCCTGTTTGGCGCGCAGCAAAGGCAGAGGACAAGCAAGTCCGCGTGCGTCTATAGTTGCGGCCAGCACGGGCCCGGCCGGGCCTTGGCCGACGGAATCTATATCATCTTGTCGGGTCATAGGTAGATCCAGGACACTGAATTCTTAAGCGCTCGCCGTGCGGCACCTTTACCAGCGCAGCCGCAGCCGGTTGTTCTTGTATAGTAAAACCTACGTCAAAACAAGGCCTTGTTGTGTTCAAAGCACCTGTACTTTGCTTGCTCTTTACGCTTTTTGCCGCGTCGGCGCCCTTGACTCTGGCGCAAAGCGCGGGCGACAGGCTGCAACTGCCAAGTTTCGGCGATGCCAGCGGCGGGCTTGTTTCGCCGGCAATGGAGTATGAACTAGGGCAAAAGATTGTGCGCCGATATCGGGGCGGCCTGCCCACCAGCAACGACCCCTTTCTGGAAGATTATCTTCTGCAGTTGCTGCAGAGAATGGCGTTTTCCAGCGAACTCGAAGACAAGCGCCTGGAACTTCTTGTGCTGGACAACCCCAACCTCAATGCCTTTGCCGCACCCGGCGGCATAATCGGGGTTAATACCGGCACCTTGTTGATTGCCCGCACAGAGCAACAACTCGCCTCTATTCTGGCGCATGAACTGGCCCACCTCAGCCAGCGTCACTTTGCTCGCAGGGTGCAACAAAACCAAAACACCACACTTGCCTCTTACGCTGCCATTCTGGCCGGTATTTTGGTAACCGCCGCGTCTGGCAGTGATGCAGGCTTGGCTATGATTCCCGCCATACAGGCCGGTGCCATTGACCGGAGCCTGCGCTTCAGCCGGCAAATGGAGCAGGAGGCCGACCGCGTGGGCATGGAGACGCTTACCCGCGCGGGCTTTGACGCTCAGGCCATGCCCGAGATGTTTGAGCAAATGCTGAGACTGGCTCGCTTTCGTTCGAAGGTGCCGGAGTTTTTACTGACCCACCCCATTACCGAAAGCCGAATTGCCGACTCCAGCAGTCGCGCCGCTCGCTACCCCCGCAGAACAGCACAAGAGGATAAAGATTACCAGTTAATGCGTGCGCGGGCGATCCTTCACCATGAAGCCAGCCCTCAACTGGCGGTGCGACGCTTTACCAATGAGCTTACTGGCAGCAACCTGCCACGGGGTGCGGCCCGCTATGGTCTGGTGCTCGCGTTGACCAAGGCCGGCCGATTGGACGAGGCCGACAAGGAGCTTGAAACACTGCACGCCGAGCTTGATCACCCGGTTGCACTGACCATTGCCGCAGCGGATATACTTGCTGCCCGGCAAAAACTGCCTGAGGCGCTGAAACTACTGGAGAAGCAGTTGCGCCTGCAGCCGCGCAACCACCCCTTGAACATTCGCTCTGCAGAGCTGTTGATGGAGGCCGGGCAATATGATCGCGGACAGGCGTTGCTGCAGGAGCATGTCAAACGCCATCCAGGCAATGTCTACGCCTGGTACCTATTGGCGGAAATCAACGGGCTGGCCGGGCGCATACTGGATGTGCACAGGGCGCGGTCTGAATATTTCATATTGAATGGCATGTACGACAAAGCGGAAATACAGTTGCGCAATGCGCTGCGCCTGACAGACAAGGAAGATATTCGCGGCAATGCCACCTTGGAGCAACGCTTGATGGATGTGCGCAGGATGAAACAGGACGATATCTAACCTGAGCTTGGCCGGAGCGCCGGCCGCGCCCACATCAGGCTGCGACCCAGGAGCTTCAGCCCCACTCCGCACCCTGTGCCACGGCAGGCGGCAAACCGCCAAGCCCCCAAGGTGACTCCAGTAACCAGCGCTCTGCCTGCTCTACCGCCATGGGGCGCCCCATGTAATAACCCTGGGCGCAGTCACAACCCATATTGACCAACTTGCGGTAGATGCTCTCGGTTTCCACCCCCTCGGCCACCACCTTTAGCCCCAGGTTGTGGGCCAGGTTGATGGTGGAGTTGACGATGATTTCGTCCTGCTCGTCGGTGAGCATACTGCGAATAAAGGACGAGTCAATTTTCAGGGTTTGCACCGGCAGCCGCTTCAAGTAGGCTAGCGACGAATAGCCGGTGCCAAAGTCGTCAACCGCCAGTTTCACGCCCAATCGGTGAATGCGCAGCAACGAAGCCTCCGCGCGGGCCGGGTCCACCATGATCATGCTTTCTGTTATTTCGAGTTCCAATTGCGAACCCGACACCCCGTATTTTTTAAGCAGCCGCGGAAGGTCACTTACCACCCGCTCATCCAGTAGATTGCGAGCAGACAAGTTCATGGCCATGGTTATTGGAAAACCTTTGTCGGACCAGATCCTGCACTGCTTGATGCCCTCCTCCAGCACCCAAAGCGTCATGGCGTGAATGAGATTGGAGTGCTCGGCAATAGGAATGAAGTCTTTAGGCGGCACCGAGCCCAGCTCCGGGTGATTCCAGCGCAGCAGAGCCTCAAAGCCGTACACCTGGTCTCGTGTCAGATCTATCTTGGGTTGGTAATGCAGGGTTAGCTCATCTTCGCGTATGGCCCGCCCAAGCGCACCCATTAGCTCCAGACGCTTGGGACTGTGCGGATCAAAGGCCGGATCGTAGAGCGCCACGCCCTGTAAGCTGGTTTTTGCCCGATACATGGCAACGTCAGCAAAGCGCATCAGGGTGCTGGCGTCTGCCGCTTGATCCGGGCAGATGGACACACCAATACTGGCGCCAAGCTCCGTGCGCAGCCCCTCCAGCTCAAAGACCATGGCAATGGCATCCAACAACTGGTGAGCCAAAACCACCGCCTGCTGGGGGTTGCGAATATTGGGCAGAAACACGGCGAATTCGTCGCCACCAAGCCGGGCAACTATACCGCTGGTGTTGCGCAATTGGTCACGCAAGCGGGCCGCCAACTGCTTCAGCACCTTGTCTCCGGTAAGGTGGCCCAAGGTGTCATTGATCTCCTTGAAGCGGTCCAGGTCAATCAGCAACAGGGCGGATTTCTGCTCCGGTCGGTGCTGCAATATGGCCGCCGACATGGCTCGGTACAATACGCCGCGATTAGGCAGCGAGGTTAAAACGTCGTGATTGGCAAGGTACTCAAGGCGAGCCAGATACTGGCGCTTTTCCGTGATATTGCGCGTGATACCCCAGACCCGATTCAGCAAGCCTTTTTCTACAATGCCAATGGCGTTGCACTGTAAAAATATTGTCTGGTCGTCGCCGCTGGCGCGCTCGAACTCCAGCTCCTCAAGCCGATAGCCGTCGAAGATAAACTTGCGGGCATCCTCTTCCAGCGAAGGCGAGGAAACTTCAGAAATACGCCGGCCAATCAGATCACTGGCGCTCTCCACACCGTAAAGCGCAGGCAGCCGGTCGTTGCACTCCGCCAGCACCGCCCGCTCCATAATCTGCTGTACCTGCTGATTCTTGGGCAGTCGGGTATCGATGGGCGGGCAGATATCGTAGCGCCAAATTGCATCGGAGCTACTGGCAATAAACGCTCGATAACGGGATTCACTATCGCGAAGTACGTTTTCGCGCTCCACCGTCTGGGTGATGTCGGAGATGACCAGCATGACACCCACCAAGGCGCCGGAGGGGTCAGCGGTGGGCAACTTGTCAACCTGGAACCAACAGTCCTTGCCGTGCAACCTGGAACGCTCGCGCGACTCCAGTACCGGCAGCCCCGTGCGATAGACCTGCATGATTTCCCGCTGCCTCTCGGCCGGGTCGTCCCAGTTACGGGCAATTTCGATGAAGGTCTTGCCGTAAAGTTCGTTTTCTCCCCACCATCTGCAGGCGCAGGCGTTGGCGTGCTGTACAACGCCCCAGCGGTCAAAGTAGAGCACCGCGTCACGCAATGCGTCCAACAGCGAGTTCAGGGCCCGATTGTCGGCCGCAACAGCGCCCAGGCCTTTGAAACCCGCAGACAGAGGTTTATTCTGGTTTCTTTGACTCACGCAATTTTACCTGTGCCCAGCGGGCCATATGCCACTTGGGCTCTGCTCAATCATGAGACATGGCGGGAATTTCCAACCCGCTGTGTTTGCGAAACGCACAACCCGTTTTGCACCGGTGTCCCCACACGCCTTTGTCAGTATAGACGAGGTCTGGGCGCCGCCAAGTATTGCTGACGGAGAGTTCGTCTTGCCGAATGCACCCCTTCGAACTGCACGGTTAACCAACCACAGCCTCAGCCACACTGCGTGGTCATTTATTGACCAAAGGCACTGCCACAGTATTTGCAGTAATTGGCGTCCGCATCGTGACCAATGCGCTGGCATTCGGTGCAGCGAAGCGAAAGGCGCTGACGCTGCATTTCCTGCGCGAGCTCTGCCGTGACTATGCCGGTGGGAACCGCGATGATTGAATAACCTGTGAGCATTGCAGCAGTTGCCACCATTTGGCCAAATACTGTCTGCGGGGTGATATCCCCATACCCGACGGTGGTAATGGTCACTATGGTCCAGTAGATACTTTTGGGGATACTGGTGAAGCCTCGGCTTGGCCCTTCAACCACAAACATGACGGAGCCAAAGATGGTCGCCAGGACCAGAACACCAAAAAAGAAAATGAAAATCTTACGGCGGGCCTGCGCCAGCGCCCGAATCAGCACGTTGGCCTCGGACAAATAGCGCGCCAGTTTGAGGACGCGGAAGATTCTCAGGACGCGCAGCAGGCGGATGACCAGGATGTAATTGGCCCCGGCGACCACCAATCCCAAATAGGTTGGCAGCACGGAGATAAGGTCAACCACACCGTAAAAACTGCGGCTGTAGTGGATGCGCTTGGGCGAGCAATAGATACGCACGCCATACTCCACTGTGAACACTACGGTGAAAAACCATTCAAGCGCCACAAGATAAGTGCCGATACGCACGGCCACGGCGTCTACGGACTCCAGCATCAGAGCAAGAACGCTGATGAGAATTGCCCAGATAAGCAACACGTCAAAGCGCCGCCCGGCTGGCGTATCCGTGCCAAAAATCACCCTGTAGAGGGTTTCCTTCAAGGACTCGTTGTTCATCTGGCAGATGTTTCCTCGTGCGTTGCCGGTTAAACTACCGGTTCGCACTGCGGCAATCAAGCGCGCGCGATGTCGTCACCTTTGAGCAGGAGCAACTTTATGTCCCGCAATTCCAGACTGGTCTATTCAACCGATCAAGGTCGAATCAAAACCGAAGACACCGTCACAGCCAGCCCTCCCAAACGCGACACGCCCGTGCTGCTCAAGCGGGAGTCGAAAGGACGAGGAGGGAAACAGGTGACACTGGTTTGTCAGTTGCCGCTGGACTCCGCCGCCATCAAGGAGCTGGCCAAAGAGCTGAAACGCCTGTGCGGCACCGGAGGCACGGTGAAAGATGACATCATCGAAATACAGGGAGAGCATAGAGAGAAGCTGCAGACATTTTTGCTGGCGCAGGGCTTCAAGGTGAAGATAGCGGGGGGATGACCGGCCGCAAACGGCTTTGGCGCCTCTGCAAAGCCCAGCGTGCACCCGCCAGCCCGGGCCCTGGGTGAAACTGGTTTGTTTATTGCTCTGCCACTGGACACAAGCTTTTTTGCCAAGCTATTGACGGTTACGGAGTACTTGAACATGAGCGTTGTAGATCTTTGGCCATTCGTTGACACCACAGTCAAGGTGGCGCTTGGCAGCGGTATAACCTATGTCTCCGTCTGGCTGTACGGCCGGCACCAGCATCCGGCCGGCCAGGCCAGCCGGCGCAGATTGCAGATGCTGGAGGAAATCTCCGCTGCGGTTGGCGCGGTCAATCATTCATTTGCCAAATATTCGGCGCTGGTGATCGAGTCCACGCGCTTTGGTAACAACTGGCCTGCGGCGCGCCGACTGGAACTGGACAAAACCAATGAGGAGCTGGTGGTGGAATTCCGCAAACTGGCGGATGCGGAAGCCAAACTGCTGATGCTGGGTGAAAAAACCATGGAAAAAACCCTGCGGTTATACGGCGCCAAAATAGCGCTCTTCCGCAAACAGGTGTACGTTGGCCGACAGGATATCAGCGATCAGGAAATTGCCGAGTTGAAATCCGCTGTGCTACAACTGCGCGAGCAGTTTTACGACCTGCTCAGCCGCCGCTACGACCGCCTGTTGACCGCCTGACACCCCGCCGCTGAACCTGTCTGTGAGCGCTGCGGCCTGTCAGTGCCGCTCCATGGCACAATAAGCACTATCAATGCGGAAAGACGGCCGCGTATTTTGATATCCACTCACTGGCGGCCTCGTCGGGCGACAGCACTCTGCCGTGCAGATCTCTCACCCGCGCCCTGTAGCTCTCGATGTGACAGACCTGCTCCACCATGCGCAGCAGGTATTGATTGGCGCTCTCGTCAAAGCTTACCGCCACGGAAAACCCGGCTCCCTTTGCCCTACACCAGGCCACGTGCCCGCCGGCACTGAACCTCATTGCCGCCGGCGAAGCATCTCCCGAGGCGGGACTGACACAGGCCTCCTCTACGGGAATATGGACCTTGATCTTGCTGCCGGTTGGAACCGCCTGCTCGGTGTAGAAACACAATCCGCAGGGGTGACGCAAATCAGAGCCTACCGCCTTTACCGGTGCGGATTGGTCTATTTGGAATTCAATGGGCATCTTGTTGGGATGCTTGAAATAACGCCGCATAGCAGCCTCACGGAAAGGAATGGCCAATCGCAGCCACTCATATTTAGCCGCCGTTTGAGATCCAAATCTCAAACAATACGTAAAAATACCTTGACCAATTATTTATAGCTCAGATTTGGCATGGCGTCCTGTGGATTTGTACGCCATAACGACAGAAAGGTTCAAAACAGTTCAGCCTGTTGTAATAGCACCTTCACCGGGCCAAAAGATTGACGATGGATGGGACATGGCCCCAGTGCTCGAAGAGCCTGCAGATGCGTGGCGGTGGGGTAGCCTTTGTGCTTGGCGAAGTCGTAACCCGGGTAGACACTATCCAGAACCGTCATTTCCTTGTCGCGGGTGACCTTGGCAAGAATGGATGCAGCGCTGATGGCCGCTTCTGTCATATCTCCCTGGATGATCGCTTCGCTGGAGTAGGGCCAGTTTGGCAAACGGTTGCCATCCACCAGCACGTGGTCAGGCGTGCACCCCAAGCCGTCCACGGCGCGGTGCATCGCCAACAGACTGGCCTGCAGAATATTGATGCTGTCAATTTCCGCCACGCTTGCCCTGGCGACAGACCAACTGAGGGCGCACTCCACGATCTGCTCAAAAAGGGCCTCCCGCCGGCGCGCGGTTAGCTTCTTGGAGTCGGTCAAGCCCACGATGGGGCGATCGGGATGAAGTATCACCGCCGCGGCGACCACATCTCCAGCAAGCGGCCCGCGCCCCACTTCGTCAACTCCGGCAATTGTCGGCAGTTTCATTGGATTAACGCGGCGATGGCCTGAGCAGCCTGCGCACTGGCGTCGCGACGCAGGATCAGATGTTGCTCGGTGAATACACGCTGCAACTGCTCGACCCGCTCTGCATCAAACAAAAAATCATTCAACGCCCGGGCCAAGGCTACCGGCTCTGCGCCATCCTGGATGAATTCCGGCGCCAGGGTCTGACCGGCCAAAAGGTTTGGCAGACCAATATGCTGTACCTTGATCAACCGCTTCAGCAGCGCATAGGACAAGGGCGCAAGTTTGTAAGCGATAACCATGGGCTTTTTCAGCAGCATGGCTTCCAGACTGGTGGTACCGGAGGCCATCAGTACCACATCTGCGGCAGCCATTACCGCGTGGGACTCTCCGCTGATAAGCTTCACAGGCAATTGATCCTGCCGCAAAGAGAGAATCTGGGTGAGCTGCTCGTGGCGCAAGGCACTCGCAGAGGGTATTAAAAAACACAGCCGATGGTCTTTTGCCAAAAGCTGTTTTGCAGTGTCCAGAAACACACCGGCCATGCGCTTGACTTCACCCGCGCGACTGCCCGGCATAAGAGCCACCACGCGCCGGTTGCCAATCCACTCGGTGAGCGCGAGCTGGGCCCTGGCTGCCGACTGATCTACGTTGAGAGGTATATCATCGGCCAGCGGATGGCCCACAAAACTCACCGGGACTCCATGCTGCTCGTAGATGCGTTGCTCAAATGGAAACAACGTCAGCATTAGGTCAACGGCAGCGGCAATGGTGTGTATGCGCTTTTGCCGCCAGGCCCAGACGGTTGGGCTGACGTAATGCACGGTTTTAACACTGTTGCCGCGCAGGTGTCGCTCCAGGTTCAGGTTAAAGTCCGGCGAATCTATACCTATGAATACCACCGGTGGATTATCCGTGAAGTGGCGTTTCAGACCGTTGCGAATGCTCAGCAACTCAGGCAGGCGTCGCAGCGGTTCCACCAGCCCCATGACCGCCAGGCGGTCTTGAGGGTAGAGGGAGTTGAATCCCAAAGCCGTCATTTTTGGACCGCCCACCCCTTCAAAGACCGCTTCGGGGAACAGGTGACGCAGCGCCTGCATCAGCCCGGCCCCCAACAGGTCACCAGAGGCTTCACCCGCAACCATGCCTATGCGCATAACATCGCCTGTCCCATCAACGGACGATACCACGGGTGGATGTGAGCAGAGACTCCACAAAGGTGCTCACATGTTGGTTGCCCTGCGCTATCGGCTTGAGTTGCGCCAGCGCTTCTTCCAGGGTCAGTCCACGGCGGTAGACTGTTTTGTAGGCAGCATTCAACGCAGAAATGTCTTCTTTGCTGAAACCTCGCCGGCGAAGGCCCTCCTGATTGATGGAGCGAGCTTCCGCCGGAGAGCCGGTTACCAACACAAACGCCGGTATATCCTTGCCCACTGCGGTTCCCATTCCTGTAAAACAGTGCGGGCCCAACTGACAGTACTGATGCACCAGAGTATAACCACTTAGAATGACATGATCCCCCAGTACCACATGCCCGGCAAGCGCTGCATTATTGACTAAAATGCAATGGTTGCCGACGATACTGTCGTGCCCGATGTGCACGTACGGCATGATCAGGTTGTTGTTGCCAATCAGGGTATCTCCCCTGCCCTTGATGGTGCCCCGGTGAATAGTGGCACCCTCGCGGATGACGTTGTCATCGCCCATGGTCAGAGTGGTGGGTTCGCCCCGGTAGGTAAGGTCCGGTGTCGCCTCGCCAACGGTACAGAAGGCAAAAAACTGATTGTTGCAGCCAATCTTGCTGGGCCCCTTGATGACAACGTGGGAGTCTATGCGGCTGTCATCGCCTATTTCCACATTCGCGCCAATGATACTGAACGGGCCAACGCTGACATTGCGGCCAAGCTTTGCCGACGGGTGCACCACGGCCAGTGGATCTATCACAGCTGAATGCATAGCTTCAGAACCCATCTATTTGACCGAGCGATCGGCACACATGATGGTTGCCACAGCCGCAACTTTACCGTCGACCTTGGCTACACATTCAAATTTCCAGATACCGCGTTTCTCCGACAAAATCTTGGCCTCCAGATACATTTGGTCGCCAGGCACCACCTGCCGCTTGAAGCGCACACCGTCCACACCGGCGTAGAGGTAAATAGACCCCTGCTCGGGGGTTTTGTCCATGGTTTTGAACCCCAACACGCCACAGGCCTGCGCCATCGCCTCCAGAATCATGACACCGGGGAAGACTGGATAATTGGGGAAATGCCCCTCAAAAACACCTTCGTTGACGGTGATATTTTTGTAGGCAACTATCGATTCACCTAGATTGAGTTCTACAACCCTATCAATAAGCAGGAAGGGATAACGGTGCGGCAGGTACTTGCGGATTTCATTTACATCCATCATGGATTTGGTCCTAGAAAAACGATAACGATTGCTTATGCTTTGGGTTCAGAACTATGTTCAAGTTTTTTGATGCGAGTTACCCAGTCGTCGATCTGAGTGAACCGAACCGTATTCCTCCGCCAGGTGCGCACATCTTGCGCTGGAATGCAGGAAGCATAATCGCCCGGGGAGTTTATTGAATGAGTAACCACGGTTGCGCCGTGCAGATGCACCCGGTCCGCCAGGGTCAAGTGGCCGCCAATGGCGGCAAAGCCGCCAATGGTGCAATCAGCGCCTATGCTTGTACTGCCGGCAATGCCCGCGCAACCGGCAATGGCGGTGCGCGCACCAATTTTTACGTTGTGCGCAATATGTACTTTGTTATCGATGATGACCCCATCGGCGATTTCGGTGTCGGTGATCGCACCCCGGTCTATCGCCGTACCGGCACCGATCTCAACATCATTGCCGATGGAAACGCCACCTAACTGGTGAATCTTCTGCCAGCCGCCCGCCTGAGGCGCAAAACCGAAGCCGTCCGAGCCTATAACAGCCTGCGAGTGGAGCGTGACCCGGTCTCCGAGCGACACGCCATGGTATAGCACCGCATGGGGATAGAGCTGGCAATCAGCGCCCACGACTGAATTGGCACCAATGCAAACGCCGGCGTGCAGCACCGTGCCCTCGCCAATCACAGCCCCCTCCTCCACCACACAGTGGGGTCCAACGGTGGCCGAGGCCGCAACTGAAGCACTGGGGTGTACCACCGCTGTCGGATGGACTCCTGCCTTGGCTGCAGGTTTACGGACAAAAAGACCGGACATTTTGGCGTATGCAAGGTAGGGGTTGGCAACACGCAGTACGTTAAGATGCTCGGGCACCGACACCTCGGAGCCGACGATTACTGCGCCGGCCTGGGTCGAGTGTAAATACCGCTCAAACTGCTTTTTTGCCAGAAAGCTGATCTGATCCTCACCCGCGTGCTGCAGGTCAGCGACGGAGCGCACCAGCTTGCCCGCATCACCTTCCAAGGTTGCACCAAGATACTGACTAAGGCTCTGCAAGCTGTGTTCTATGTGCATGGTACGTTCACTTCCATCGAGTTGCCAGCCGGCAGGCGGTCAGACGAATGACCGGGCCGGCCCCGCAGAGCAGGCACAGTGCACAAAAAATAAACACCGGGTGCCCGGTTAAATTGCAGCAACTAGGCCGAGAAGCCGCAGCCTGGCCCATTATACCGGCGCACTACCGCCGAGGCGGCTTGCCGGTCGTATTAGGGTTTGGCTTGTTTGGCAGCCTCGGCACTCATTTTGTTTAATCGTTCAACGACGGCCTGCGTAATATCCGCCGCAGGCACTTTATGAATGACCGACTTGCTGTCAAGAATCAATTCTATGCCGTCTTTGCTCATTATTTCTTCCAGCGCCGCGCCAATGGCAGGCTCCATTGCGCCCAGCATCTGTACAAAAACCGATTCGCGAGCGCGGTTAAGGGTCATCAGCGCACCCTGACGTTCCTGAGCAATGCCTTCCATTTTGGCGCGGTGCTCGTTTCTCTGCTTTTCACCCCAGGTCAAACCTTTGCCTTTCTGCTCTTCGTCAAGGCTTTTCAATTCGGATTCGTAGTTTTCCAGTTTAGCGCGCAGGCTGGAATACTCGGAGTTTTTTTCCAGCTCGCCCATACCTCTCTGGCCCGCCTCGGACATCAGCACCACCGCCTGCAGATCCAGCACCGCCACTTTACTTGCGCCGGCGGCGTGCAGTATGGGGGCAATGCCGACAAACAACAAACCCAACAACAGCTTGTGTACTTTCATGGTGTTCTCCTCAAATGTTTCTACCGGGTGCTTAACTGGTTATAAGTGAATGCAACCCCGGATTAAAAGGGAGCGCCAAGGGAAAACTGAAACCCTTCACGCTCGTCCGTAGCTCTATCGTATTTGATGGGTTTGGCAAAGCTGAAAGCCAAGGGCCCCATGGGCGAGAGCCAGTTCAAGCTCAGCCCGACCGACGCTCTCAATTCCTGTAACTCAAAGTTGGTACAATTAACTTGGTACTCGCTGCATTTAGAGTCAAATACGTTGCCGACATCCAAAAACAGTGACGTCTGAAACGCACGCTGATCCTCAATGAAAGGCAAAGGGAACAGCAACTCGGCGCCAAACTCAATCAGCACGTTACCGCCAAAGTTTGATGTTCTTCTGCTCATCTGCCCATATGATCGAGCCAGTTCACCATCAACACAAAACGGCCTGCCAGCGGGCCCGGCCAAATCACTGTCGCACAACAGATACCCGGGGTTGGACGCCGAGTAACTGTCGTTGACGCCGTCTCCATTGGTATCAATAGCGGTGTAATCCAGCATTATGTTTTGCCCGCTAAAGGGATTTGCCAAACTGTAAAACGCAGGCGGCGTGGCCTGTGGCCCAAGCGTACTGCGGCGAAACCCCCGCACGGAGCCAAAACCGCCGGCGTAGAAATTGCGAAAGAACGGCAGGCGGTCAAAGTCGCCGTAGCCGTCACCGTAACCCAGGGACGTGCGGAACTTCACGGTGAAGTCCTGCGACAGGGGCACAAGCAGCTGCCCCTCATACTGCAAAGTGGCATACTGCAGATCACTGCCGGGAACGGCCACATCCAGCGATAACGTCTGCCGGCTGCCGCGGGTGGCAAAAATGCCTCGGTTCAAGGTACTGCGCAGCCAAGTGAACTTGAAGTTGACCATGTCAAATTCGTCACCAAAACGGTCCACAAAGCCCGGCTCCGTATGCACCAGCATATCCGGCGTTACAACATCTGCGTCCAGGCTGTAATCCTGCGGTTCATCAACGCTACCCAGAAACTCCTGCGCAGCCCTCAAGGCCTCGCGCGTGGTGTAGAAGAAAGTATTTTGCTCCAGTGGCAGCTCAAAGGGCGTGCGGCGGATTTCTTGAGCGGTTTCTGCGCCTGTCTTCACACTCAGATGGGTGTAGCCGATACTGTAGTTCAGCCTTTGGATTTCTGAAATAGGATAACCGAAGGTGAAGTTCAAACCGTAGCTGTCAGTGCTGTAGGTACTGACGTTGATGCGACTGTAATCGCGAGTATTGTAGAACAGATTTATGCCGCGGCTGACACCGTCGGGAGTGAAATAGGGGTCTGTGTAGGACAGGTTGTACAGCGTTTGGTAAGGGCTGCGGTTGACCGAAACCCCAACCTGCTTGCCGGTGCCCATCCAGTTGTTTTGCTGCAGGGAGGCACCCAGCATTACACCGGTGCCCTGGCCATAGCCAATGCTTGCATTGACGGAGCCGGAGGGCTGCTCTTCAACGGTGTATTCCAGGTCAATCAAGTCGCCGCTGCCTGGCACCTCCTGGTTTGCTACATCCACCTGGCTGAAAAAACCCAGCCGCTCCAACCGCACCTTGCCCTGCTCAATTCTGGCATTGGAAGCAGAGGAGCCTTCCATTTGACGCATTTCCCGCCGCAGTACTTCATCCTGGGTACGGGTATTGCCTCTGAAGTTGATGCGTCTTACGTAGACCCTATTTCCCGGGTCAACAAAAAAAGTGACTTCCACCGTCTTGCTGACCGGATCCGGTGTGGGGATACCTTTGACATCGGCATTGGTGTAACCGGCGTTGCCCATCAAGGTGGTGATGTATTCCGAGGTTGACGTCATCACCCCCTGCGAGAAGGTGTCACCTTCCCTGAACCTGATCAGGCCTCGGATATTCTCTTCCGGTACGATCAGATCGCCCGCAAGGCTGATTTCACTGATGGTGTAGACCTCACCCTCTTCGATGTTCAGCGTGATATAAACCGATTTCTGATCCGGGCTGAGTGAGACCTGGGAGGATAACACCCGGAAGTCCAGATAACCTTGATCAAGATAAAAGGATTCCAGCCTTTCGATATCGCCCCGGAGTTTCTCCCGCGCGTAGCGATCGTCACTGGTAAACCAGGACAGCCAGCCACGCGTGTTCAGCTCAAACAGATCCAGTAAGTCCGCGTCTTTGAAAACCTTGTTCCCGACGATATTGATGTGCCGGATGGAGGCAACATCACCCTCGTCCACCAGGACTTCGACCTTGACCTGGTTATTCGGAAGTTCGGCAACATTGGCGGTCACTTCTGCCGCGTAGCGGCCCTGTGCAACATACTGCCGCTCCAGTTCGGCAACAATTCCGTCAAGCGTGCCGCGTTGGAAGATCTGCCCTTCTGCCAAGTCGTTCTGCTTCATGGCATCCTGCAGGGCTTCGGTTTTGATGGCCTTGTTGCCGTCTATGGTGATCTCGCTGATGGTCGGGCGCTCCTTGACCCGCACGATCAGCACCGCCCCGTCCTGCAGGACCTGCACATCGTCAAAGAAACCCGTGGCAAAGATGGACCTGACCGCGCTGCGAATGGCTTCTATATCGGCCTCATCGCCTACTTGCAATGGCAGGGCCGCAAAAACCGGGCTGGCTGATACCCGCTGCAAGCCCTCCAGGCGAATGTCCGCTATGCGAAAGCCCTGAGCGTACGCTTGCGCAGAAAACCCCAGAGCAACAGCCAGAAGGCAAGACAGTTTCTTGTGCTTAAATTGTTTCACAGATTCAGGATTTCGTTTTATGGATTGTTATTAGGACGGAGCGCTGTTTGATCGAATCTGCAAGACTGATCAGTACAGGCGCAGGATGTCGTTATAGAAGGCCATGATCATTACCCCGGCCAACAGTACCAGTCCTGCGCTGTACCCCATCGTTTGAATACGTTCGGAAACAGGGCTGCCTTTGACTGCCTCGACCAGGCAATAAACAATATGCCCGCCGTCCAGGACGGGGATCGGCAGCAGGTTGAGGACACCGAGATAGATGCTTAAAATTGCGAGAAACTGAATAAAATAACCAGCCCCGGCTCGAGCCTGATCGCCCGCAACTTTAGCAATGCCAATCGGCCCGCTCAAGTTTTTTGTGGAAATCTCCCCAACAATCAACTTTTTCAGAGAAACCAAAACAAACTCGACCGTGCTCCAGGTTTTCTCAAGCCCCTTGCCGGAGGCCTCCAGTACACCGTATTGTTGTCGCAGCAGCATTTCACTGGGCCAGCCGGATTCACTTACCGAAACACCCACCTGCCCCACGCTGCGACCATCGTCCAGGGTAGCAGGTCTGGGAGTCACTTCTACAACCAAACGTTCCCCGGCACGCTCCAGGACAAGCTCTATCGGGGTTTGCGGACGCATCTGCACATACTCGATCCACGTTTGCAGGGATGGGATGGACTCGCCATCCACTTCCAGCAACCGGTCGCCGCTCAGCAGGCCTGCGGACTCAGCCGCACTGCCAGCCATGACGTCAGCCACCATCACATCCGGACGAAAAAAACTGAAGCCAAGGCCTACTGCGGGATCAGGATCAACAGTGCCTTTGAGCCAGTCCGCCAACAGGAGTTCCGACTCATACACGAGGTCTGATCCGGGCTCGGAAAGCGAGAGTCGCAGACTGCCGCTTTCACCTAGCCGCATCAACAGGCGTTCGTAGACGTCCTGTCGGGTGGGCGTGGGTACGCCATCGACCGCCGCAATGGTCTGCCCGGCTTCCATTCCAGCCTGCTCCGCCAGCGAACCCGGCTCTACAGCCCCCACCACAGGAGTGACGCCCAATGACCCGCTGAAGCCGATGACCGCCCAGAAAATAAGAAAAGCCAGCAGGAAGTTGGCGAACGGACCGGCAGCCAGGATGGCGATTCGCTGCCAGGGAGATTTACTGTTGTAGCTCAGATGGCGCTCGTGCTCGGCCACTTCGCCTTCGCGCTCATCCAGCATTTTCACATAGCCACCCAAGGGTATGGCGGCCAAACCAAATTCCGTGCCTTTGCGATCTCTGAACGACCAGAATGGCCTACCCATTCCCACACAGAAGCGCAGTACCTTTACCCCGCAAAGCCGTGCAACGTAGAAATGACCAAACTCATGCACGCTGACCAGCACGAAAAGCGCGACACAGAAGCCGATTAGCGTTTGCAGAAGTTCCATTGTTTCTCCGTTAGACCAACATTGTCTTGCAGTGCTGCAACCTGGTGACCTGAGCCACAGCTGCAGCGCGCGCTTCCTGATCGGCTTCTATGACCGCACCAAGAGCGTCCGGTTCGCTTCCCACCCAGGTCTGCATAACGCGGTCCACCACTTGAGCAATGTCGGTGTAGCGAATCTGCTCGCAGAGGAACGCCTCAACCGCCACTTCATTGGCGGCATTGAGCGCAGTCGGACAGGTACCTCCGGCGCTCATGGCATCAATCGCCAGCTGCAGGCAGGGAAAGCGCAGCTTGTCCGGCGCGGAGAAGTCCAGGCGGCCGAGCCGGAAAAAATCCAGGCTGGCCACGTTGTTGGTCACGCGTTCAGGCCAGGCCAGGCAGTGCGCAATGGGTGTGCGCATATCCGGCTGACCCAGCTGAGCAAGCACTGAACCATCCAGATACTCGACCATGGAGTGGACAATGCTTTGCGGGTGAATCACCACCTCAACCTGCTTGGGTGATGCGTTGAACAGCCAACAGGCTTCTATGAACTCCAGCCCCTTGTTCATCATGGTGGCGGAATCAACAGAAATTTTCTGCCCCATCGACCAATTTGGGTGAGCGCAGGCCTCCCCGGGAGTCACCTTCGGCAAAGCGTCCAGAGGGCTTTCGCGGAATGGGCCGCCAGAGCCGGTCAACAGAAGTCTTCTGACGCCGGCCTCTGCCAGGCTGCTGAATCCCGCTGGCAGGCATTGGAAAATGGCATTGTGCTCACTGTCAACCGGCAGCAGTTGTGCGCCGCCTTGTTGCACTGCGCGCATGAACAAAGCGCCAGCCATGACGAGGGATTCCTTGTTGGCCAGCAAGATCTTTTTGCCATGACTGGCAGCAGCCAGTGTGGGCGACAAGCCCGCCGCGCCGACGATCGCCGCAACCACGGTGTCCACTTCTGCAGCACGAGCAATCTCTGTCAGTGCCTCGCTCCCTTGCAGCACTTCGGTGCGCGCATCGGCGGGCAATCTGCTGCGCAGCAAACTGGCTGCATCCGGGTCCAACATGACGGCATAGACAGGCTTGAACGCTTGGATCTGCTCCAGCATCTTGTCGACGTTGCGTCGCGCCGCCAGCGCATGGACGGTAAAACGATCGGGGTGCTGAGCCACCACATCCAGCGTACTCAGACCAATGGAACCGGTCGAACCCAGAACAGTGATTTGCTGCATATCAAAGGCCCGCCAGCTTGCCGTCGCTGAACAGCGCGGCCATGGCAAAAATAGGCAGCGCCGCCAGCAGGCCATCCACCCGGTCGAGCACACCGCCGTGCCCAGGCAACAACTGACTGGAATCCTTGATGCCTCGGTGACGCTTCAACATGCTTTCAAACAAATCCCCAAGCACCGATACCAGGGCGATAGGCACGGCGATGAGAATGGGCAACCATACCAGGCTTGGCGCAGCGACCAGTGCGTACCCAGCCGCAATGACGACTGCGGCAAGCACGCCCCCGGCTACGCCTTCCCAGGTCTTTCCCGGACTTACCATTGGCGCCAGTTTGCGACGGCCAAAGGCACGCCCTGCGGCATAGGCTCCAATATCCGCCGCAGCAACCAGCAAGATGACGGCCAGTACCAGCCAGTGCCCCTGCGGCGACCCGCGCAGGTAGATTAGCGACAACCAGGCAGGCATCAGCACCGCAAAACCCATGGCAGCACGCACGGCTTTTGGCCGCCACAGGAGTGCGCTGGAGGGGTATGTCTGCACCCACAACAGCGCAATCGCCCAACAAACGCCACTGGCAAGAAAGACCGGCTGGTAAACAATGGGGGCAAAAAACGTCTGCCAAAACCAAACGCCCAGCATCAACAAGGCAAAAAACGCGGTGTAAGCCATGCGAGCGGGCCGGCGGGTAAGCCCACTGAGGTTGGCCCATTCCCAGGCGCCCACCAGCACAATCACACTGGCAAAGCAGTAAAAAACCGGAAGCGGCGCAAAAAACAGCACAGTAAGAAACACAGCTGCCATGACGATAGCGGTGATCACTCTCTGCTTAAGCACCTGCAGTACCCCGATGAATAACGCCGGCCTCAATCTGCGCGCTGGTAAGCCCAAAGCGGCGCTGACGTGAGTAAAAATCGGTGACGGCCTCCCGCAAAGCCGGGCCGTCAAACTCCGGCCACAGTAGAGGGCTGAAATACAATTCGGCATAGGCTGCCTGCCACAACAGAAAATTACTGATGCGCTGATCGCCGCCGGTGCGGATGAGCAGATCAACCGATGGCAGATCCAGCGTGGCCAGGCTGGCGTTCAATTTAGCTTCATCTATATCGTCGGCGCGCAGCTCACCCGCTTCCACTTGTTTGGCCAGCTTGCGGGCGGCCTCACAAATGTCCCACTGGCCGCCGTAGTCTGCGGCAATGGCAAGGGTGCTGCTGCCGGAGGAGGCAATGGCCTCGGCTTCAAGAATGGCATTGACCAGGCGCGGCCCAAAACGGGAGCGATTGCCAATAACTCGCAAACGCACATTCTCATCTGCCAGGCGCACGGCCTCACGCTTCAGATAGTTGTAAAAAAGCCCCATCAGGGCCTCTACTTCCTTGGGAGGTCTACGCCAGTTCTCGCTGCTGAAGGCAAACAGAGTCAGCACCTCCACATCAAGCTCCCGACAGGCTTTCAGCACATCGCGTATTCGCTCGACTCCGGCCCGGTGCCCGGCAATACCCTGCTTCCCTTCTCTTTTCGCCCAGCGGTTATTGCCGTCCATGATGACAGCAACGTGGCGTAAACCCTCACAAGTCAAGCAAATACCCACCTTTGGATCAGATTTCCATCAAGTCTTTTTCTTTGGACGCGAGCGCTGCATCAACTTCGGCGATGTACTTATCCGTCAGCTTTTGTACTTCGTCCTGCGCGCGCCGCTCGTCGTCCTCGCTGAGCTCTTTATCTTTTACCAGATCCTTAAAGGTACCGTTGGCGTCGCGGCGGATATTGCGAACGGATACCCGTGCGTTTTCAGCTTCGGCCCTGGCCTGTTTGATGAAACCCTTGCGGGTTTCTTCAGTGAGCGCCGGCAGGGGAACGCGTATCAGGTCACCACTGCTTGACGGGTTGAGCCCAAGGTCCGCCTTCATGATGGCTTTTTCGATTTCGGGAACCAGGTTACGCTCCCAAGGGCTGATGGACAGTGTGCGAGAGTCAAGCACACTGACGTTGGCAACCTGGGTCAAGGGCACATCCCCGCCGTAGTATTTCACCATTACTCCATCAAGAATGCTGGGGTGTGCACGCCCGGTACGAATCTTGTTGAAGTTAACCTGCAGCGCATCCAAACTTTTTTTCATGCGCGCCTGTGCATCTTTTTTGATATCACTAATCATGTTCTACATCCTCAATCAGGGTGCCTTCATTGCCGCCAACCACAATGTTCAGTAGTGCGCCCACCTTCTCCATTTTGAACACTCTTACCGGCATACGGTGCTCCTGACACAAGCAGATAGCAGTCAGGTCCATGACGGCAAGCTTTTCCGCAAGCACCTGGTCATAGCTCAGGTGTGCATAACGGGTAGCGCCAGGATCTTTCATGGGGTCGGCGGAGTATACGCCGTCAACTTTGGTTGCTTTGAGTACCAGTTCGGCATTGATCTCGATGCCGCGCAGGCACGCGGCGGAATCTGTGGTAAAGAAGGGGTTGCCGGTACCGGCGGAAAAGATGACTACTTCACCTTTTTCCAGCAGGCGTATGGCTTTGCGCCGGTCGTAATGCTCTACAATACCGCTCATGGGTATGGAGGACATGACACTGCAGGAGATATTGGAACGCTCCAGTGCGTCGCGCATGGCCAGAGAGTTCATAACTGTGGCCAGCATGCCCATATGGTCGCCTGTCACCCGGTCCAGCCCGGCACGGTTCAGCGCAGCGCCTCGAAACAGGTTGCCCCCACCAATAACCAACCCCACCTGCACACCAATGCCAACCAGCTGGCCGATTTCCAATGACATCTTGTCAAGCACTTTGGGGTCGATGCCAAAGCCCTCATCACCCATCAGTTGCTCACCGCTCAGCTTGAGCAGAATCCGTTTGAATTTACGATCGCGAGTTGTTGGCATAGACAGTTCTCCAAGGCTAGGACCGGCGGAAGTTTAACGCTAAAAACCGAGCAAGGACACCGGAAATGTTAGATCCGCCGCCGGACAAAGTCGATGCAGGCTGAGGTCGCACCCAATAAAAAGGCGAGAGAAGCATGCTTCTCTCGCCTTTTTTGCCGCTTGGCTCTGCGGGCTGCTGCGAACTTAGCCTTTGGAAGCCTGCACCTGTGCCGCAACTTCCGCAGCAAAGTCGGACTCTTCTTTTTCAATGCCCTCGCCCACTTCGTAGCGCACGAAGCTGACAACTTCTGCACCGGCCTGCTTGGCCAGGGCGCCTACGGTCTGCTCCGGGTTCTTAACGAATGGCTGCTCCAGCAAAGCGCCTTCCTTGAGGAACTTGGAGATGCGACCTTGAACCATCTTTTCCACGATTTCGGCGGGCTTGCCTTCCATATCCGGCTGAGCGCGGATAATGTCTTTTTCCCGCTCCACGGCATCGGCCGGCATATCTTCAGGTCGTACGACTTGCGGGTTGACGGCAGCCACATGCATGGCAATGTCCCGCGCCAGCTCTACAGTGCCGCCTTTCAACTCAACCAGAACCGCAATGCGGTTGTTGCTGTGGACGTAACCGCTTACCACGCCGTCAGCGGGAGCCAAGGCAGCCGCACGGCGAACTCCGATGTTCTCACCAATTTTTTGCACCAGCGCTTCTCGGGCGCTCTCCAATTCACCGCTCATGACTGCGGCTACGTCGGTCTGCTGCTCGGCAAAGGCCTTGTCGGCAACTGAGTTCACGAAAGCCAGGAAGTTATCATCGCGGGCAACGAAGTCGGTTTCGCTGTTGACCTCCAGGACCAGGCCGTAACTGCCATCGTCTTTGAAGCGAGCTACCACAACGCCGTCGGCGGCAATGCGGCTGGCTTTTTTGGCAGCTTTCAAGCCGCTTGCCTTGCGCAGGTTGTCAATCGCCAGCTCAATGTCGCCTTCGCTCTCAACCAGCGCCTTCTTGCACTCCATCATGCCGAGCCCGGTGCGCTCACGCAGTTCTTTAACCATTGCAGCAGAAATTGCCATTAATTTGTCCTCACCATCAATTCAGTAGTCTTTGGGGCCCCATTGTGAAAAAAGAGGACTCTGTCCCCTTTTTCCGGCCCAATATAAAGATCAAGGCCGCTTAGGCGGCCTTGACGGTTAACTTAGGCGCTTTGACCGGCCGCTTCATCCACTTCAACAAACTCATCTTTGTTGGGTACGGCGTTGGACTGCGCGGCACCTTCCAGGCAAGCGTCAGCCATAGCTGTGGTGTACAAACGGATAGCGCGAATGGCGTCATCGTTACCGGGAATGACTCGGTCTATGCCGCTCGGGTCGCTGTTGGTATCCACAACAGCAATGACCGGGATGCCCAGCTTGTTGGCTTCCTGGACGGCAATGCGCTCATGCTCGACGTCAATAACAAACAGGGCGTCCGGCAGGCCGTTCATGTCCTTGATACCACCAATCGACTGCTCAAGCTTTTGCATCAGACGCGTGCGCATCAGCGCTTCTTTTTTGGTCAGCTTGTCAAAGGTGCCGTCTTTGCTCTGCGCTTCCAGATCGCGGTAGCGACGGATGGACACACGAATGGTTTTGTAGTTGGTCAGCATGCCACCCAGCCAACGATGGCTGACGTAGGGCATGTTGGCGCGCTGCGCCTGCTCAATGATGGAGCGCTGAGCGGCTCGCTTGGTACCCACAAACAGTACCTTTTTCTTTTGGGCGGCCATTTGCTTTACGGTTTCCAGCGCATCGTTGAATGCGGGCACCGTGTGCTCAAGGTTGATAATATGAATTTTGTTGCGGGCACCAAAAATGTACTTGGACATTTTTGGGTTCCAGTAGCGGCTCTGGTGACCAAAGTGGACACCGGCTTGCAACATGTCGCGCATGCTTACGGTTGGCATAGTCAATTCCTGTAGATGGGTTAGGCCTCCACGCGTCCCACCGACCAACCCTTGAAAAGGCACCCAGCCAGGTGTGTCGACACGTGTGTGGTTTATGAAACTGTCGCATTCTAGGTCCTGCCGCAATGGCAGGGCGCGCTTTATACCACAAAGCCTGTCAAAGTTAAACCACCGGCTCGATTTACGGTCCAACGGGCAGACAGGCTGCGCAGGATGTTTCTCCCGGGCGGATGGTTTAGAATGAAGCCAAAGAGACCCCTCCACCGGCGCAGCACCTATCGTTTTGCCGCGCGCAACGATTTGCCCCGCCGCAATCCGCGTACAGGACCAATAGTTGACTGATATGGCCGTGACGATCAAGACCCCAGAAGAAGTGGAAAAAATGCGTGTAGCCGGACGCAAGGCGGCCGAGGTACTGGAATTTATCGAGCCACACGTACTGCCCGGCGTAACCACGGCGGAGCTGGACCGGCTGTGCCACGACTATATTACCCAGCAGCAGGGTGCCATTCCTGCCCCACTCAACTATAAAGGCTTCCCGAAGTCCATCTGCACCTCGGTCAATCAGGTTGTCTGTCACGGCATACCCTCGGACAAGAAGGTCTTGAGAAGTGGCGACATCATCAACATTGACATCACCGTGATTGCTGACGGCTTTCATGGTGACACCAGCAAGATGTTTTTTGTGGGCAAGCCCCTGCCCCACGCCGAACGGCTGGTCAAGGTAACGCAGGAGTGCCTCTATAAGGGAATAGATCTGGTCCGGCCGGGCGCGCGGCTCGGTGACATCGGCGCGGTCATTCAACAGCATGCCGAGAAGCATTACTACACTGTGGTCCGCGACTATTGCGGCCACGGTATCGGCCGCATCTTTCACGAAGATCCTCAGGTCATGCACTATGGCACTGCCGGCACCGGTATGACATTGACTGAAGGGATGACCTTCACCATCGAGCCGATGATCAACGCGGGCAAGGCGGCAACCAAACTGAAAAGCGACGGCTGGACCGTAGAGACGCGCGACGGCCGGCTCTCTGCCCAGTGGGAGCACACACTGGCAGTGACCGCTACCGGCGTAGAAGTTTTGACGGCACGCACTGAAGAAGCCTTTTGATGAACTCAAACTTCGACAACTGCCCGGAGTTCCCTTACCAGCCGACGTTCTTCAAGCAAAACCTGTTTCGGCAGGCGCTGCGTGAAAGGCCCAGCATCGCGGTATTCAAAAATGCGATAGCCGGCGTAAATGAGCACTTCGACTGCCGCTTTGACGAAGGTGAAGACATCCGCTTTCTGGTGAGTGAGCGCGCCACCTTCATAGACCTGATCCTGCATTACGCCTGGCATCAGTTTGAATGGGACCGGGACATCAGCCTTCTGGCGGTGGGCGGCTATGGTCGCAAAGAGCTGCACCCCAAGTCCGACATTGACCTGCTGGTATTGCTGGATAACGCAGCCGCCAGCAAATACTCGGACAACATCCAAAGTTTCATCACGTTCCTGTGGGACATTGGCCTGGAGATTGGCAGCAGCGTGCGCACTCTGGCCGAGTGTGTGCAAATCGCCCGTAGCGATCTCACCGTAGCAACCAATCTTATCGAATCCCGCCGGCTGGCGGGCAGTGACAGCCTCAGAGACCAACTGCAAACCCTGACCGGCCCCGAGCACATGTGGCCGGCCGACGAGTTTTACCGGGCCAAGCTTGCCGAGCAATACGAACGCCACAAGAAGCATAATTTTACCGAGTGCGACCTTGAGCCCAACATCAAGAAATCGCCCGGCGGTCTGCGTGATATTCAAACCATCAACTGGGTAGCCAAACGCTTTTACTCGGTGCAAACACTGCTGCAACTTGAAGGCAAAAGCTTCTTCACCGAGTTGGAGTTCGGGTTGCTGCGCAAGGGCGAAGCCTTCCTCTGGCGGGTACGCTACGGGCTGCACCGATTGGCCAAGCGGTCCGAAGAGCGGCTGTTGTTTGAGTACCAGCGTGAACTGGCCAAGCTGTTTGGCTACCGCGACAACGAGCGCGGGCTGGCCGTTGAGCAGTTTATGCACGAGTATTACCGCACTGTACTGGCCCTGCGTGAGCTAAACGATGTACTGCTGCGCGTGTTGGACGAGAAGATCAACGACCGCATCAAACCCCACGTTGTGGAGCCCATCAACAACGACTTTCAACTGCGCGACGGCTGCATTGAAGTTATCCACGAAAAAGTATTTGAGCAGAACCCGGCCGCCCTGATGGACATCTTTGTGCGCATGGGCGAAGACCCGAATATCCAGGGCGTGTGCTCACAGACCATTCGGCTGATTCGGGAAAGCCGGAACCTCATCGACGATCGCTTCCGCTCCAACCCGGATATCAACCAGCTTTTCCTGCGGCTGCTAAAACTGGAGCGGGGCTTGGTTACCCAGCTGCGACGCATGAAACGTTACGGCATTCTGGGGCGTTATCTGCCGGAATTTGAAAAAATAACCGGGCAGATGCAGCACGATCTTTTTCATCGCTACACGGTGGACGCCCATACCCTGCTGGTCATCAAGAACATCCGCCGCTTCCGCAACAAAAGCGCAGAGGAGCTGTTCCCGCTGGCGGCGGAAATCGTCAACCACCTCACTCAGCCTGAACTGCTCTACATTGCCGCCCTTTATCACGACATTGGCAAGGGCCGCGGCGGCGACCACTCGGATCTGGGCGCGGTGGATGCCGAACTCTTCTGCCAGCAGCACGGTTTAAGTCCGCGAGATACGCGCCTGGTCAGCTGGCTGGTGCGCAAACACCTGCTGATGTCCTACGTGTCACAGAAAAAAGACATATCCGACCCCGACGTTATCTATAACTTTGCCTTGGAGGTGGGTGACCAGACCCACCTTGATTACCTGTATGTCTTGACGGTCGCGGATATGTGCGGCACCAATCCCGATATCTGGAACAGTTGGCGCGCCAGTCTGATACGCCAGCTGTACTACTCCACCAAAAGCGCTCTGCGGCGAGGCCTGGAAAACACCATTGATCAAATAGAAATAGTCGAAGAGACCCAGGAGCAGGCTCTGATAGAGCTGCTGGGCAACGGTTTGCAGGAGCAGGCGGTGCGGGCCATTTGGGAAGAGATGCCCAAAGACTATTTTTTGCGTGAGAGCGCGCCGGACATTGCCTGGCAAACCCTGGCCATTGCCAATCACCGCTGGACAGAGCCGATGCTGCTGATCCGCGACTCGCGCAACCCGCCGTGGGAAGGCGCGACCCAAATTTTCATTCGCGTCAAGACCAGCAACAACGTCTTCGTGGCCGTGGCCACTGCCCTGGCCCAACTGGGCTTCAACATTCAGGACGCCCGCATCTACAATTCCAAAGGCGGTTATACCCTGGATACCTTTTACGTGCTGGATGAAAACTACCGGCCCCTGGGGGACGACCCGCAGCGCATTGGCATGGTGCACAAGGCACTGGCAGACGAACTGGAGCTGGTGGACCGCTATTCGGATGTGGTTCGCCGTCGCACCCCCCGCCAGCTCAAGCAGATGGCCACACCCACGCGCACCAGCCTGCACAATGACGCCAACGCCATGGTGACCGTGCTGGAGGTAACCAGCCCCGACCGGCCGGGCCTGCTGGCCACTATCGGTCGAATCTTCATGGATTTCGGCGTGCAATTGCAAACCGCCAAGATTTCCACTCTGGGCGAGCGGGTAGAAGACGTATTTTTCATTACCGACAGCAACAAGAACCCCTTGAGTGACCCCAAGCTTTGCGAGGATCTGCAAAATACCATCTGCCGCAAGCTTGACCTGCAAGTAGAACAAGATATCTGACCATGAACCAACACCTGGACCGCCTGCAAGCCTACCCTTTCGAAAAACTCGCCAAACTCAAAGCCGGGCACCGGCCACCGGCTGACTTGCAACATATTGCACTGTCTATCGGCGAGCCCAAGCATCCACCGCCGGCGCTGGTGATACAGGCCTTGGCCGATTCACTGGCCACCCTCTCACAATACCCTCTAACCAAAGGCCTGCCCGAGCTGCGCCAGGCGATTGCTGCCTGGGCAAGTCGGCGCTTCCGGCTCCCGGCGGGCGCCCTGGACCCGGAGCATCAGGTGTTGCCGGTGGCCGGAACGCGTGAAGCGCTGTTTGCCTTTGCCCAGGCCTGCGTAACGGCGGTGCCCGCCGCCAAGGTGGTCATGCCCAACCCTTTTTATCAAATTTACGAGGGCGCCGCGCTGCTTGCCGGTGCAGAGCCATACTTTCTTGACTGTACCCAAGACCGTGACTTCATCCCGGATTTTGCCGCCGTGCCCGAACAGGTATGGAAGGAGTGTCAGCTTCTGTACCTTTGCTCGCCCGGCAACCCCACAGGCAAAGTTTTGTCGGAGGCAGTCTGGAAGCAGGTTATTGAGCTGGCGGATTGCTACGACTTCATCATTGCCAGCGACGAGTGTTACTCCGAGCTATACCCGGACGAACTGGCCCCGCCGGTGGGCCTGTTGCAGGTGTGCAGCCAGATGGGCCGCACCGACTACGCTCGCTGCGTGGTCTTTCACAGCCTCTCAAAGCGCTCCAATCTGCCCGGCCTGCGTTCCGGTTTTGTGGCCGGTGATGCTCAGGTGTTGAGCCGCTTCCTCCAATATCGCACCTATCAGGGCTGCGCTCTGCCCGTTCCCACTCAGATTGCCAGCGTCGCGGCCTGGCAGGACGAGACGCATGTCGTCGCAAACCGGGCCTTGTATCGGCAAAAGTTTCAGGCGGTAGCAAGCCTCCTGGAGGATGTTTTGGACTTTGACCTGCCCGAGGCCGGTTTTTACCTCTGGCCCAGAACCCCTGTGGATGATCAATTGTTTACCCAGCGGTTGTTTGCCGAGCAAAATGTGACTGTCTTGCCGGGGCAGTACCTGGCCCGGGAAACACAAAGCGGCAATCCCGGCCGCAACCACGTGCGCATGGCGCTGGTGGCCAACCTGGATGAATGCGTGGAAGCGGCTGAGCGGATTCGCCGGTTTGTGGCGTCACTCACGCGGTGAGCGGCCCCAACAAACGTCAGCGTGCGGCGCTGGTGGCGCAGACCCTGGCAGAGCTTTACCCGGCGCCACCTATTCCGCTGGACCACAAAGACAGCTACACCCTGCTGGTGGCCGTGCTGTTATCCGCCCAGTGCACCGATGCCCGGGTCAATCTGATTACGCCCAAACTGTGGGCTTTGGCGGACACGCCGCAGGCCATGGCGCAGCTACCGGTAGAAGCCATTCAGGAGGTTATCCGTCCCTGCGGCCTTGCGCCGCAAAAAGCGCGGGCCATTCGCGGGCTGTCGGAGATTTTGGTGCGCGATTACCACGGCCAGGTCCCGGCGAGCTTTGAGGCGCTGGAGTCCCTGCCGGGCGTGGGCCACAAGACCGCAAGCGTGGTCATGGCGCAGGCCTTTGGCGTGCCGGCCTTTGCCGTAGATACCCACATTCACCGCCTGGCGCAGCGCTGGGGTCTGAGCTCCGGCAAAAACGTCGCGGAAACAGAAAGGGACCTCAAGCGCCTGTTTCCCAAAGAGCGCTGGATTGACCTGCACCTGCAGATTATCTACTACGGGCGCGAGTACTGCAGTGCGCGCGGCTGCGATGGCACTTTGTGCCCATTATGCCGTGCCTGCTACCCGGACCGTAAGAAGCCCAAGCTGACGCGAAAAGCATAGAGCCGCAGTCCGCGGATAAGCAATGAAAGCCTGGGTTGGCGCGCAACCCAATCAGTGATGGTGGTGATGCGGCTCACCCATAGCCGGCTCGCCGAGTTCTGAAGCCGGCTGATGATGAGCATGACCGGCGTGTTGCCAGGCCGCAGCAATGGTCCACAACCCAAACAGGATGTAGGCCAGGGCAAACACCCTCCGCAGTCCCGGGCGCGCCAGGGTCCTGCCCAGCCAATTCGCCGCCACGCCGCCCAACAACACCGCAGGCAGCGTGCCCAGCCCAAAGGCCAGCATGATGGCCCCGCCCGCCCAGGCCGAAGACTGCACCGCCGCGTAGGCCAATGCCGAGTAGATCAAACCGCAGGGCAGCCAGCCCCAGACCATGCCAAACCCGAATGCGCGGGGCACCGTGGAAACGGGCAGCAGGCGATCACCCAGCGGCTTGATGCGCGCCCAAAAAACGTAACCGAGCTTTTCAAGCTTTACCAGGCCGCGCCACCAGTGCGCCAGATAAAGCCCCATGGCCACCAGCAACAGCCCGGCCAGCGTTCGCCCCAGGGGCAGACCCGTACCCGGCAAGGCGGCAACCACACCGGCCGCCAGCACGCCCAGCAAGCAGTAGCTGAAAATTCGACCGCCGTTGTAGCCCAGCATGATCGACAGGCGCCTGGCGGATGAACCACCGGTGCGCATCGTCAGCGCACCCATGATGCCACCGCACATGCTCAAACAGTGCCCGGCGCCGAACAGCCCCAGGACCCACGCCGCCAATATCTGTCCCGCCAAGGTCTGAGTCATTTATCGGAGCAGTCGGGCTGTGCAACGCCTTTGGCCTCTGCCGTTTGGCTATCCGTGCCTACTTCCCTGCCGATTGCAGGCGATGGAGGGTCGGCCGGACCGGTCTGCTCATCAAAAAGAATGCGTCGCCCCTCCATCTCCAGGTCATCGTACTGGCCGTTGCGCACCGCCCAGACAAACAGGCGCAGGGCAATTACCACCAGCACAACCGCCAGGGGAATCAGAATATACAGGCTATTCATGGGTAAACCTCTTGCAAGCCGGTCGGGCCGGAAGCGGACACCGGCAAGCGGGTGCGCCCAACCCGCAGCGCGTTGAGCACCACCACCAGTGAACTTGCCGACATACCAATAGCAGCAAGCCAGGGCGGAACCAGGCCGGCCATGGCCAGGGGCAAGGCGGTGATGTTGTAGATCAGCGTCCAGGTGAGATTCTGCCGAACAATCTGGCGGGTGCGCTGGGCAATGCTGAGCAGCCGGGGCAAGTGGCGCAGGTCTTCATTGATCAGAACGCAGTCTGCTTTGGTCTGCGCCAGCTCCGTACCCGAGCCCATGGCACAGGAGACGTCGGCGGCGGCCAGCACCGGCACATCGTTGATGCCGTCGCCAATCATGAACACCCGTGCGCCGCCGCTTTGCAAGGCCGCCAGACGATCCAGTTTTTGCTCCGGCAACAGATCGCTGTGCCAGTCTGCGATACCCAGCTGATCCGCTATGCCGGCGACATTCTCCCGCCGGTCACCGCTCAGCAGGGTCACTGCCATACCGCCGGCCTTGAGTGTGGCCACGGCCTCTGCCGCGCAAGGTCGGAGGCGATCCTGCAGCCTGACCCAGGCGCAGGGGCGATTGTTGCATGACAACAGCAGCCAGAGACCGGCGCAGGGATAGGCCGGCTGATCCGCGCCGCCGAGCGCAAAGGCCGGGGTGCCGAGCCGATACACGCTGCCGTCGATACGGCCGGCCACGCCCTGCCCCAGACTGACATTGCGCTCCTGCACCGGCAGACCCACGGCGTAGTCGACAAACGCGCGGGCGATGGGGTGGGCGCTGCCCTCCTCCAAAGCCGCAGCCACTGTCAAAACCTCCTCCCGCGTCTGCGAGCCAAGCAGCCGCACCTCGGCCAGGTGCAACTGCCCCTCGGTCAGGGTGCCCGTCTTGTCGAATACCACGTGATTGACTTTGGTCAGCGTCTCCAGCGTCTGGTCGCCGGTGACCAATATACCCAGGCGCCGCAGCCGATTGACGGCTGCGGTCAGCACAGTGGGTGTAGCCAGTGACAGTGCGCAGGGGCAGGTGACCACCAGCACGGACAGGGTCACCCACAGCGCTCTGGAAGGCTGATAAAAATACCAGAAGAGGTAAGTAATGACGGAGATGACCAGCACCCGAGCCACGAATTTGGCGGCCAGTTTGTCGGCCAGGGCTACCTGCCGTGGGCGGCGCAGTTCGCTTTGCTCAATGAGGCCTTCGATCGCCGCCAGACGGGTGCCCTCACCCACGGCGGAGGCCTGCAGCAGGACCGGAGCACTGCCGTTCATACTGCCGGCAATCACCGCGTCCCCGGGTTGTTTCTGCAGCGGCAGGGCCTCGCCGGTGATAACGGCTTCGGTGACCTCGGTGTGCCCTTCCAACAGCACACCGTCGCAGGGGAAGGTGGCACCGGCGGCAACCCGAACCCGGTCGCCGGGCACCAGTTGCTTGACGGCGACCGTGCGCGCACCCTGCTCGTCTTCAACTTCCGCAGTCAGTGGCAGAAGCTGGGCCTGGCGGGCGGATGCCATCAGATTCCTGAAACGGGTCTGTTTTTCCAGATAGCGGCCAAGCAGCAGGAAAAACGTGAACATTCCCACCGAATCGAAATAGACATCGCCGGTGCCGGAGACGGTGGCTGCGGCACTGGCGGCAAAGGCCAGAATCAGCGCCAGTGACACCGGAACATCCATCACCAGATGCCGGGTGCGCAGCGCCCGCAGGCTTGCAGTGAAAAACGGCTGCGCACTGTAGAGCAACACCGGCAGTGTCAATATCAGACAGGCCCAACGCAGAAGATACTGCCAGTTGGACTCAATACCCTGAATTTCGCCGGCGTGCAGCCCCATGGACATCATGCCCGCCTGCATCATACCGATGCCGGCCACCCCCAGGCGCAATAGGTCTTCCTTGCGTTGCTTCAGCCAGGCGTCGCGCTGGGTTTGCGCCAACAGCGGTGCGGCCTGGAAGCCGATATCGGCGAAACGCTGGAAAACCTCGCTCAGCCGCACGCGGTCCGGGTCAAAGGCCAGGGTTGCCTGATGGCTGCTGGCGTTGACCCTCAGTGCTTTGACTCCGGGCAGTTTGAGAAGATAGCCCTCCAAGAGCCAGACACAGGCAGCGCAAGTGATGCCGTTGATGTACAGGCGCGCCTGACGCAGGCCATTATCGCCATCGCTGACAAAGTCGCCCTGTACAGCCGCTTGATCATAGACCGTGAAGTCGCCGGCCGAACCGGGTTTGACGCTGTCCTGTTCGCGAAAGCGGTAAAAATCGCCCAGCCCGCCGGCGCTGATCGCCTCGGACACGGCACGGCAGCCGATGCAGCAAAAGTCGCGCATCTGCCCCTGCACCTGGGCCCGCTGGGCAAAGACCGCCGGCAAGCCGCAGTGATAGCAACTCGCCGTGGAGAGCACCGCGCTGTCAGTCACTTGAAGCTGCACCGGCGAGGGCGTTGACCCGCACCACCGAGGCAGCATCCAGATTCGCTTCTGTATTGATGCGCCACAACACCTGGTTGTCGCCGACCCGTGCGGTCAACACCAGATAACGCCGCCCCTGCAGGGGCTCGGTCAGGTGCGCCATGTAGCGGCCTTCACCCCTTGGCCGAAGGGTGAAAGTCCGGTCAAGGTCCGCCTCAGCGGGATGAGAGACAAACACTTCAATCCAGTCGGGTGCCTGCTTGCCGCTGAACTGCAAACGCAGCTCACGACCGCCGCTGTCAAACTCCAGCTCTGCGACCACATTCTGCTCTACCGCACTGCTCTCTGCGGCAAAGCGGTAATTGATCATTCGCCCCTGCTTGTAATAATCGCCGTAAACCCGGTCGTCGGCCCCGCGAAAAGCCAGGGTGACCACCACGCTGCTGACCAGCACAGAGAGTATCAGAGGCGCCATGACAAACCAGAACCAGGGTTCACGGTAGGCAGGGCGAAAGCTCGCATCTTTTTTCATTCGTCACTTGGCCCTATGAAAACGGTCTTGCTGGAGGCCTGCACCTTGTCATCGTCCTGCGCGACGATATTCAGCAGCAGCGGCGTCTGGGCGCCCGTCAGTTGCGCCCGTGGCAAACCAATTCGCAGCGGCAGGGTAAACACTTCGCCGGATTCGACTGCAACCGGCTGATAGTTTTTTACCTCAAATGGCAGCTCACTTTCTATGGACAGGACAAAGGTGTGCGCTCGACTGTCCATATTGTTGATTTTGATGGTGTAGACGTTAAGGATTTCGTCGCCGCTCAAGCGATACATGCGCGCGCCACGGTCGCGCAGAATGTCCAATCCGGCAGGGTGGCGGGTGGCAATGGTGTAGGAAAACACCGCCAGCATCGCCATCACCACCAACAGATAAGCAAATAACCGTGGGCGGAAAAACCGCGTTCTTCCGGATGACAACTCATCTTCCGAAGTAAAGCGAATCAGGCCTCGTGGATAGGACATTTTGTCCATCACAGAGTTGCAGGCGTCCACGCACAGCCCGCAGTTGATGCACTCGCTTTGCAGGCCGTCGCGAATGTCGATATCCACCGGACACACCTGCACGCACCAGGAGCAATCTGTGCAATCCCCCAACCCCTTGGCTTTGTAGTCGTCTTTTGGCTTGCGCGGCCCCCGCTGCTCCCCCCGGCCGGCGTCGTAATGCACCGCCAGGGTGTCGCGGTCGTACATGACCGACTGGAAACGCGCATAGGGGCACATGTATTTGCACACCTGCTCACGCATCCAGCCGGCGTTCAGATAGGTTGCTGCGGTAAAAAACCCGGTCCAGAACACCGCTGCGGGCGGGGCCGGAAAGTACAGCATGCCGGTGTCCGTCCGGGCCGGGATCAGGCCCATCAGCAGCTCACGGATGGGCAAAAAATAACCGACGAAGGTGGCGCCGGTGATGAACGCAATTAGCACCCAAATCACATGCTTGCTGCCTTTGCGCGCGATCTTTTCCAGGTTCCAGGGCTGCTGGTCCAGCTTGATACGCCGATTCCGGTCTCCTTCGCACCAGTGCTCTACCTTCATGAAGATGAGCGTCCACACCGTCTGCGGGCAGGTGAACCCGCACCAGACCCTGCCGACCAATACGGTAACTGTGAACAGGGTGAACGCGGCAATGATCAAGGCCCAAGCCAACAGCATGAAGTCCTGCGGCCAAAAGGTGAGCCACAAAACGTGAAACTGGCGCGCGGGAATGTCAAACAACACCGCTGGACGGCCGTCGATGACCAACCAGGGCAGCAGCAGAAAACCGATGATCAACGGGATGCCGGTGTAGCGGCGAATGCGGGTGTAGAAGCCGCTGATACTGCGGGTATAGATTTTGGCTTGCGACTCATAGAGATTGACGTAGCGAATCTCGCCCGGGTCCGCGTCGTTTGAAACTTTTTCAGGTTCTCTTGTCACCATTCAGACCTTCAAATAAATGCCGCCCATCACAGGCGGCGCGCCGGCTAGTCGGAACCGAACGAAAGGCCATACACATAAGCCGCCAGCAGGTGGATCTTCTCCTCCTTGAGCTTGTCGCCTTGTGAGGGCATCAGATTGACGCGCCCATTGCGTATGGTGTGGGCAATGCTGTCGCGGCTGTCGTCGTAAAGCCAAATGTTGTTGGTTAGATCGGGCGCCCCCAAAACCTGATTACCAGTACCGTCTGCGCCATGACACGCTGCACACCGCTGGGTAAAAAATGGCTCGGCTCTGGTGGCAAGGGCTGCGTCGTGCGGTAGGTTGGACAAGCGCAAAACGTATTCGGTCAGGGCCGCCACACTGCTTTCGCCCAATATCGCGCCCCAGGCGGGCATGTTGCCCGTGCGCCCGTGGGTGATCGTTTCTTTTATCCGCTCAGGCGTGCCGCCATACAACCAGTCGTTGTCTGTCAGATCGGGAAAGCCGTAATTGCCGCCGCCGTCAGAGCCGTGACAAACCGAACACTCGGTTGAAAAAAGTCGAATGCCCATTTTCATGGCGGCACTGTCGTGAATCAGTTCTTCTATCGGCGTTGCCAGGTAGTTCGCAAAGGCTTCGGCGTTTTCTTCCTGCGCCGCTTCCTGATCGCGCGCCAGCTCGCCCACCTGAGTCCAGCCGCCCAGACCGCGCCAGCTCCCCAGCCCGGGGTAATACAGCAGGTAGAGTACGGCGAAGATCAACGTGGCCACAAACAGCTGGAACCACCACTTGGGCAGCGGGTTGTCGTACTCTTCAATGCCGTCGTAGATATGGCCGGTCGTGCGGTTTTCGGGGTCCTGATCGTCGCGCAGGGCGACCTTGCGATTGGCAAACAACACCCAGGTCACCAGCGCCAGACAGATAACCGTCAAGCCGATAATCCAAAAATTCCAAAAAATACTCATGGGAGACCTTTAGCGTCTATTTGCTCTCGGGCTCATCGCCCTTGGCCTTGGGTTGCTGTGAGTTCTGCTCTTTTGCTGCGGGGTCCGCAGGTTGGTTCTCCTGCGGTTCGTCGGCAAAAGGCAATTGGGCTGCGTCGTCAAAACGTTTGCGTCGCTTGGGCGCAAACGCCCACCAGCAGATGGCAAAAAAGGCAACGGCCATCAAAACTGTGGAGAGACTGCGCAAGTCGTTGATATCCATAGCGGTCACCGTCTGTATGTGAGAATGGTACCCAACTGCTGCAAATAGGCGACCAAGGCGTCCATCTCGGTTATGCCCTGGACGCTCTCCGCCGCGCCGGCGATGTCTTCGTCGGTATAGGGGACACCGACGGAGCGCAGTGCGCTCATCTTGCGAGCCGTGTAGCGCCCGTCGAGGACGTTGTCGAACAACCAGGGGAAAGACGGCATATTGGATTCTGGCACCACGCTGCGAGGGTTGTACAGGTGAGCCCTGTGCCACTCGTCACTGTATCGCCCCCCCACCCGCGCCAGGTCGGGGCCGGTCCGCTTGGATCCCCAAAGAAAGGGGTGGTCGTAAACGCTCTCTCCCGCCACCGAATAATGCCCGTAGCGCTCTACCTCGGCGCGCAGGGGGCGGACCATCTGCGTGTGGCAGACGTGGCAGCCTTCGCGGATGTAGATGTCGCGTCCTTCCAGTTCAATCGCCGTCAAGGGTGTCAAGCCCTCGACCGGCTCGGTGGTCTCATCCAGAAAAAACTGCGGCACAATCTCCACCAAACCGCCAAAACTGATGGCCACCACAATCAGCACCACCATCAGGCCCAGGTTTTTCTCCACTAGATCGTGATTTTTCATTTCGCGACTCCCGCTTGCGGGGCAGTACCGGTTTGCCGAGGCCCCTCCGTGAACACGGCGTCTGCAGAGGTCAAAGTGCGGTAGGCGTTGTAGGCCATCAACAGCATGCCGATAAAGAAGAAGGCACCGCCGATAAAGCGCACGAAGTAACCCGGATAGCTGGCCTCCACACTTTCGGCAAAACTGTAGGTCAGGGTGCCGTCGCTGTTGAACGCGCGCCACATCAGGCCCTGAATGATTCCATTGACCCACATGGCGGCGATGTACAGCACCACACCCACGGTGGAGAGCCAGAAATGCACGTTGATCAGGCGGATACTCCACATGACTTTTTGCCCGGAAAGCGCCGGCAACAGGTGGTAAACCGCTCCAATGGTGATCATGGCCACCCACCCCAGAGCGCCGGCGTGCACGTGGCCAATGGTCCAGTCGGTGTTGTGCGACAGGGCATTGACCGTCTTGATGGAGAGCATGGGGCCTTCGAAGGTGGACAGGCCGTAGAAGGTTAACGAGACCACCAAAAAGCGCAGAATGGGGTCTGTGCGCAACTTATGCCAGGCGCCGGACAGGGTCATGATGCCGTTGATCATGCCTCCCCATGAGGGCGCCAGCAGCACAATGGACATCACCATGCCCAGGCTTTGAGCCCAGTCTGGTAAAGCGGAATAATGCAGGTGGTGTGCCCCGGCCCAGACGTAAACGGATATCAGCGCCCAGAAATGCACGATGGATAGCTGGTAGGAGTAGATGGGCCTGCCAGCCTGTTTGGGTACAAAATAATACATGATGCCGAGGAAGCCCGCCGTCAGGAAAAACCCGACCGCATTATGGCCGTACCACCACTGGATCATGGCATCGGCAGCACCACTGTAGGCCGAATAGGACTTCAACCCATGCACCGGCACCGCCATGCTGTTGACAATATGCAGGACCGCCACGGTGATGACGAAGGATCCGAAAAACCAGTTGGCCACATAGATGTGGGAGGTTCGGCGTTTGACAATGGTGCCAAAAAAGACAATGGCGTAGGCAACCCAAACCAGGGTGATGAGTATGTCAATGGGCCACTCCAGCTCTGCGTATTCCTTGGCCGAGGTGTAACCCATGGGCAGGGTAATGACCGCCGCCACGATAACCGCCTGCCACCCCCAGAAGGTGAAGGGAATCAGCCAGCCACCGTACAGTCGGGCCTGGCAGGTGCGCTGCACCACGTAATAGGAAGTGGCAAACAGGGCTGAGCCACCAAAAGCAAAGATGACGCCATTGGTATGCAGCGGCCGCAATCGGCCGAAGTGGCCGTAAGGGCCCAGCCAGTTGTTCATGTCCGGCCACATCAATTGCGCCGCAATAAGAACCCCTACGCCCATGCCTACAATACCCCAGACGATCGTCATGATGGTGAACTGACGAACCACATGGTAGTTGTAGACAGGCGCAGATGAGTGATGCAGATCACTGCCCATAGTACTGCCCCATTGAAGTAAAAAAAGAGTCTAGATCATCGCCAACAGAATGCCCTGTGGGATGCAAAAATGCCTGGGAAGGGAGAGTGCGTTCATCATGGAAAATACACGACGGCCGCATACTTGGCGCACAGTTGCCGACACAGCAGCACAGAAATGGTTTGACCATTTACTACACACCTATCTGGCGCTTTGGAGCGCAGCGCTGGCGCTCGAATGCAGACCCGCCTTCAGGCGGCAGGTCAAAAATTAATGCGGACCCCCACAGAGTAGGCTTCATTGCCGTCATCGTTCAGGGTAAGGTCCCCGGTCAAGCTGAATTCGCGCGTTAGGTAATAATTGACACCCAAACCGGCGAAAGTTTCACCAATCTCGTCGACTTTTTCCGCACCAAAAAAACCGTTCATTTCCACTCCCGGTGCAAGCATGGTGCGGATACCGGCAGTCAGTCCAACCCCCGGATCGCTGTCGCCACCCGCTGCGGGACGGTACTTGCGATAGATCAGGCGGACAGCACCGTAGAGAACAGAGGTTCGGCCAAAATCAACGCGCAGGCCGGTGCCGATGGATGTGCTTCTGAACCCGCAGAGGCTGCCTTCCAGGTCGGAATGGCGCGCCTCGACAAACACCTGCTCATTGACCATGATGCTTGCGTTCAGAAAAGCACCGTCCTGCCAGCAACTGCGCCCATCATTAACGGATTCAGGACTGAACACATCCAGCTTTTGCCGGCCGTAGCCAACTTCCGCATAGTTGAAGGTGGGACGCTCGCGAAAGGTATTGCTGTCGCTACGCTGAGCGTAGGCGCTGGCTGAAAAACCACTGATAAGCAGCACTGCGGCCAAAATTCCGATGTTCATGACAATCCTCTACGACGGAGCCAACAAGATGCGAAGCCTGACACCGGAAATTCAGAGCGCCCGGCCTTTTTGGGCCGCAATGCGCATACGCAGCGCATTCAATTTGATGAAGCCTTCTGCATCTTTCTGATTATAAGCGCCTGCGTCTTCTTCGAAGGTGGCAATCTTTTCATCAAACAGGCTGTTGTCGGACCGGCGCCCCACTACAGACACGGACCCTTTGAAAAGCTTCAAACGGACATCGCCATTGACAAAATTCTGAGAGGCGTCAATGGCCTGCTGCAACATCAACCGCTCGGGCGACCACCAGTAGCCATTGTAGATCATGGACGCGTAGCGCTCGATGAAGGAGTCCTTGAGATGAGCCACTTCCCGGTCAAGGGTAATGGACTCAATGGCGCGGTGGGCCTTCAACAGGATGGTGCCGCCGGGAGTTTCATAACACCCGCGCGACTTCATGCCCACATAACGATTTTCTACGATATCCAGGCGACCGATGCCGTGTGCACCGCCTTTTTTATTGAGCGATTCCAGAATTTGCGCAGGCGACAATTGCTCACCGTTAACCGCAACCACATCACCGTTTTGGAAGCTGAGCTCCAGGTATTCGGGTTTATCAGGCGCGGCCTCCGGCGACACACTCCAGCGCCACATGTCTTCTTCGGCTTCAGTCCAGGTGTTCTCCAACACCCCGCCCTCGTAGGAAATGTGTAGCAGGTTGGCATCCATGGAATATGGCGACTTTTTGCGGTTTTTGGCAAAATCCACCGGAATATTGTGTTTTTCGCAATACGCCATCAGGGTTTCGCGGGAGGTCAGATCCCACTCCCGCCAAGGCGCGATCACCTTGATGCCCGGCTTCAACGCGTAGGCGCCCAGCTCAAAACGTACCTGATCGTTGCCCTTGCCGGTGGCGCCGTGGGAAATGGCGTCGGCACCGGTTTCTCCGGCAATTTCCACCAGCCGCTTGGCAATCAGCGGGCGGGCTATGGATGTGCCCAGCAGGTACTCGCCCTCATAGATGGCGTTGGCCCGGAACATGGGGAATACATAATCGCGTACAAATTCTTCGCGCAGATCTTCGATGTAAATCTCTTTCACACCCAGCGCACGGGCTTTGGCGCGCGCGGGCTCAACTTCTTCTCCCTGACCGATGTCTGCGGTAAAGGTCACCACCTCACACTGATAGGTGTCTTGCAACCAACGCACGATAACTGACGTATCCAATCCACCAGAATAAGCCAAAACCACTTTGTTTACGGTCGCCATGAGCACTCCAACAGGTAAGTAGCAAGAAGAATTCCGGAATTTCCGGCGGCGGCATTGTAGCGTCAACGGCAGCAGATTAACAGTTAAACGCCGGAAATTGGGCCGGCTTTGCCGTAAAAACGCCGCCGCTTGATCCAGGTCAAGTTCAACCCCCGGTGAGCGTCACCGGCGGCCAACCGAGCCGCAGCAGAATTGCGTGAGGGATGTTGTTGCGTAGGTTAGAAAAGCGTGGGGGCTGACGGTTTGCAGAGTGCGTCCTTGCAAGGTAAATACGAGTGCTGCTGACCGGCTGCGCCCACTGCCCGGCCACATTCAACGCGCCGGAGGATCAGCGCTGCAGTGTTTTTAGGTCGACACGCTCCAGGCGCACCGTAACCCGCCGGTTACTTGCCCGCCCATCGGCATGGGTGTTATCGGCAATCGGGTAGCGCTGGCCGTGCCAGCGACTGATAATGGATTGCTCTGGCACTCCTTTGCTCAGCAGGTAACGCTTGACCTCTTCAGCGCGCCTCTCGGAGAGTTCCAAATTGTACTGCATGCTATCCACACTGTCGGTATGCCCATCGATATACACTTCTTTCACACTGCTGTCGGCGACGGCGTAAAGCGCGACCGCATCCAGTTTTTCTCGTTCACTCACCGGCAAGTCGTCAAACAGGTTGGAACCAAAGTAGACCGCAGTGCGTTTGACCTGGTCGAAATTGACCGGCAACAGATTGGCCAGGCATTGCCGATAGATCCTGTAGGCGGGGCGGAAGCCGATGACAGGCAAAGCAAGCTCCCCGGCTTCGATCCGTGAGGGCTCACTCCTCTGGCTCACCAGCACATCCCTGCCGTGGTACAACTGCAGAAGCATGGCCTCGGCGTAGAGGTTGTCGAGGTTGATGCCCTTAGGGCCCGCGCCCAGGTTCGGCTGACCCAGTAGCTGGGTCTCGGGCCGCTCCATCCAAGCCGGGCTGCGGGCCAGCACCTGTGCCTGGCCCGCAGCAAACCGATTTTGATCGGATACCAGATGAAAGCGGGACGACTCGCCGGCGCGGGTTTCAAACACCCCCGCGCCGTAGGTTTCCGCCCGATGCGACAATCGACAGGCGAACACCGACTCTTCAACCTGCCAGCCAGTGTCGTTGATCACACCGGTATAGGTAGAGGCCAGGCTTGCGCCGGATATTAAGATCGCCGCCCAGATAAGCCGTTTCATCCGCCCTTCTAACAATTGCGAGTTGGTAAAACAGCATATCGGCTGGTTGTGCCTGTGCTTTAGCGACGGTTTTCGGTAGCATGCAGCTTGAAACCACTTTGAAGCCTGCTATTGACCATGTCCGAACAGTTGACCATTTCTGCCCCTGACGATTGGCACATCCACCTGCGCGATGGCGCCAGCCTTATCCGCACCGTTGCCGACGCAGCCCGACAGTTTCGCCGCGCCATCGTCATGCCCAATCTGGTGCCACCGGCAACCACTGCGGAAGCCTTGCTGGAGTATAAATCCCGTATTCTGGCGGCCGTCCCCAGCGGACTGGCGTTTGAACCGCTGATGGTGCTGTATTTGACTGACAACACCAGCCCCGAGCAGATCCGCGCCGCGAAGGCCGCAGGCGTTGTAGGCGCCAAGCTCTACCCGGCAGGCGCAACCACCAACTCAGCCTCCGGTGTGACCGACGTTGCCCGTATCGACAAAGCGTTGGAGGCCATGGCCGACGTCGGTTTGGTATTGCTGGTGCACGGCGAGGTGACCCACGACCATGTCGACATCTTCGACCGGGAAGCCGTGTTCATTGACACCATTCTGGCCCCCCTGACTGAGCGTCACCCCCAGCTGAGAGTGGTGCTAGAGCACATCACGACCCGTGCCGCAGTCGACTTTGTGACCCGGGCGGGTCCCAATGTTGCGGCCACCATCACAGCGCACCACCTGCTCTACAACCGCAATCACCTGCTCGCGGGCGGCATTCGGCCACATTACTATTGCCTGCCCATCCTAAAGCGGCGGTCGCACCAGGCTGCGCTTATCGAAGCCGCGACCAGCGGCAACAACAAGTTCTTTCTGGGCACGGATTCGGCGCCCCACGCCCAGCACAAAAAAGAAACCGCCTGCGGCTGCGCCGGCGCTTACACCGCCTACGCCGCTATCGAGTTGTACGCCGAAGCCTTTGAGCAGGCCGGCGCCCTGCAGCGCCTGGAAGGCTTTGCCAGCCATTTTGGTGCTGATTTTTACCGCCTGCCTCGCAATACCCAAACCGTAACGCTGCATAAACAGGCCTGGCGGGCTCCCGAACAGCTGGAAATGGCAGGCACCGCGCTGATTCCTCTGCGCGCAGGCGAGACCATCCCCTGGCGCCTGCATTTGCTTCAACCGCTTCCTGAAGGACAACTGTGACCATAATCAACGACAAGTGCGCGTCTTTGTTTTCCAACCGCTTCAGGGGCTTCATGCCGGTGGTCATCGATGTGGAAACCGGCGGCTTCAACGCACGCACCGACGCCCTTCTGGAGATTTCGGCGGTGACGCTGGACATGGACGGCGACGGGACCCTGATGATCGACGCTGTACACTCCTTCAACCTGGAGCCCTTTGACGGCGCCAACATCGAGCAGGCTGCCCTCGACTTCACCGGCATAGATCTGGAGCGTGATGATCGCCAAGCGGTACCTGAAGACTACGCTCTGGCAGAGCTGTTCAACAGCGTGCGGCGGAAGATCAAGGATTACGATTGCACTCGTGCGGTCATGGTAGGCCACAACGCGCATTTTGATCTGGGTTTTGTCAACGCGGCGGTCTCGCGCTGCAAGATCAAGCGCAACCCCTTTCACCCCTTCTCCTGTTTTGATACCGCGACTCTCGCAGGCCTTGCCTTCGGCCACACGGTGCTGGCCCGGGCCTGCCAAATTGCCCAGATCGAGTTCTCCAACAAAAGCGCTCATTCGGCGGAATACGACGCACTGAAAACGGCAGAGTTGTTTTGCGCCATCGTCAACCGCTGGCAGGCGCTGGGCGGCTGGCCACTCCACGATCAGCTGCCGGACTCACTGCTGCCATAAACAAAAAAGCCGGGCTAAGCCCGGCTTTTTTGTTGGACGAACAAACCCTGTTAGAGCTTCTCGCCGTGCTCGCTCAAGTAAGCGGCCACACCCTCTGGCGATGCATTCATTCCTTTGTCCCCTTCCTGCCATCCTGCCGGACAAACCTCGCCGTGCTCCTGGTGGAACGCCAGGGCATCAACCATACGCAGCATCTCGTCGATGTTGCGACCGAGCGGCAGATCGTTGACCACCTGATGGCGCACCAGGCCGTCTTCGTCTATCAGGAAAGACCCGCGGAACGCCATTCCACCGGCTGATTCAACATCGTAGGCCTTGCAGATCTGATGATTCATATCAGCCACCAAGGCATACTTGACCGGCCCGATACCGCCTTCATTGACCGGGGTATTGCGCCAGGCGTTGTGGCTGAAGTGTGAATCAATGGATACACCGATCACTTCGCAGCCACGCTTCTTGAACTCATCGTAGCGGCTGTTGAATGCCAGCAGCTCTGACGGACAAACGAAGGTGAAGTCGAGAGGGTAGAAAAACACGACGGCCTTCTTACCCTTGGTGGCTTCGGAAAAGCTATAGCTGTCAACGATTTCGCCATTGCCAAGCACAGCAGGTGCGGTGAAGTCTGGTGCGGGTTTACCAACTAATACGCCCATTTCTTAACTCCCAAGTTTCGTGTTGATATTGAAAGAGGACTGAACCTCCAGGATGACCCGGCGGACTGAAGCCCGCCAAGCCTTCGCTGCAGCTACGGCGGATACCGCTAAAAGGGTATCTGCACTGCATATTGTTTAATCAAAAAGCTGACATCAATTGAGTCAAGCAATGATACACAGGATAGGCATGCGCAGGTGATTGATTTTCTATATGGCACCTATAGCCCGCCGCGATCGGCATGGACAGTAGAATCTGCGGCTCCTCACATTCTTCAACAAAAAACCCCGCAATACAATTGACAACCATTATCATTCCTATTAAATTTGGTACATAAAACAGCCAATCAACAAATTGCGACCCCGCTTATGTTTATCTGTTTGTGCAAAGGTATTACCGATCATCAGATACGCCAACTGGTCCAAGACGGCGCCGAAAGCTTACGCGACGTTCGCAATGCCTTGGGCGTGATGACCCAGTGCGGGCGCTGCGCCTGTGAAACCCGGGCCCTGGTGCGCGAGACATTACAAGAAAAAGCCGCTGCGGTGCAATTCTACTCGGCCGTCGCCTGAACCGCTCCCTGCTCAACCACTGCCTGCACCTCTGCAGCCTGTCAACCGGGCCAAACCAGGTCGCGGCCCTGTCCGTATGAGGGCTCGGCATGGCCGGTTTGATTGACACCGGCGCGCCCTGGATTCAAACTTGACGGTCACTCAGGACCAAGGGGCTGACAATGAAGGGCGACGCAAAAGTCATAGAACATCTCAACAAGATTCTTTACAACGAGCTAATTGCTATCAACCAGTACTTCTTGCACGCGCGTATGTTGCAGCACTGGGGCTTCAAGGAACTTGCCGAGCACGAGTATCACGAATCCATTGACGAGATGAAACATGCGGATGAATTGACCCAGCGTATCTTGTTTCTGGACGGCCTGCCAAACTACCAAAACCTGGGTAAACTGCTGATTGGCGAATCGGTGCAGGAAATCTTCGAGTGCGATCTGAAAATTGAGCTCAAGGCCATCCCCGACCTCCGAGAAGCCATTGCCTATTGTGAATCGGTTCAGGACTATGTCTCGCGGGAGTTGCTTGAGAAAATCCTGGCGTCGGAAGAAGAGCACGTAGACTGGATAGAAACCCAACTGGACTTGATTGGCAAGGTTACCCTGCCCAATTACCTGCAGTCCAAGATGGGCAGCTAAAGCCGCCCCCCCTTCTGTTTGCCTCCTGCTGCACTGCCCTCATACAAGTGGCTGAGCGCAGCGGTGGGGCAGCGTTCAACGGGGGGAGCAAGCCCAACCTTGCCGCTGCCCGTTCACTGCAGCCCGCGGGCTCTGCAAGGCGGCACAACCACGGTGATTCCGCATCCTACAACCTGACGAGATTGGCGAATGTATCCTTATTTAGTGGCCGACATAGGCGGCACCAACGCTCGCTTTGCCTTGGTAACCGGCAAAAAAGATCAGCAATTCACCTTTGAGCACATCCGAATTCTGGACGCCAAAGGCTTTGCCAGCCTATCCGACGCTGTGCGCCATTATTTGGCGTCTGCCGGCGATCTTCAGCCCAGCGCCATGTGTATTGCCCTTGCCGGCCCAGTCACCGGTGACCTGGTGCGCATGACCAACCTTAGCTGGGAATTTTCCTGCAGCAGTGTTTCCAGGGAGTTCGGTGTCACCGATTTTCTCGCCATCAATGACTTTGCCGCCGTCGCCGCTGCATGCGGGCAAATCACAGCGGACCACCTGGTGACCATCAAAACCGGTGAGAGCAATCACCAGGCCACCCGCGCCGTCTTTGGCGCAGGCACGGGGCTGGGTGTGGCGGGTTTGCTTCATCATAATGGGCGCTGGCTGCCCAACCCCAGTGAAGGCGGCCATATCAACATTGCGCCCGCCACACCCTTTGAGGCCGAGGTTGTCAAAGCGGCGATGGCGCAATGGGGGCATGTCTCTGCCGAGCGCTTTATATCCGGCCCTGGCCTGGTCAACATTTACCATGCTATCTGCGCCGTCCGCAGTGCAACCGCACGTGCACTGCAACCCGCAGACATCACCAAGGCCGCCTTGGCCGGCGAAGACGAACTCTGCACCGAAACCCTGTCCACCTTCTGCAGCTTTGCCGGAAGCTTCGCCGGCAACCTGGCCCTTACCTATGGCGCCAAGGGCGGGGTATTCATGGCCGGCGGCGTAATGCCCCGCTTTGTTGAGTTTCTGCAAGCCAGTTCGTTTGCAGAGCGATTTGCCGACAAAGGCGTAATGAGTCACTACGTCAAAACGATTCCCGCGTACCTTATCACCCATCCAGAAACGGCTTTCGTGGGTGCTGCTGCCGTTCTTGAGCAACATCTGCAAGGCTGACGGGCTACTGCCCCGGCCGCAGGCTCTGCCGGGGCAGTAGCCTACACCGCACGCCGGGGCTTGCTGTCGTGCCAGCTTAGCAACCCCTCTCCCCTCTCCTCTCCCGGCGTATCGCATGCCCAGTTTAAGGTTTGCTCTCACTGCACTCTACGCTGCAACGCTTATTTCCAGCATCAATGGTGTCATTTCAAAGTCCATTGATCTTGATGCGCTCAGCATTACCCATTTGCGCTGCGTCATTGCGGCCTTTGGCCTTGTGCTATTTGCGCTGCTCAACCGCCAGAGCCTGGCGCTTGCCAACCCAGGTCACTATCGGGTGGTTGCGGTGCTGGGCGTACTCATGGCGTTGCACTGGACATTTTTCTTTCACGCCATGCAAAGCTCCACCGTTGCCATTGGGATTTTGGCGCACTACGCCTACCCCGTGTTCACCGTGTTGATGGAGGCAGCATTCAACCGGCGGAAACCGGCAATGAGAGACTGCCTGGCGGCAAGCGTTGTGCTTCTGGGTGTTGCACTGATGGTGCCGGATTGGCGGGCAGATGGCGCAGCGCTAACGGGGGTCCTGTTTGGCCTGCTCTCCGCCCTCACCTTCGGGGCGCGCAACGTCATCCAGCACCGCTACCTGCACGGCGAAAAGAGCAACAGCGTCATGTTACTGCAGGTATGCGTGGTGGCACTGGTTACGGCACCTTTGTGCAACTGGCAGGCGCTACCGGGTTTGTCCGCCGGTGGCTGGCAGCTGTTACTGATGCTGGGCCTGGTTAGTACAGCTCTCAGCCACACCCTGATAGCGGTTGGGCTGCGCCAGTTGTCCGCTAAATCGGTCAGTTTGATCAGTTGCCTGCAGCCACCGGTGGCGGTGCTTCTCGGTTGGCTGCTCTTGCAGGAGCAACCAGGCATGCCGGTGTTGATCGGGGGCAGCCTCATACTGGCCGCCGCGCTCTACGAGTCCTACCGCGTCAACCGTTGACGTCGTGACTATTCAGCTCACGCCCAGATTCGCGCAGGGCTGCGTTAGGAAATGGTCGCCATCGTGTCGGGAACAGGATGGAACGCCCGTAAGGCGGCCCCGAAGGGGCGGAG
>CAYNST010000011.1:0-53334 GCA_964399955.1 uncultured Cellvibrionaceae bacterium | reverse complement strand
CAGCGCCAGATCGCTTGGGATCTTGGCTTCACCGCTTGGTGAGGCGCGCATTATACGCTTTTTGTTTTTCCTGGCAAGAAGTTTTTTAACTTTTTTTGCCGCCCCCTGCTGCCTGGGTGGCGGCTTTGCTTGCCACCCTCTACAAGGGAGGCGAATTATGCTCTTACGCGACTGGGCCGTCAATAGTTTTATCCGGTTTTTTCATCCGCGTCTGTACTGGGCACTTGCGCTGGGCTTTCCACCGCCTGATTCCGCTTCGCCTGCTCTTTCCTGCGCTTTCGGTAACTGAACAGCCAGGCCACAGGACCGGAAAGCCCATAGATGCATGCAATCAGCAACAGCATTCGGGGTGGATCAATCACGACCACCACGAAAATCATGAGCGCGGCCAGCATCACAACAAAAGGCACCCTGCCCCGCAGGTTCAAATCCTTGAAGCTGGTGTATCGCACACTCGAGACCATAAGCAAACCCAGTAACACGGTTAGCAGTGCCAGCAGAACAGAGACTTCTCGCGACGGAACTGTGTCATGCCAACTCCAAACTATGGTGGCCAAGACTGCTGCAGCCGGGGGACTGGCCAGCCCCACAAAAAACCTTTTGTCGACACTTTCAGCTTGAGTGTTGAATCTGGCCAGACGCAATGCCGCGCAGGCCGCATACAGAAACGCAACCGCCCAGCCGAGCTTGCCCAAGGGCTCCAGGCCCCAGCTGAAAATCACCAAGGCCGGCGCCAATCCGAATGACACCAGGTCGGACAGGCTGTCGTACTGCACTCCAAAGGCACTGGTCGTGTTGGTCATCCGCGCCACCCGCCCGTCGAACCCATCCATAAGCTGCGCCGCAATAATGGCAAAACCTGCTGCAGCAAAATTGCCTTTCATGCCGGAGATAATGGCAAAAAAGCCAGCGAACATGGCAATGGTAGTGAACAGGTTGGGCAGAAGGTAGACACCTTTGCGTCGCACCTTGGCGCCGCTCGCATCCACGACCTCTTCTTCGACATCGTCCAGGATAGACAAAACCGATTCATTTTGCTCGGGCGTACCGGATGTGCGATCTTTTTCGGTCATACGGAGTCTCTGCTATTAGTTTGGAATGGAACAACGGCTGAGATGTTATACCAATCCTGTTATGGAACAAAAGAAACGGCGCAAACGCCTATGGCCCGGGAAAGTTGATACGTCCCTTAGCCCATTGGGGGTTGCTCGGGCCGCGCCCGGGTGACAGGAGCACCGTGAAGCGCAGCCCTAATGAAGACAGATGGCCAGGGCCACAAATGAAAAAGGCGGCCAGTGGCCGCCTTCAATTCCCAAAAACCCGAATTAACGGTTTTCTTGACTTTCAATCTGAGCCTTGATGAGGTCGCCAATAGTGGCAGGCGCCATTTGCTCGGACTGCTTGGTGCTGTGCTCTTTGATCGCCGATTTTTCTTCCTCGACATCCTTCGCCTTGACCGAAAGAATGATAGTGCGATTCTTGCGGTCAACGTTGGTGATCTTGGCCTCAACCTCATCACCTTCTTTCAGGACGTTGCGAGCATCTTCAATCTTATCGCGGCTGAGATCGGAGGCTTTCAGTGTGCCTTCGATATCGCCAGACAGAGTGATGATGGCGCCTTTGGCGTCCACTTCCTTAACAATACCCTTAACGATGCTGCCTTTGTCGTTTTCTGCAACATAGGAAGAGAAGGGATCTTCGTTAAGCTGCTTGACGCCCAGCGAGATACGCTCACGCTCGGAATCTATAGCCAGTACAACGGTTTCTATCTCGTCACCCTTCTTGAACTTGCGCACAGCTTCTTCGCCGGCTTCGTTCCAGGAGATATCGGAGAGGTGAACCAGGCCATCAATGCCGCCGTCCAGGCCAATGAAGATACCGAAGTCCGTGATCGACTTGATCTTGCCGCTGATCTTGTCGCCTTTGGCAAACTGACGGGAGAAGGCATCCCAGGGGTTTTCCTGGCACTGCTTGATGCCCAGGGAGATTCGACGACGCTCTTCGTCGATGTCCAGGATCATCACTTCTACTTCGTCGCCCACCTGAACCACTTTGGACGGATGGATGTTCTTGTTGGTCCAATCCATTTCGGATACGTGCACCAAGCCTTCTACACCCGTCTCGATTTCAGCAAAACAGCCGTAGTCGGTCAGATTGGTCACACGAGCTTTGACACGCGAGCCTTCTGGGTAGCGAGCCGTGATGGCTTGCCACGGATCTTCACCCAGTTGCTTCAAGCCCAGCGATACGCGGTTGCGCTCACGGTCAAACTTCAGAACCTTGACTTCAATTTCGTCGCCGACGTTGACGATTTCGCTCGGATGCTTGATGCGTTTCCAGGCCATATCGGTAATGTGCAGCAGACCATCAACGCCGCCAAGATCAACGAAGGCGCCGTAGTCGGTGAGGTTTTTGACGATACCCTTGACCGCCATACCTTCCTGCAGAGTAGCCAGCAGCTCTTCGCGCTCGTTGGAGTTCGCCTGCTCCATAACGGCTCGACGAGACACAACAACGTTGTTGCGCTTTTGATCCAGCTTGATGACTTTAAACTCGAGATCTTTGCCTTCGAGGTGGGTGGTTTCACGCACAGGGCGGATATCCACCAGGGAGCCGGGCAAGAAGGCCCTGATGCCAGAAACGTCAACAGTGAAGCCACCTTTGACTTTACCATTGATGACACCCTTAACTACTTGGTCAGCCGAGTGAGCCGCTTCCAGAACCTTCCAGCTTTCAGCGCGCTTGGCTTTTTCACGCGACAAACGTGTTTCTCCGAAACCGTCTTCCACGGACTCCAGAGCCACTTGAACTTCGTCACCAATCGCGAGCGTCAGATTGCCATGGTCATCGTAAAACTGAGAAGCGGGAATGACGCCTTCGGACTTAAGTCCGGCGTGAACAGTCACCCAGTCCTGATCGATATCAATTACGACGCCGGTGACGATGGAACCAGGTTCCATATCTACCGTTTTTAAACTTTCTTCAAAGAGTTCTGCAAAGCTCTCGCTCATTAAAATACCTATAAAAAGAGACGTAAGGCGCGCTGGGCCAGCACCCCATACGAGTAACCGCACTGCCAGGACGCGGGATTGTTAGTTGATCAACCTGCTCTTCAGGATCTGGCAAAAGAAGCAAGCTGCTTGGAGTATTCCTCATCAATGGGGCTAAACCGCAGGCCACCATAGCGCGAGGCCGCGCGAAACTACCAGAAGATGGTGGAAATTGCAACCATTAACACAGGTAACGGCGCATCAAGCCCGCCACTGGCGCACCAGGCCGTGTTTACAACCAGTGCTTACATGTTGGACAACACCAATAGACTCTTGCACCCTCGAATCCGCAATTGTGACACCGATACACCGGTGGCAGATGCTCTTCGACCAGCGCGCGAACGCCCTGGTAGGGAACGCCGGAGGCGTCGGTCAACGACAGGAACTGAGCAATCAACTGCAGGCCGTCGATGCTTCCGGACTTTTCCCGTAAAAGATCCAGGGCGGCACGCTCACCGCTTTGCTCATGAACCTGATCCGCAAGCGGCAACAACAGGGCCGCTGATGGTTGTTTCTGGTTGAGGTCATACAGGTAGGAGAGCAGCTTGTGCGGAGCATTCATCCGCTCGTAACACCGCGTTGCGGCTGTTACCAGCTCGGGCAACAAGCGAACTTCTGCGGCTACAGGAGCCAGCCATTTCAACGCCTGCTTGGGGCGCCCATGCTCCAACTCCCACCAGCTCATGTTCAGCGCGGCGCGGGGATGGCCGCGCTCGTAACCGAGTGCTTTGGTGGTCCAGGCCAGGAAGTTTTGCCTGGATTCCGTATGCCGCGCCAGGTCGGCCAGTTCACAACAGAAATGGGCTTGCAGATGACACCAGTGGGCGGTGTCGGACCTGAAGCGTTTATGACACAGCTCATCTGCGGCCTCGATCGCTTTTTGCCAATCCTGCCCCTGTTGATAAACTTCGACAAGATGAACAAGGGCTTCCGCCCGGATGCCCAAGTCCGCCGAGCGGCCCAGATCGCGAAGCAGCGCCTCCTGGCGATCCAGCAAGCCGGACTTTTTATAGTCCAGCGCCAGCTCCAGCTGAACCTGGTCGTTCTGCCGACGGGTTAGCCCTGGGCGGGAAAGAAGGTTTTGATGAATCCTGATGGCTTTGTCTACTTCGCCTCTACGACGCAGTAGACTGCCCATCGATAGATGTGTCTCCAGCGTATCCCCGTTCACTTCCAGGCTGGAAACAAAGGTTTCCACGGCGGAATCCGGCTGCTCTTTCAGGAGCTGGTTCAGGCCGGCGAGGTATCTTTGCTCAAAGCCGAGCTTTCCTCTCCTGTTGTTGCGAAGCGCAGCAATGCGCGGCCGCCGCCCAAGGATGTAGCCAATAGCAACCGCAAGGAACAGCGTAACAAACAGGACCAATTCCATGGAGAATCAGCCGTCTGCCGGCCCCGGGTTGATGAGGCTGGAAGATTGGTCCAGCTTGCGCAGCCGGCCCTGAGCACGCCTAAGTCTCAGCTTGAACAAAATCAGACTAGGCAACAGCGCCAGCACTCCGGCCGTGACGCCCACCAGTAAAGTGGCCGCCAGAATGAACCCGGCTGACGCTTCCGGTAGACGCCACACCAGTAATTCCACTTCCAGTAGCTGGCCATTCTGCTGCGCAAGCTTGGCACCCACCAGCACCACAATGACTAGCCAAGCCGCAATAAGAAGCCATTTGATCCATGAAAAAATTGTCTTAATCACAACGGTTACTTTCCACTCCGAGGTCTATTGACGTGCGTTCAAGGCTGACCGGAGAAGCGCTTTGATTTTCTCCGCGACCTCGTTGACCGGCATATCCGTGCTATCCAATACGATTGCATCGGCAGCCGGTTTGAGGGGCGCCACCGCACGGCTGGAATCTCGCAGATCACGCTCCTGAATATCTTTAAGGAGTTGGTGCCCGTCTGCCTCAATGCCTGCCGCCTGCAGTTGCAGCCGCCGCCGCTGTGCCCGCTCTTCGGCACTGGCGGTCAGGAACACTTTGACCAGCGCCCGAGGAAAGACCACGGTACCCATGTCGCGGCCGTCTGCCACCAGCCCGGGTGGCACGGCAAAGGCTCTTTGACGATCGAGAAGTGCGGCGCGCACGGGCGGATAGGCCGCCACGATTGATGCGTTCATCCCCACCGCTTCCTGCCGAATCGCATCTGTTACGTCCTCCCCGCCCAAGGTGATCAAGGTGGTGTTGCCGGACGGCTGAAACTCTACATCAAGGGCCTTGGCCAGTTCGGCAACCTGGGCCTCATTCTGTACACTTATGGCCCGACGCATAGCCGCCAGCGCAGTCAGCCGGTACAAGGCCCCGCTGTCCAGCAGCGCAAAGCCTGTGGCCTCTGCCAGTACTCGACAGACGGTGCCTTTACCCGCGCCGCTGGGCCCATCTACGGCAACAACGGGTACAAAATTTTGCGCGTGCGTGCCTTGCCTCATTATGTGAGCCTCATGTCTAAACTGCGATGGACTGAGCAATGGCTCTGCAAGCCTCACCTGGATCTTTGGCAGATGTGATCGGTCTGCCTATTACCAGGTAGTCGCTGCCTGCCGCGACGGCCTGTTCCGGGGTCATTATCCTTGTCTGGTCATTAAGTGCACTGCCTGCAGGCCTGATCCCCGGTGTCACCAGCAGGAATTCCCGGCCCAGTTTGCTCCTGAGCACCGCCGCTTCCTGCGCGGAGCAGACCACACCGTCCAGCCCGTGCTGACGCGCCATGTCTGCCAGGTACACAACCTGCTCGGGCAGCGGGCGCGTCACCCCGCAGGCGCGCAGTTCATCGGCAGACATACTGGTCAATACCGTAACACCAATCAACAATGGCGTGTGAGAAGCGGAGGACAGCGCCGTCACGGCGGCGTCCAGCATTTTGGGGCCACCGGAAATGTGGACATTCACCATCCACACGCCAAGATTGGCAGACGCTTTCAAGGCGCCGGCTACGGTGGCGGGAATGTCGTGAAACTTCAGATCGAGAAAGACGTCAAAACCCAGCGCCTGGAGTTGTTCGACCACCGCCGGCCCACATTGGGTGAAAAGCTCTTTACCTACTTTTACGCGGCACAGCTTTGCATCCAGTTGCTTGGCAAATTTGATGCAGCTAGCCAAATGGTTGAAATCCAGCGCCGTGATAATACGCGGACCCAGGCTTTCTTGGACATCTGCCATGGTTTTGCTCTCCGGTGAATGAGGCCGAATTTTGACACAAAAAAAGCCCGAGCACTAAGCCCGGGCCTATCGCTGTGGCCTGCGGTGCTAATCGAGCTTTATAAGCTGCTGGTTTTTAGCCAAAGTGGCGGCTCCAATGCCTCTGACCTTCAGTAAATCGTCTACCGTGGCAAACGGCCCGTGCTCCGACCGGTACTGGACAATGGCGGTGGCCTTTTGCAGCCCCACACCTTGCAGTACATCCGCTATCTCTTCAGCTTCAGCGGAATTGATGTCAAGCACCGGCGTAGAGGTCAAGGCTTCGGTAACCGCCGGCTGCTGATCGGCTTGTGCCGATGCCATTGCCGGGCCAAGCACCACTCCGGCCAGCAGCGCAGCGCTGAGTATTCCGGCACTTATTGACTTGAGGCGGGAAAGTGGTGCAACAGTGTTTTGTTTATCCAGAAACATAATACATTCCTTTTGGTGGCGTGAATTGATTGGCGAGGCATCGGGCGCCTCACCAACAATATAGCCACCTCCCGATCACGAACCCAGGCTCCAACAACCGCAATCAGTGTAAGCCAAAGCACCTTAACGGCCGAAGATCAAGCCGCTATTGTCTGCCGGATATTCACTGATTCAAACCTTTTGCGCCAGCCAGCAGGTCTTTTGCGTCCCAGTGCGGGAAGTGTTTGCGTATAAGCGCATTCAGCTCAATTTCAAACTCTGAGAAGTTGGAAGTGTTAACCGCTTCAGCATCACCTTGCCTGGTGCTGGAAATCACCATGCCAGCGCCAACCGTGCCATTGCTGATGCGGTCTATGATGATAAAAGCGCCGGTGGCACGGTTTTGCTGGTAGGGGTCCACCACTACAGACTGCTCCAGTGCTATTTCCAGCACAGCAATGTCGTTCAGCTGCATTGACTTTGCCGGCATGTGCGCCTGGGTATTGACATCTATGCGGTAATCCACGGTCTGCACACTGCCGGGCGTGACCTTGCTGGCAAATTTAAACAGATACTGCCGGCCGGGTTGCATTTCATTTTCTGCCATCCAGACCACGTGCGCCTTCACGGCCTTGGTCACCACGACGTCGTCGTCGGCCTTCACAATCATGTCACCTCGGCTGATGTCTATCTCATCTTCCAGGGTGATGGTGATGGCCTGGCCAATAAAAGCCCGGTCGAGGCTGCCTTCATGCACCACTATGTCTTTGACCCGGCTGCACTTGTTGGATGGCAGCACGCGCACCGCATCGCCCTTGTTCACTACGCCGGAGGCCACAGTACCGCAAAAGCCACGAAAGTTGAGATTGGGGCGGTTAACATATTGCACCGGGAGGCGGAAGTCGCGCGTGTTCTTGTCACCCAAAACTTCCACCGACTCCAGAATTTGCATCAAGGACTGCCCCTGGTACCAAGGAGTGCGCACGCTTTTATTGACCACGTTATCGCCGTCCAACGCCGACATGGGCACAAAGTGGTATTGCTGCTGGTTGAGGTTTTCAGTAAAGGACAAATAGCTGGCCTTGATCTGCTCGAATACCCTCTCTTCAAAGCTCACCAGATCCATCTTGTTGATGGCGACCACAACATGTTTTATACCCAGCAAAGACGCAATGTATGAATGACGACGGGTCTGAGTAACTACGCCGTAGCGGGCATCAATCAGAATAATGGCCAAGTCGCAGGTAGAGGCTCCCGTGGCCATGTTGCGGGTGTACTGCTCGTGGCCAGGTGTGTCTGCAATGATGAATTTGCGCCGGGTGGTGGAAAAGTAACGGTAGGCCACATCAATGGTGATGCCCTGCTCGCGCTCCGCCTGCAGGCCGTCCACCAACAGCGCCAGGTCTATTTTTTCCCCGGTGGTGCCGTGCTTGCTTGAGTCCGAGCGGATGGCCTCCAATTGATCTTCATAGATCATTTTGGAGTCGTGCAATAGGCGCCCAATCAAAGTGGATTTGCCGTCATCGACGGAACCGCAGGTCAAGAAACGCAGCAGTTCCTTTTGCTCGTGCTGAGCAAGATAGGCATTGATGTCGGTGGCAATCAGGTCGGACTGGTGTGACACGGGCTACTCCTGAATTAAAAATCACGGCGCAAGTATTCAGCTGCGGGTGGAGCTGAATACTTACATCACCGCAAGCCAGCTGCGCTGGCAAAATGGGTCTGATTAGGCTGTGGCTCAAGGGTGCTAGAAATAACCTTCCTGTTTTTTCTTCTCCATAGAGCCAGAGCTGTCGTGATCAATGACCCGGCCTTGGCGCTCGGAGGTGGTGGTCAGCAGCATCTCCTGGATAATTTCCGGCAGAGTTTGGGCGGTAGATTCCACCGCACCCGTCAGGGGGTAACAGCCAAGGGTGCGGAAGCGCACCATTTTTTCTTGCACTTTTTCTCCGGCACGCAGCGTGAACCGGTCGTCGTCCACCATGATCAATGCGCCGTCGCGCTCAACAACCGGGCGCTTCGCCGCATAATAAAGCGGCACGATGGGAATGCTTTCCAGATGGATGTACTGCCAGATGTCCAGCTCGGTCCAGTTTGACAGGGGGAAGACGCGAATGCTTTCGCCTTTGTCGACCCGGCTGTTGTAGATATCCCAAAGCTCCGGACGTTGGTTTTTTGGATCCCAGCGGTGATTGTGATCGCGGAATGAGTAAACCCGCTCCTTCGCGCGGGATTTTTCCTCGTCGCGGCGTGCACCACCAAAGGCTGCATCAAAACCGTACTTGTCCAGCGCCTGCTTGAGCGACTGGGTTTTCATGATGTCGGTATGCTTGGCGCTGCCGTGGACCAGAGGACTGATCCCCATATCCAGCCCTTCCTGATTGATGTGGACAATCAGGTCCCAGCCCAGCTCGCGTACGCGCTGCTCACGGAACTGAATCATCTCCTTGAACTTCCAGGTGGTGTCCACGTGCATCAAGGGGAACGGCGGCTTTCCAGGAGCAAAGGCCTTCATGGCCAGGTGCAGCATCACTGCAGAATCCTTGCCGATGGAATACAGCATCACCGGCTTGTCAAACTCCGCAGCCACTTCGCGAATGATATGGATGCTCTCGGCCTCGAGCTGTTTTAGATGCGTTAAAGAATACTCGCTGGACATAGTGCAACAGACTTCCTGAAAAGGGTGCGGCCACCCGCAGGGGGCGTGGGCCGCCATTATAGAAAAAGCAAACTGATTTGCTAACGATTAACTGCTTCTAAGCTTATGCCTGCCGCCTGTGCCATGGCAGTGAACTCCGGGAAGGCGTTGACAACCCCCACACAGTTCCGTATGACCACCGGCCCCTTGGCACGCAAGCCTGCTACTGTCAGGGCCATGGCGGTGCGACTGTCGGCACGACTGTCCACTTCGCCTTGCTGGATTGGCCCGCCCCGCACGCTCAACAGGTCGCCGTCTATACCGCAGTCCACACCCAAATCTTGCAACCCCGCCAGGGTGGCGCAAACCCGTTGGTTGTCTGCCAGACCCAGCCTTGTGGCACCTGAAAACTGCGTGACGCCCTCAGCGCATGCCGCAGCGGCCAGTAAAACCGGCAACTCGTCAATGGCCGAAGCAACATAAGCCTCCGCCACCGCCACACTTTGCAAGGAAGCGCTGCGAACGCAAATATCCGCCACCGGTTCGCCACTCACGGTGTGCTTCTGCGAGAATACAATGTCGGCACCCATCAACCTCAGTATGTGAACGGCGCCCAGCCGACTGGAATTGACGCCCACTTTCAATAGCGTCAATTCGGAGCCCGGAGTGACCGTGGCTGCCACGGCAAAAAAAACGGCGGTTGTGAGATCCGCAGGAACGTCTATTCTGCAACCGTGCAGTTCGCCTCCCGGTGACAGGGCCACGGAAGCACCGTCTCGCGTCACGCTGTAGCCCAAGCCCTGCAGCATGCGCTCGGTATGGTCGCGGGTGTCGAATGGCTCGGTAATGCGAGTGACGCCCTGCGCGTAGAGTCCTGCCAACAGCAGGCTGGACTTCACCTGAGCGCTGGCGACCGGCATGCGGTGTTCAATGCCCTTCAACGTCTGGCCGCCTTTGATCTGCAACGGAATGGCACTGCCTGCCGCCGCAGTAATGACGGCGCCCATGCGGGTCAGGGGGGCAATGATCCCCGCCATGGACCGGCGACTGAGCGCTTCACCCCCGGTAAGACAACTGTCAAACGCCTGGCCTGCCAAAATACCCGCCAGCAAACGCGCGGATGTGCCGGAATTGCCAAGGTACAAAGGCCCGGCAGGAGGCTGCAAACCGTGAAGACCAACGCCGTGCACAACAACTTTGTCGTCCGTCGGGCCGACGATCACCACGCCCATATCGCGCAAGGCCTGCAGTGTCGCCAGAGCGCCTTCACTCTGCAGAAAACCGTGAATCTCGGTCACGCCTATCGCCAGCGCACCCAGCATGACCGCGCGATGAGAGATGGATTTGTCGCCGGGAAGGCGCAGGCTGCCACCCAACCCGCCAGCTGGACTGACGCGCAGGTGCACGGTGCGCGATGGGCCGGCATCCACTATCGCGCGGTGCTGCAGCATGCGCGTGAAATGGTCGCGGGCCGCCTTGGCTCGCGTGAATATGCCCAATAACTGTTGCTCGTCTTCCCGCTCAATCGCCTGGCGCAGGCGGTCCAGATTGGCGCTGAAGAGGTCCAGGGCTTTGACGACCGACTGCCGGTTGGCCAACATGATGTCACGCCACATGGTCGCGTCACTGGACGCAATGCGGGTAAAGTCGCGAAACCCGCCCGCCGCATAGCGGAAGATATCCTGGTTCTGGCTGTCGTGGGCCAGGGTGTCGACTAAGGAAAAGGCAATGGCGTGGGGCAAATGACTGGTGGCGGCAAGTATGTCGTCGTGTTGCTGAACATCCAGGTGCAGCACCTCTGCGCCCACGGCCTCCCACAATGATTGCACCCGCTCGAGGTGCGAGGTGCCGGTCTCGGGCAGGGGTGTCAGGATGATTCGGTGACGCTCGTAGAGGTCGGGATTGGCCGCCTCCACACCGCTTTTTTCCGAGCCCGCAATGGGGTGGCCCAGCACGACCTGGGCAGGAACACACCCGTAGACCCGCCGCACATCAGCCAACACGCTGCCCTTGACGCTGGCTCCGTCTGTGACAGTCACTGCGGGGCTGACACAGGGGGCGATCTGCGCCAGTACCTTGACCACCGACAAGGTGGGCACGGCAATGAAAATCAGATCACCTTCACCCAAGTCGGCGGCAAGGTCCGCAATACTGCCTTCGGCACGCTCAACAATGCCCAGCTCCATTGCCCGCGCGCGCACCTGCTCGTCCGGCGCAACCCCCCACACCGCCTGACAGATACCGCGTTGGCGCGCGGCGCTGGCAAGACTGCCACCAATAAGCCCCAGGCCAATGACCACCAGGCGTCGCACACGCGATTGGGTTGCGGTTGAATCAGTCATAAAGCCCTGACGAGAGGTGATTGGACAAGGCGCGCCTGCGTAGGACGCGCATGGGTAAATCCTAGAGTACGCCCTTGGGGTATGAACCCAGTATTTTCAGATCTGCTGCGCGTTCAGCCACATCTTTCAGTGCGCTGCTGACTCCGGCATCACTCTTGTGCCCGATAAAATCCACAAAAAACACGTAGTTCCAGTTGCCGCTTCGGGACGGGCGGGTTTCGACCCGCGTGAGATCAATGTTGTGGCGGTGAAAGGGCTCCAGCAGTGCGTGCAGGGCACCGGGCTCATTGCGCATGGAAACCAGAATGGTTGATTTGTCGTCGCCGCTGGCGGCCACTTCCTGGCGGCCGATAATCAAAAATCGGGTGGCATTGTCGGGCCGGTCTTCGATTTTGTCGGACAGGATGGTCAAACCGTAAAGCTCGGCGGCCATTTCTCCGGCGATAGCGGCCGAGTTCCACTCGCTCTTGATGCGTTTGGCCGCCTCGGCGTTGCTGTTGACCGCCACCCTCTCCGCTTGCGGATAGTGCGCGTCCAACCACTTGCGGCACTGTTTGAACGACTGCGAATGGGAATAGATACGAGAGATGTTGTCGACCTTGGTCACATCCGACACCATCAAATGCTGATGCACGCGCAGCACCACCTCACCGCAGATCTGCAGGCTGGAATCGACGAAACTGTCGAGGGTGTGCTCCACCATGCCACCGGTGGAATTCTCCACCGGCACCACACCAAAATGGGCACTGCCGGATTCCACCTCGCGAAACACTTCATCAATTGCCGCCAGGGACACGGTCTTGGCGGAATGACCAAAATGCTTCAAGGCCGCCTGCTGGGTGAAGGTGCCCTCCGGCCCCAAAAAAGCCACTTTGATGGGTTGCTCCAGAGCCAGACAGGCGGACATGATCTCGCGGAACAGACGGGCCAGTTCTTCGTCGTCCAGCGGCCCCTGGTTGCGCTCCATCACCCGCCGCAGTACCTGAGCCTCCCGCTCCGGCCGGTAGAACAGCGGGTCTACATCTCCGCTGAAGTGGCGCTTGACTTCCGCTACCTGCTGCGCGCAATGGGCACGCTGACTGATCAGCTCACCTATTTGCGTGTCTAGGGCATCTATCTGGTCGCGCAGCTTGGCCAGTTGCGCTTGCTCTGTGCTCTGCTCGGGTGTACTCACGTTGGCCGCTCTTCCTGGTCGTGTTTATTCTTCGGGCGTTTCTGCAGAATCCGTGTCGTCAACGGCGCCTGGCAGCTCACCGGTGCTTTCACTGTCCACTGTGGCGTCTGTGGCTTCCGCTGCTGCGTCGTCCAGCAGCACCTCTACTTCACGCTCAACCAAGCGCTCCATGCTGACAATGCGCTCACCCTCGCGGGTTTTGATCAGGCGCACGCCCTGGGTAATGCGCCCCAGTACCGAGATTTCGTCCACTCGGGTGCGTACCAGAGTGCCTTGATCGGAGATCAACATGACGTCATCGCCGTCAAACACCTGCACCGCTCCGACAACAGCGCCGTTGCGATCCGTAGTTTGCATGGCAATTACGCCCTGACTGCCGCGACCTTTTTTGGGGAAGTCGCCGGCGTCGGTGCGCTTGCCGTAGCCGTTTTCGCTAATGGTCAGCACGCGGCCGTGCTCCTGCGGAATGATCATGGAGATCACCCGGTGGGCCTCGTCCATGCGAATGCCGCGTACGCCACGGGATATGCGCCCCATGGAGCGAACCTGACCTTCGTCAAAGCGCGCCGCCTTGCCACTGGAGGAAAACAGAATCACATCGCAGTTGCCGTTGGTGATGGCCGTGCCCACCAGATGATCGCCTTCATCCAGCTCAATGGCGCGCAGGCCCACGCTGCGCGGACGCGAAAACTGCGTCAGCGGGGTTTTCTTGACCGTGCCCATGGCGGTTGCCATGAAAATGAAGTGGTCTTCGTCAAATTCCTTAACCGGCAGAATGGCGGTTATGCGCTCACCTTCGGAAAGCGGCAGCAGGTTCACCACCGGACGGCCGCGCGAGGTGCGCGAAGCGATGGGAATCTGGTAAACCTTCATCCAGTACACCTTGCCGACATTGGTAAAGCAAAGGATGTAGTCGTGGGTATTGGCAATCAGCAAGTGCTCGACAAAATCCTCGTCCTTGACTGAAGTGGCCGCCTTGCCGGTGCCGCCGCGTCGCTGCGCCTGGTAGGCGTCAACCGGCTGGCTCTTGGCGTAGCCCAGGTGAGAGATGGTGACCACGCGGTCTTCTTCATTGATCAGGTCTTCGTGGGTCAGGTCGGCGCGCGAGGTATGAATCTCGCTGCGGCGCTCGTCGCCGAAGTCCCGCTCTACCTGTTGCAGCTCCTCGCGGATGACGTTCATCAAACGCTCCGGGTTGCGCAGTATTTCCAGGTACTCGGAGATCTGCTGTAGCCGCTCTTCATATTCGGACAGCAGCTTGTCGTGCTCCATACCGGTCAAGCGATGCAGGCGCAAATCGAGGATTGCCTGCGCCTGCACCGGCGAAAGATAATAGAGGTTCTCACGCAGACCAAATTCCGGCCCCAGCTCGTCCGGCTTGCAGGCGTCCGCACCGGCGCGCTCCAGAAAGCGGGCTACGGCATCCACCGGCCAGCCGCGGGCAACCAAAGCTTCTTTGGCCTCGCTCGGGTTTGGCGAGTTTTTAACCAGCTCGATAACTTCATCGATGTTGGCGATGGCGATGGCCAGGCCTTCCAGCACATGGCCGCGCTCGCGGGCCTTGCGCAGCAGATACACCGTACGGCGGGTAACCACCTCACGGCGATGGCGCACAAACAGTTCAAGCATTTGCTGCAGGTTCAGCAGGCGCGGCTGGGCGTCCACCAAGGCCACCATGTTGATGCCAAACACGGTCTCCATTTGCGTCTGCGCGTAGAGGTTGTTGAGCACCACTTCGCCCATATCGCCACGGCGAATCTCGATGACAATCCGCAATCCGTCCTTGTCGGACTCATCGCGGATTTCGGAGATACCCTCGATGCGCTTTTCTTTGACCAGTTCGGCGATTTTCTCGATCAGCCGGGCCTTGTTCACCTGATAAGGAATTTCGTGAACAATGATGGCTTCGCGATTGGTTTTAGCATCGGTGATGACTTCGGCCCGGGAGCGTACATAGATGCGACCCCGCCCGGTGCGATAGGCTTCGACTATGCCCGCGCGCCCGTTGATGATGGCTGCGGTGGGAAAGTCCGGCCCGGGGATGTACTCCATCAGCTCTTCGATGGTGAGATCGGGGTTGTCGATCAGTGCCAGGCACGCTTTGACCACCTCGCGCAGGTTGTGCGGAGGAATGTTGGTAGCCATACCCACGGCAATACCGGACGAGCCATTGACCAGCAGGTTGGGCACCCGGGTAGGCAACACCTCGGGGATCATCTCGTTGCCGTCGTAGTTGGGCACGAAGTTGACGGTTTCTTTGTCAAGGTCGGCCAGCAGCTCGTGGGAGATCTTGGCCATGCGAATTTCGGTGTAACGCATGGCGGCGGCGCTGTCGCCGTCGATGGAGCCGAAGTTGCCCTGCCCGTCCACCAGCATATAGCGCAGGGAGAAGTGCTGGGCCATACGCACTATGGTGTCGTATACAGCCGAGTCACCGTGGGGATGGTATTTACCTATAACATCCCCCACCACCCGCGCAGATTTTTTGTAAGGTTTGTTCCAGTCGTTTTTGAGCTCGCTCATGGCGAACAGAACGCGTCTGTGCACAGGCTTCAGCCCGTCGCGCACATCCGGCAGCGCACGGCCCACGATTACGCTCATCGCATAATCTAGATACGACTGCTTGAGTTCATCTTCAATGTTGACCGGAAGAACTTCTTTTGCAATTTCGCCCATGGATTGAGGCATTCCTTATTGTTGATTTTGCTGAGTGAGTGACAACATCTACCAACTCGCAGAACGCGCCCTGCCAGCACCTGCCAGGCTTGAACGACCGGGTTGTCAATCTCGAATGACCAGAAAAAAGCCCCCCGAAGGAGCTCAGTGCCAAAGGGCGCAATAATAACATAGATGCAGCGCCACGGCGTAATCATGCGCCGCGCGCGCAGGCGCATAGGTCTCGTTATACTGGCCGGCTGCAAGCGGGCCCAACAAGCAAACACAGGTGAACAAATGAACCAACGTCAGCAGGTTGACTGCATCATCGCTGCCGGGTGGGTACTGCCCATCGTGCCGCGCGGAAAAATTCTGGCGGACTGCGCAATTGCGGTGCAGGCTGGCTGCATTGAGGCTATCAGCACCCGCCAGGACATTCTGCAGCGATTCGAGACGGAACAGGTATTTGAGCTACCCGATCACGTGCTCATGCCCGGGCTGGTGAACGCCCATGGTCACGCCGCCATGAGCCTGTTGCGCGGCTATGCCGACGACCTGCCGTTGATGGGCTGGTTGCAGCAGCACATCTGGCCCGCCGAAAGCCAGTGGATGAGCGAAGATTTTGTCCGCGACGGCTCCGCGCTTGCCGCGCTGGAGATGATTCGTACCGGCACCACCTGCTTCAGCGACACCTACTACTTCCCCGAGGTCTCCGCTGAAGTAGCGCGTGAAAGCGGTCTGCGCGCACAGATCAACTTCCCGGTGCTGGATTTCCCCTCCATCTGGGCGCAAAGCGCCGATGAATACATTCACAAAGGTTTGAGTCTGCATGACGACTATCGCTCGGTGGAGCGCATCACTGTGGGCTTCGGCCCGCACTCGGCCTACACCGTGTCGGACGCGCCACTGAAACGCTTGGCGGTGCTGGCCGATGAGGTGCAGGCGCCCATCCACATTCACCTGCATGAAACCGCAACCGAGATTACCGACTCCCTGCGCGAACACGGTGTGCGCCCCATCGACCGATTGCACAGCCTTGGGGTAATAACCCCCCAGACCCAGTGCGTACACATGACTCAAGTTGCCGCAAGCGACATTGAACGGTTGCAAACGACCGGTGCCAGCGTAGTCCACTGCCCGGAATCCAACCTGAAGCTTGCCAGCGGCATCTGCCCGGTGCAGACGCTGCTTGATGCCGATATACGGGTGGCTTTGGGCACCGACGGTGCGGCCAGCAACAACGACCTGGACATGTTCGGCGAGCTGGCCACAGCGGCTTTGATCGGCAAGCACGCCGCCAACAATGCCGCCGCCCTGAATGCCCACCGCGTATTGGAAATGGCAACTCTGGGCGGTGCGCAGGTGCTGTGCCAGGACCGCTGCATCGGCAGCCTGGAGCCGGGCAAACGGGCGGATGTTATTGCGGTGCGCATCGATGACGTCAATCTGTTACCAAGGTATGATGTCGCCTCTGTGCTCGTTTACAACAACCGTCACATCCGCGTGACCCACAGCTGGGTGGACGGAAAACTGTTGATGGACGACACCCGGGTACTCAGTCTTAACGCCGCAGATCTTGCCAATCGCGCCCGCCACTGGCAACGCAAATTGGCACCATGAACCCCCTGACCGTCGGACGGGCATGACTTATGAGCAACGCAGAACTGAACGTAGACGCCGCTGAAATTGCCAAATTCGAGCGCACGGCCAGCCGCTGGTGGGACCCGGAGGGCGAATACAAGCCGCTGCACAGGTTGAACCCGGTGCGCGCCAACTACATAGACCTGCACGCACAGGTTGCGGAAAAAACCCTGCTGGATGTGGGCTGTGGCGGTGGCTTGATCAGCGAGGCCATGGCCGTTCGCGGCGCGCAGGTAACCGGCATAGACATGGGCGGCGAGAACCTGACGGTTGCTCGCCTGCACGCTTTGGAGCAACAGTTGACCATCGACTACCGCCAGATAACGGCGGAGCAACTGGCGTGCGAAAACCCCGGCAAATACGATGTGGTCACCTGCCTGGAGGTGATTGAACACGTACCGGACCCTTTTTCCCTGATCAAGGCCTGCGCCAGCCTGATGAAGGACGACGGCCACCTGTTCTTTTCCACCATCAACCGCACGCCCAAGGCCTATGCTCTGGCGGTGATCGGAGCGGAGTATGTGCTGCGCTGGTTGCCAAAGGGCACCCACGACTATCGCAAGTTCATCCGCCCCTCCGAGCTGGCCCGTTGGGCACGCGGCTGCGGGCTGCAGGTAAAAGATGTGAGCGGCATTGTCTTTAACCCCCTGACTCAGCGCTTTGCCATCAACCCCAACGATGTGGACGTCAACTACATCATGCACCTGCAAAAACTATAGGAAACGGATCTCATGCCATTGCAAGCAGTGTTTTTTGACTTGGACGGCACCTTGCTGGATACCAGCCTGGACCTGGGCCACGCGCTGAACCGGCTGCGAGCAGAAGAGAGCCTGCCCGCACTTGAGCAAGCGGTTATCCGCGCACATGTCTCCAATGGCGCCAGTGCACTGGTGAAGCTGGGCTTTGGCGAGGGGCTTACCGAGAGCCAGTTTCAGGACTATCGCCAACGCCTGCTGGACCAATACGCCGGTGATTTAGCCTCTCACACCCACCCGTTTCTGGGCATCGAGAACCTCATCGCCAGCATGGCCGAGGTGGGCATCGCCTGGGGCATAGTCACCAACAAACCGCAGGCCTATACCGAGGCCTTGATGAAGTACTTCAGCTTTGCCCAGCCTCCCGCAGCTACCGTGTCGCCGGACCAGGCAGGCATTGGCAAACCCTCGCCCGAGCCGTTGCTGTTGGCCTGCCGGCAGGCCGGTTGTGCGCCCGAAAACTGCATTTATGTAGGCGACCACGAGCGCGATATCATTTGTGGCCGCAATGCCGGCATGCCCACCATTGCCGTAGGTTACGGGTTTACCGCAGAGCCGGACGACTACCTGCACTGGAACGCCACCCACACCGCCAAAACCGCCAACGATATCTGGCCCATACTGCAAACTTATCTGTAAGGCACACCCGCCAATGACCGATCTTAGTCCTTTCTTGAATTACCAACCGCCAGAGAACCTGATGACCGACCGCATCGTCCTGATAACCGGCGCCGGCGACGGCATTGGCAAGGCGGTGGCCATGGCATTGGCTCAACACGGTGCCACCCTGGTGCTGGTGGGGCGCACCCAAAGCAAGCTGGAGCGGCTGTACGATCAGATTGAGGCGGCGGGTCACCCAACACCTGCGATCTTCCGCATGGATCTTGCCACGGCGAAAGCAGAGGACTATCAGGCACTGGCGGACGCTGTACGCGAGGAGTTCGGCCGGCTGGACGGGCTGCTGCACAACGCCGGCGAACTGGGGTCACGCACACCGCTGCACAATTACCCGCCCGGGGACTGGGACAAGGTGATGCAGGTTAACGTGACCGCGCCCTTCCTGCTGACCCGGGCCATGATGCCGCTGATAAAACTGTCCCGCGACGGGCGCGTGGTGTTTACCGGATCTTCAGTTGGCGTTAAGGGGCGCGCCTACTGGGGCGCCTATGCAGTGTCCAAGGGTGCGACGGAAACCCTGATGCAGGTGTTGGCAGACGAGTTGGAAGGCAGCAGTACACGGGTCAATTCCATCAACCCGGGAGCCACGCGCACTGGCATGCGCTCGGCGGCGTTCCCGGCAGAAAACCCGATAGCGGTTACCGCAGCGCAGGATATCGTCAATCGGTATCTGTTTCTGTTGGGGCCGGACAGCCGCGGTTGGCACGGGCTGCAATTGGACGCTCAGCCCAAATAAGCAGGAGGCGGTGGCAGTCTTCCTGACGGCCGCTGGCATACAATGCCATGGGGCCCGCTCATTCAACGGCAAACCGCGCGGGCCACCCCCTGCAGATCAGCGCGTACCGGGTTTACCGCCAGCCGCTGCAGATCCCAGTTGGGCGCGCACCAACGCCATCAGTTGGGCTTCGGAACTGCTGAGCCCACAATTACTGACCACCGTTTGCACGTCTGCGCCCTGATCAAACATGTGTTTGGCCTGGGTGTAGGCGTAGTGATCAGCGTGGTCAACCGTCTGCTCCTGGGCCTCGGCCAGTTCTTGCAGCTTACCCTCCAACGCCATCAGCCTGCGCCCCATTCCCACTGCGCCGGCGGTGGCGGTCTTGATGTCTGCCTGCAGCGCCTGCATCTGCCGCTGATGACCAATCACCACCTTTGAAAGGCGCGCGTAGGCCTGGCGGAGTTGCCACAAAGCCAAAACACAGCCAAGGCTCATGATGGCGGCGAAAGCTGCAATGAAATATACGACATTTAACGCGGTCATTGTTTACGACTCATCAAGATCGGCCCACTCGTCGCCGGTCAGCAGCTTGTCCAGCTCAATCAAAATGAGCAATTCATCGTTTTTGTGGCAAACCCCATGAATGAATTTGGCGCTTTCTTCGTTGCCGACATTGGGGGCCGTTTCTATTTCGGATGACTTCAAATACACCACCTCAGCCACACTGTCGACCAGGATGCCAATCACATGTTTTTCCGCATCAATGACCACAATACGTGTGTTGTCGGTCATTTCTCCGGGCTGCAGACCAAACCGGTGGCGGGTGTCTATCACGGTGACAACATTGCCCCGCAAATTGATGATACCCAGCACGTAGGCCGGTGCGCCGGGCACGGGCGCTATTTCGGTGTGCCGCAGCACCTCGCGCACCTGCATGACGTTGACGCCGTAGGTTTCCCCGTCCAGGTGAAAGGTGACCCACTGCAGCACGGCGTCGTGCAGCGCGGCAGGGTTGTTGTGGAAAAGCTTGGCGGACATGGAGAAGATTCCTTCGCGATTTGTACCCTGGGGGATTAAGTCAAAATAGGGACATTGTATTAACTATAGCCAAGTGCCACCTGCCCGCCAGAGAAAGCCGGCGCGCAACGGTTCAGCCACGCCCGAATTTGCCTCAGCGGCGTTGCCCGCCAGCCAGTCAGTGAACCGCCGGCTCGGCCGAGGCCAGCAGGCGGGCCATCTGCGGCACATCTATCAGCGCACACATTTGTTGGGACAAGGTTCCGGCCAACCAGAGTCGTTTGCTGCGCTGCGTCCGCCAGACCACCGCCGACGGGTCAATCTTTTGCGGCTGGCCTATCCGATCCACCGCCATACCCCACGGACTGCGGTCAATCGAGATCACCATACCCGCGGCCCTGCGCATGTCAGGCGAGTAGCGCTCCGGCATGACAAACTGGGCGGTGTCCAGCACGCGCAGGTTGCCAAAGTGGGTTGGCAATATGCCCATGAACCACTTGGCCTGGCCAAAGATGGGCGTGAGTGTGTGGCTCAGGTGAACAATCTGCCCCAGAGCAACCAGCGGCACCGCCAGGGTCAGCCCAGCGACGTTGAAACTCAGAATATCAAAGGGGGTTTGTGCCCAGGCCGGGCGCCCGTTTTCGCACCAGGCCATCAATTCTGCGGGGGCGGGCAGCGTATTTGCCGCGCCCGATCCCTGCACGACCGTCTCCGCCGCATCCCCTTGATCACCCCTTGGAAGCGGCTGTACCTCAGCCGACGGCCTGTGCAGAGAGCCGTCGAGCAGTGCCTGGAGCTGCTGACGCTTTAGAAGCTCCAGCTGTGCTTGCCGCGCTGCCAGCGTCAGCTTCGGCGGCTCACCAAGCTCCGCTGGCGGGGACGGCGGCACATCTTCCTGCAACAGGTCCCGCAGATAGTCAACAATGACCGCTTCCGGGTTCCGGTTCATAAATTACCCGTACGCTGTGGCGCCTGTTGAGCCTGTTGCAACCACAGATGGAGGCTGCGATAGGCGTCAATTCCCCGGCTCTCACGCACAAACAGGTGCGGCGGTACACCGGCTTTGCTGGCATCGCGAAATTTGGTGTCTATGGGGATGCGGCCGGACCACACCTGGGCACCGTATTGATTGCGCAACACCCGCAAACTGCCGACCGATGCCTGGGTACGCTGGTCAAATAAGGTTGGAACAATGAGGTAAGGCAGTGCCTGCTTGCGCGAACGGCCGAGCATGGTGAGGGTGTGCAGCATCCGCTCCAGGCCCTTGAGCGCCAGAAACTCGGTCTGGGTTGGGATCAACAACAACTGGCAGGCCGCCAGGGCGTTGACCATCAACACACCCAGTTGCGGCGGGCAGTCGATCACCGCCAAGTCAAATTCGTCCTCCAACTGCCGAAGCGTGCGGCTGATAACCAGACCCAGCCCATCAGGGCCAATAGCACGCCGCTCAAGAGTGGCCAGAGCACAGACCGCCGGCAGCATGAACAGGTTGGCGTAGCGAGTTGACACTATCAGCTGACCAATTAATTCGCGGGTCAGCGATTTGGGGTTTTGGAACAGGGTGAACACCGAGGCCGGGAGCCTTTCCGGGTCTTCGCCAAAATAGCTGGTCAACGAGCCGTGCGGGTCCAGATCAATCATCAGCACGCGCAGCCCGGCCTCGGCGGATAAACCTGCAAGCGACACGGCTGTCGTGGTCTTACCCACTCCACCTTTCTGATTGGCTACGGTCCACACTTGCACAAGACTTACCTCACCCACTGTCAAATTTGGCGCACTGAGGGCGCTGCAGTGAGGTAAGGCAAAAACCGTGCGAGAAGCACACGCTTCAGGGCTTTTGTTTTTTATCCGTGGAGTATAGCAGGCCGCCGTGCTGCAGACGGCGCGGCTTTAGATGGGATTCTTCCTCCGCTACTGGAGTAGATGCGGGTTCGGGCAAAGGAGTGGCAGGCGCATGCGGCTGTCGGATTTCTGGCGTGCTCTTGTCGCCGTAGCGCGCCAGCCGCAACACCACGCGCCGGTTTTCTGCCCGCCCGGGCGCGCTGCTGTTGTCCGCCTGTGGCCGATGCTCGCCGAACCCGACCGCCGACAGCCGTACCGGGTTGATTCCCGCTGCGGCCAGCAAACGCGCCGCCGAAGCTGCGCGCGCAGCCGACAGCTCCCAATTGCTGGCGAAGCGGTCTGTGTTGATGGGCTGGCTGTCGGTGTGCCCCGCCACCTGCACAGCCTGCTCCAGCGGGGCGAGTATTGCGCCTATCCGGGCAAACAGTTGCATGGCATCAGGGCTGGGTTCTGCGCTGCCGGAGGCGAACAGCACCTGCGATTGAATTTCCACTTCAACCCAGTCGCGGTCCGACCGGACGGTGACACCCTGGGTCTTGAATTCCTCCCCCAAGGCCGCCTGAAGCTGCTCAAGCCAGGTGCTGTGGCGGGCGTCGGCGGTAGACGCAAGGGCGGGGACTGCGGCCTCGCCGGGCGCTGTGTTGGTCGCGATGGCGGCTGTTGCTGTGGGCGGCCTGGTGCCGCTGAAAGTTGCCCCCAGGGCATCGGACAGCGTCTTGTATTTTTGCTCGCTGACATGGGATACAGAGTACATCACTACAAAAAAGCCAAACAACAAAGTCACCAGATCCGCGTAGGAGATCAGCCAACGGTCCTGGCCAGATTGGGCGGTGCGATCTTTACGTCGTCTTCGCTGGATCATGACACGCGCCCGGTCAAGCCAGATAACCGCTGAGCTTGCTCTCGATGGCGCGGGGGTTTTCACCCTCGGCTATGGCCAAAATGCCCTCGATCTGCATCTCCCGGTACTGCGAGATCTCGCGTACGCACGCTTTGAGCTTGTTGGCCATGGGTAGCAGCAAAAGATTGGCCAGGCCCACACCGTAAATGGTCGCCACAAAGGCAACCGCAATACCCGGCCCCAAGGCGGCAGGGTCGGAAAGATGGCGCATGACATGGATCAAACCGATTACCGCGCCGATAATGCCAATGGTGGGCGCGTAGCCACCCATGCTTTCGTAAAAGTTGACGGCATCCAAATCGCGCTGTTCGGCAAGCAACAGGTCCCCTTCCATCACATGGCGTATGATCGCGGTGTCCCTACCGTCTATCAACAACTGCAGTCCTTTGCGGGCAAAAGCGTCGGGCTCGCGCTCCGCCAATTGCTCAAGGCCCAAAAGGCCGTCTTTGCGCGCCGACAAGGCCCAGCCGGAAACCGACTTGATCCCCTTCTGAAACTGTACCTTGGGCGGTAACACCACCCAGCGGGCCAGTTGCACGGCACGTTTCAGGCAGTGTTTGGGCGTCTGCAGCAAAGCGGCGCCCAGCGTCCCGCCCACCACCATAAGCGCTGCGGGGCCGTTGATCAGGGTTTGCCAGCTGCCGCCCTCCAGCACATTGCCACCGGCGAGGGCGGCAATGCCAATGGAGATTCCCAACAGGCTCAGCTTGTCCATGAATGAACCGCCTGCACGATGCGTTCGCCCATCTGCGCCAGTGGGTAGACTTCATCGGTAAGACCGGCAGCGGTTACCGCCTTGGGCATGCCGTACACTACACAGCTGGCCTCATCCTGCGCCCAGACCAGCGCCCCCTGCTCTTTGAGCAGGCGCGCGCCCTCGCAGCCGTCGGAGCCCATGCCGGTCAGGACCACACCGAGTACCGCAGGGCCGTAGTTTTTGGCCGCCGAAGCAAAGGCAATGTCCACCGAGGGCTTGCAGCTGACCCGTGCGTCGCCCGGCATCAGTTTCACCCCGCCGCGCCCGTCGAACATCAGTTGCTGCCCGCCGGGCGCTATCAAGGCACGCCCGGCTTGCAGCAGGTCACCGCTGTCGGCCTCATCCACACGGATTTGACAGTGCCGGTCCAGACGTTCAGCCAGGGCCTTGGTGAAGGTTTTGGGCATGTGCTGGATCACCACCAGGGGCAGTGGAAAGTTCGCCGGCAGCACCTGCAGAACGTCTGTCAAGGCGACCGGGCCTCCGGTTGATGCACCAATGACCACCAGCTTGAGCGGGTGCCTGCGGGGTTCCAGGCGTCGCGGGGCCGACGCTGAGCGTGGAGTGCGCCCGACAGGTGCTGTAGCCGTGGCATGGGGTTTAACGCCGAGGGGCCGGGGCGGCGATGCGCGATGTTTGCCGGCAAAAGCCAGCAGGGTCGAGTGCAGCTTTTGCTCAATGAGGTGGGTGTCGCCCGACACTTCAACCAGATTTTTGGGTATGAAATCGACAGCGCCTGCGGCCATGGCGTCCAGGGTCACCCGCGCGCCTTCGTGGGTAAGCGAGCTGAACATAACAATGGGCACGGGCCGGGCAGCCATGATGGCGCGCACAGCGGAGATACCGTCCAGCTGAGGCATTTCGTAGTCCATGGAGATTACGTCGGGCTTCAGTGACGCCGCCATGGCAATGGCCTCGGCACCGTTGGTTGCCGCACCAACCACCTCAAGCTCCGGGTGGGAATTGATCAGCTCTTTCAGACGCTGCCGAAAGAAGCTGGAATCGTCGACCACAAGAACTCTGTAAACCACGGGTTCGCCTCATTTTGGCTGGATAACGGTGGGCGGATCTCAGACACGGCCCGCGTAGCGTTTGAGCAGGCTTGGCACATCCAGAATCAAGGCGATGGAGCCGTCACCGGTGATGGTGGCACCGGCAATTCCCGGCGTGCCCTGCAACATTTTTCCCAGCGGCTTGATGACTACCTCCTCCTGCCCCACCAGTTGATCCACCACAAAACCCACCCGCCGGGTGCCGACGGATACGATCACCACGTGCGCGTCCCGCAGTGAGTTGCGATCCACCGCCTGGTGCACCAGCCAGCGCCGCAGATGAAAAATGGGGATGGCCTTGTCGCGTATGGTGACGCACTCCTGCCCGTCCACCACGTGGGTGCGGGTGAGGTCCATTTGGAATATCTCGTTGACGCTGGCCAGCGGCAGCGCAAAACTCTGCCGGCCCAGCATGACCATCAAAGTGGGCATAATGGCCAGTGTCAACGGCACTTTAATGGATATGCGCGTGCCTTCGCCGGCTTTGGAGCTGATATCCACCGAGCCGTTCAACTGGTTGATTTTGGTTTTGACGACATCCATGCCGACCCCGCGGCCAGACACATCGGATATCTCTGCCTTGGTGGAAAAGCCCGGTGCGAATATCAGATTGAAGGCTTCGACATCCGAGAGCCGTGTCGCCCCATCTGCGTCAAACAGGCCCCTTTCCACTGCCTTTTGCCGCAGCTTGTCCGGGTCCATGCCGGCGCCGTCATCGGTGATGGACAGCAGGATGTGATCGCCCTCCTGCTCGGCTGAAAGCACTACCAGACCAACCCGCCGCTTGCCCCTGGCCTCGCGCACATCCGGCAGCTCTATGCCATGGTCTACCGAGTTGCGTACCAGATGCACCAGCGGGTCGGCCAGTGCCTCCACCAGGTTTTTGTCTAGATCTGTGTCTTCTCCGACCAACTCAAGGTTGATTTCCTTTTTCAGCTGACGCGCCAGATCGCGCACCACCCGTGGAAAACGGCCAAAGACTTTTTTGATCGGCTGCATCCGTGTCTTCATGACGGCCATTTGCAAATCACCGGTAACCACATCCAGGTTGCCGACCGCTTTGGACAAATCCTCATTGGCAGACTCCAGGCCCAGGCGCACCAGACGGTTGCGCACCAGAACCAGCTCGCCCACCATATTCATGATGTCGTCCAGCCTCTGGGTGTCCACGCGCACCGTTGCTTCAGCCGTTGGTGATGCAGGCTCGCCGGCGGCCGGTTTGCTCTGCGGCCGGGCTGCCACAGCAGACCGCTGCGGCTCTTCTATCAATGTGGAGGCACTTTTAGCGGCGGTGCTGTGTTCTTGGGGTGCGGGCGGGACCACCTGGGCGGGGGCTGCCGAGGCTGTGGCCTGGCCCGGCCCCCGGCCGGAGCCGTGCAGTTGATCCAGCAACGACTCAAACTCGTCTTCGGTCATCCGCTCGGTCGAAGCCGCAGCGGGTGCGAGCGGCGGCGCGGGGGAAAGGGCGTGGCCAAGTTGATCTGCCGCCACCGCAGCGCTTTCGGGATTGCCCGGCCCCTTGCCCGGCCCGTGCAATTGGTCCAGCAGCGCCTGGAATTCGTCTTCATCAATCTCATCGGTCGAGGGTTTGGCGCTTGCGCCTGGCCCATCGTTGACCGCGCCAGTGTCAGCGTCGCCGGCTCCGGCAGCCGGGCCGATGGCGTTCAGAAAACCCTCGAACTCGTCATCCGAGAGCTTGATATCGCGGGCGCCGTCCGCAGACGGCGCAGCCACTTGGGGTTCCGCTGAGGCTGCCGCAGGAGCGGCTAAATCCTCGCAGGAGACCAGGCTGGAGAGCTTTTGCAGTAACTCCGCTGGTGCGCGTTCCAGAGGCTCACGGGCAGACACCTGGTGGAACTGCACATTGACTGCGTCCAGCGCCTGCAATACCACATCCATCAAGGCGGAGGTGACCGTGCGTTTGCCGTTGCGCAGAATATCAAATAGGTTTTCGGTTACGTGGCAACACTCCACCATGGCGTCCAATTGCAGGAAGCCGGCACCGCCTTTGACTGTGTGAAAACCTCGAAAAATGGCGTTCAGCAGGTCCCGGTCGTCAGGCCGCTGCTCCAGGTCCACCAACTGTTCGGACAATTTGTCGAGTATCTCCCCCGCTTCAACCAAGAAGTCTTGTAGAATCTCGTCGTCTTCTGCGAACGACATCTGCGTGACCTCAAAAACCTAGACTGGATAGAAGGTCGTCGACATCGTCCTGGCCGTTGACCACATCGTCCCGCTGATCCGCAAAAATCTGCGGTCCTTCACCGGCAATATTGCTCTTTTGGGGATGCTCAACGCGCTGATATTTAACCAGCCCGGTCACATCTTCCACCTGCCCCGCAATGCGTACCAGGTTCACCAGTTCGTTTTCAACATCAGAGACCAGCCCAATCACTTTTTTCAACACCTGACCGGTCAAATCCTGATAGCCCTGCTCCAGAATTATGGCCTGCAGGTTGTTACTGAGCTGTTCGGTGCCCTCCCCCATCTGGTCCAGGAATTCGTCCATGCGCCCGTACAAGCGCACGAAATCATCCTTGCTCAGTTCCCGGCGCCGCAGCTTTTGCCATTCCGTTTTTAGCCGGGCCGCTTCCTGCCCCAGGTTCTGCGCAATGGGGGCGGCAGACTCAACCCGGTCCATGGTCCGATCGGCGGCTTTTTGGGTCAGCTCAATCACGTAATTCAGGCGGACGGAGGCGTCGCGAATTTCCGAAGGGTTTTGCCCTTCAATGCCGGGATGTATCTCGGCGTCGACGTTGAAGTTGACAATGGCATCGTGCAGCGCCCGAGTGAGCTTTCCAACCGCCACAAAAATATGGCGATCGCGCACGGCGCAGAGATTCTGAATCAGGTGCGATGCTTTCTCAAAATCCTTGTTCTGCAGGGTTTCAATCAGCAGTTTTGCGCAGTCCTGCAGCTCCGCAGCGAAAGGCTGTTCGCTGCCCAAGGTGTTGTTCGTTTCCATCGCTAAGAACCTATTCGCAAACTGTTAACCACCCACGCGCTCAAAGACTTTGTCTATCTTTTCCTTAAGCACCTGGGCAGTAAATGGCTTGACCACATAGCCGTTTACACCGGCCTGTGCGGCCTCAATGATCTGCTCGCGTTTGGCCTCTGCGGTGACCATCAGCACCGGCAGACTTGCCAGCTTGGCATCTGCGCGAACTTCCTTGAGCAGGTCTATCCCGGTCATGCCCGGCATGTTCCAGTCGGTCACCAGAAAATCAAAGTCACCACTGCGCAGCATGGGCAGTGCGGTAACGCCGTCATCGGCTTCCTGAGTATTGGTGAACCCCAGGTCACGCAGTAGATTTTTAATGATCCTGCGCATCGTTGAAAAATCATCAACTATCAGGATTTTCATGTTCTTGTCCATCTCAACCCCCGCCCATTGCCGAACGCATAATGGATTATTAATTAGTCTAGCCGCTGACTGGCAGTCGGCCATGTTTTTGATGTCTTCAAGTGGAAACCAAGGGTGACCTCAGTCGCGGCCGGGAAGCCAGCCGGACAACTTGCCCTTAAGCCGCAATGCGGCCTGGGAGTGAATTTGACAGACGCGCGATTCGCTGACGTTCAAGACCAGCCCAATTTCTTTCAGATTGAGTTCTTGATCGTAATAGAGTGACAGCACCAGCCTTTCCCGCTCGGGCAACTCATCTATGGCTTTTGCCAGCGCCGTTTGCAGTGCATTGGCCTGGATGGCTTCCGCAGGATTGGGACCGTCAGGGTCTTCCGGCAAATGGTCGGCAGCGTCGTTTTCTTCAGTCAGCGCCTCCAGGCTGAACAATCTGCCGGCCAGCGCATCACTGGCCATAGCGTGATATTCGTCCAGGGGAATGTTTAACTCTCTGGCCACTTCGCTGTCGCTGGCATCCCGGCCGGTACGGGCCTCTACCGCCCTCATGGCCTGACTGATGCGCCTGGCATTGCGATGTACGGAGCGCGGCACCCAGTCGCCGCGACGCATTTCGTCAACCATGGCGCCGCGAATGCGAATACCGGCATAGGTCTCGAAAGAGGCGCCCTTGCCGCCGTCAAATTTTTGGGCTGCTTCCAACAGGCCGATGCTGCCGGCCTGGATCAGATCGTCCAGTTGCACACTGGCAGGCAGGCGCGCGATCAGGTGCAATGCAATGCGCTTTACCAGGTAGGCATAGTCTGCCACATCGATGGCAGCGCCCAGGTCCTGAGCCTTTTCGTAAGCAGCCAAACCGCTGGTGGACATCACAAAGGCAACTCCCGGCGAGCAGCTATGAAGTAGGCAGCGGGCACAGTTCAGTACCCCACCGCGTTCTGGGTGTTGAGCAGTCGCTCAAGAAAAAATTCCAGATGTCCGCGGGCGGAGTGCGGAGTGGGCCAGGCATCAACTTTTTGCGCCAGTTGGCGGATGGCAACCGCTGCCTTGCAAGTGGGCGCCACTTCCAGCAGGGCCTTGCGCTTTTGCACAGATTTACGCACATTCTCATCAAAGGGCACCGAGCCCAAATACTGCAGCGACGCATCCAGGAAGCGCTCACAGACGCCATTCAATTTATTGAATAGGTTAAGTCCTTCCTGAGAGGTCCTGGTCATGTTGGCAATCACCCGAAAGCGAAACACGCCGTGCTCGGTGCTGAGCAACTTGATCAGGGCGTAGGCGTCGGTGATGGACGACGGCTCGTCGCATACCACCACCACCACTTCCTGTGCGGCCCGCACGAAACTGACCACCGTATCGGAGATGCCGGCGGCGGTATCCACAATGAACACATCGACCTGGTCAGACAGCTCACTGAAAGAGTGAATCAGCGCCGCATGCTCGGGCCGGGAGAGCTGAGTCATGTGCGCTATGCCGGAAGCCGCCGGCACTATTTTCATGCCCGCAGGTCCGGTCAATAAAATGTCCTTCAGCCGCTTCTCGCCGCTGAGCACATCCGCAAGGTTGTACTTTGCCTGCAGACCAAGCAGAACGTCCACATTGGCAAGGCCCAGATCCGCATCCATCAGCACCACCCGCCTCTGCATCTCTGCCAGGGCAACACCCAGATTGACCGAGAGATTGGTTTTGCCAACTCCACCCTTTCCGCCGGTAACGGCAATAACCTTAACTGGACGACCGCTGTTCATGAATTCTGCCTGCCTCTGTCTCTGCGCCGGAAAGCCCCTATGGGAAGTCGACACCTATTGGGTTTTTTTAGTATAGATGCTGTTTGACGCGCAATCCGGCCGCCATCGCCACGCGCTAGCCCTGCCCGGCAGCAACCGGCTCACCCGTTTGTTGCGACTTGAGAATGGCTACCGCTTTGGCCACCAGCTTGTGACCGGCCGCCGGCGCAATGTCCTTGGGTATGCCCTGACCGTCCGAGGCGTAGAGGACAGGAAGCTGACGCTCGATCACCACGCCCAGCACCTCTCCCAGGCTCATGCTCTCGTCAAGTTTGGTGAGCACGCAGCCGGCCAACTGGCCGCGACTGTACGCGTGGGTGGAGGCCTTCAGCGTCTGCACCTGACTGTTGCAGGCCAGCGCCAGGATACGGGTAATGCCGGTACAGCTATCGAGCATGGCTTCCTGCTCCTTGAGCAGAGGGTCGCCCTGCCGAAAGCCGGCGGTGTCTATCAGGATCAGGGGGAAGTTGCGCAGACTGGCCACCATTTGCGGCAGGCTGCGCTCTTGATCCACCACCCGTACCGGAACATTGAGAATGCGCCCCAGCGCCCGCAGCTGATCGTGAGCACCTACCCGGTAGGTATCCGTAGTCACCAGCGCCACCTTGCCCAAACCGTGCTGCAACACATAGCGCGCCGCCAATTTGGCGATGGTGGTGGTCTTGCCCACCCCGGTCGGACCCACAAAGGCGAACACGCCGCCCTTGTCGATAGGATCCTGGGTGTCCACCGGGATACGCTGCGCCAGCCGGGCCAGAGATTCGCGCCAGGCAACACTCAAATGCTTGCCGGGCGTGGCCAGGGCAGACAACTGCCGCACCAGCGTGGTCGGAAGGCCCAGATGCGTCAGGCGGTTGTTGAGCGCTTCACTTGCAAGGGTCTGCTCCGGCTCATGGCGCGGTGCCCGAGCAGTGTCCTCGCGCATGCGCCACATCTGCTGCTCAAGCAGCAGACGCATGTCGGCGATTTCGTTTTGCAGCAGGGACAAACGGCCAGTTTCCAGCTGCGCTTCGTGCGCCGCCTGCTCTTCTGCCCGCGAGCGCACCTGCTCGGCCAGCCCGTCCATTTGCCGGTCCAGCTTGAATGGATTGATGGCGTGCAGCTCGGCGGATTCCGGCTGAGGTTCCGCTGTACGGGTCCGAGGTGCCGCTGCCTGCGCCTGTGCTGGCGCACGCTGATTCACCCGTTCCCGGGCGGCAAACATGCGCTCGCGAGCGGCTTCTATCTCTGCGGCCAGGGCTTCGGCTCGTCCAGGCGCGGCTGCGCTTGCGCGCTCATGGTAGCTTTCTGCGGCGTCGGCAATTTGCTTCTGCTGCTTCCAGGCCTGGTCGCTCGCCAAAGGCAGATCCAGCTCTGGATCAAAACGCTGGCCAAATTCGCGCCGGGACTCGCTGCCCCGGGTTGGCGGATCGAGCTCTGCGGAGGTGATGATTTCCACCCCCTGCTTGGTGCGCTGGCTGGACAGTATGATGGCTTCTGGGCCCAATTCATTGCGGACCATTTCCAGGGCGCGGCGCATATCGGGGGCTACAAAACGCTTGATGGTCATAGGAGTCTCCAGGGACTTAAGCCAGCTCACCACCAACGGTGGCTTCAATAGTAATCTGTTTGTTGTCGGGCACTTCGTTGTAGGCCAGAACGTTCATTTGCGGCATGCTGAACCGGGCAAACTTGGCCATGGTCATCCGCAGTGGCGCGGCCACCAGCAGCACTACCGGTTTGCCAGCCGTCTCCTGCTGCTGCCCGGTTTGACCCAGTGCCTGACTCAGGCGCTCTGCCAGACGGGGCTCAATAAACGCTGTGGCATCGGCGCCAACTTTCTGTGCCTGCTGTACCGACTGGAGCAACAATTGTTCCAACGATGGATCCAGCGTGATAACCGGTATATTTGGCTCTGCACCCACGATGTTCTGGACGATTTGCCGCGCCAGGGCAATGCGCACCTGTCCGGTCAATGCGGCGATATCTTGACTTTTGTCGCCGTGCGCCGCCAAAGCTTCGGCTATGCTGCGCATGTCGCGAATGGAGACCTGCTCGCGCAGGAGGTTCTGCAGAACTTTGAGCAGGGTATTGACGCTGATGGTATTGGGCACCAGTTCTTCCACCAGTTTGGGGGACTTTTCACCCAGCAACTCCAGCCATTTCTGGCTCTCTTCGTGGCCCAGCAGTTCGTGAGTGTGCTGCTGGATAATCTGGTTCAGGTGGGTGGCCACTACGGTGCTGGTGTCCACCACGGTGTAGCCCAGGGTCTGCGCCTGGTCTTTCTGCGCCTCGTCAATCCAGATGGCGTCCAGTCCAAACGCCGGGTCCTTGGTTTTAATGCCCTGCAGCTGTCCAAACACCTGGCCCGGGTCTATCGCCAGAGATTTGTCGGGGAACACCTCGCCTTCCCCCAGGCTTACGCCCATCAAGGTGATGCGATAGGCGTTGGGCAGCAGCTCCAGGTTGTCGCGGATGTGTACGGGCGGCACCAGAAAACCCACCTCCTGCGACAGCTTTTTGCGCACGCCTTTGATGCGGCCCAAGAGCTCGCCCTGCTGATTTTTGTCAACCAGTGGGATCAGCCGGTAGCCAACCTCCAGCCCAAGAATATCCACCGGTGTCACATCGCTCCAGGACACCTCGGTAGGCTCGGAATGGCGGCCGGAATGATGCTCCAGCGCCGGCGCCAGCATCTGTGTGGGCGCACCCTGACCGCTCACTCCGCCCGCAGCATTGTTTGGCATGCGGCGTAGACGCGGGCCGTCTTCTTCGACGACTTCGGCCAGGTTTTTCTTGAAGTGAATGTAATAGGCGAGCGCGGCGCAGACCAGCGACAGGCCAATGAAGGCCACGTGAGGCATGCCCGGCACAGCGCCCATAATGAACAGGATAACGGCCGCAATGCCGAGCGCTTTGGGCGAGTCAAACATCTGCCCAATCACCTGGTTGCTCATGCTCTCGGAGCTGTTGACCCGCGTTACCATGATCGCCGCCGCGACCGACAGCAGCAGGGAGGGTATCTGTGCCACCAACCCGTCACCAATGGTCAGCAGCACGTATATCTCCAGCGCCTGGCCAAAATCCAGCTGGTGCTGCGCCATACCCACACCCAGGCCGCCCACAATATTGATCACCAGGATCATGATGCCGGCCACCGAGTCACCGCGCACAAACTTGCTGGCTCCGTCCATGGCGCCGTAGAAATCGGCTTCTGCAGATACCTCGCTGCGGCGAGTTTTGGCTTCTTCCTGATCGATCAAACCCGCGTTCAGATCGGCGTCGATTGCCATCTGTTTACCGGGCATGGCATCCAGGGTAAAGCGCGCACTTACCTCTGAGATACGCCCGGCACCCTTGGTGACCACCACGAAATTGATGATGATCAGAATAATGAACACCACCAGTCCCACCGCGTAATTGCCGCCAATGACCACTGCACCAAAGGCTTCAATCACCTTGCCTGCGGCGTCCCCTCCCTCATGGCCCTCCAGCAGCACTATGCGGGTAGAGGCGACGTTCAAGGCCAGCCGCAACAGGGTTGCCACCAGCAATACCGTCGGGAACACGGCAAAGTCCAGCGGGCGCATGGCGTAGACGCTGACCAGTAAAACAAGGATGGACAAAGCGATGTTGAAGGAAAAGAAGGTGTCTAGCAGAAACGCAGGCAGGGGCAAGATCATCATGCCCAGCAGCATCAGCAGCAAAATCGGAATGGATAGATTGCCATGCCAGAGCGAACGGGCATTGCGCAAACTCGACTCCCGGGTCATGTTGCCCGGGACCGATTTCAAATGCTGTAACAGTGATACCGGCATAGAACCTCTTCTGCCAAAAGCTTGGCGCAATACGGAGCCTAAAGGCCCTATCGCAAGAAGCGTTCCGCTGCGGCTGCAACCGAGGAAAAAGGTGGCAGAAAAGTCAGGTCGTGCCGGATCTACCCCCCCCTCCGACGGAGGGGAGAGCATTCGGGACTGTCTGTGATGTGGATCTACTGGGGGAACTGCATATCGGGCGGTACTTTGAGGTTTCGCGGATAAGGCGGCCTCTCGCCCATACCGCTGCGCCAGTTGCGCAGCTGAAAAATGTAGGCCAGCACCTGGGCCACGGCCAGGTATAACTGCTGAGGTATTTCCTGGTCCAGACCGGTGGTATGGTAAATGGCCCGCGCCAACACCGGCGCCCGCACAATCTCCACCTTGTGCTGCTTGGCGATCTCTCTAATCTTGAAAGCCACCTGGTCCACCCCCTTGGCCACCACCACGGGAGTGCCCGGCCCGGTGGGGTCGTATCTGAGCGCCACGGAAAAATGCGTGGGGTTGGTGATGATGACATCCGCCTTGGGTACTTCAGACATCATGCGCCGGTTGGACATTTCGCGTTGCAGCTGGCGGATACGCCCCTTCACTTCCGGTTTGCCTTCGGAATCCTTGTATTCGTCCTTAACTGCCTGTTTGGTCATTTTCAGTTTTTTGTTGTTCTCCCAGACCTGGTAGGGAACGTCCATTGCGGCGATCAGCAAAATGGACGAGGAAATCCAGATGGCGGCCCACAGGCTTATTTGCAGCGAGTTGTGGATGGCCCCTTCCAGCGACTGCTGACCCAGAATCAAGATGCGTTGCTCGAAGTACTTGAGCGTGAACAGCGCCACCGCAATCACCACTACAATTTTGGCAATGGATTTGACGAGCTCCACCAGCGATTTGACGGAAAAAATGCGCTTGATTCCGGCGATGGGGCTGATGCGGTTCATTTTGGGCGCTATGGATTTTCCACTGAAGAGCCAGCCACCCAACAGAATGGGCGACAGAGCCGCAGCCAGCAGCAGCATGGCAAAAATCGGCGCAAGGGAAAAAAACGCTTTGTCGAACGAATGCACCAGTTGGGCAATCATTAACTGCGGGTCATAGATAACCTCCCGCTCCAACTGGAAGTTAAAAACCAACACCTCCATCAGGGTATGCGCCACCCAGCCGCCAAACAGTGCCAGTCCGACCGTACCGGCCAGCATCACCGCTGCGGTAGTCAAATCTTTGGAGCGGGGAACCTGGCCGTCTTCGCGCGCCTTCTCCTGCCGCCTGGCGGTGGGTTCTTCGGTCTTTTCCTGCGAACTGTCTTCTTCAGACATCTATTTGACCTCCAGAAGCCCGCGGGCAAAGCCAAAACCTTCGACAAATATGCCGTCAAAATGCAGCATCAAGGTGTCCAGCCCCAGCCAGACCAACGCCATGCCACAGATGAGGGTGAATGGAAAACCCAAACTGAAAATATTGATTTGCGGCGCGGCGCGGCTCATTACTGCAAAAGTGATATTGACAACCAGCAGCGCCGTGAGTACGGGCAAGGCAATGACCAGGGCGCTGGCAAACAGCCAGCCTCCCAACAACACAAGGTCGTGCGCCTTCGCTGCGCTGAACACCATCTGCGTGGGCGGCAGTGACTGGAAGCTGTTAACCAGCATCTCAATCATCACCAGATGACCGCCACTGGAGACAAACAAAACAGTGACCATCACCATATAGAACTGCGACAGCACGGTGGTCTGCACGCCGTTGACCGGGTCGTTCATGGAAGCGAAACCCAGTCCCATCTTCATGGCCAGATACTGTCCGGCAAGTACAAACACCTGAAAAAAAATTTGAAATACAAACCCAAAAGCAACGCCCAGCATCAACTCCTGGAACACAAAAAGCCCGGTCTGCACCGACAACAGCTCCGGCACCTGCAGGTCGGGCAGCAGCGGGACCACAATCAGGGTTATCATCATGGCAAGCCCAATCCGCACCCGGGCCGGCACCACTCGTGCGCCCAGCACCGGCATGGCCATAAACATGGCGCCTATGCGAATGAATGGCAGGAGGTACTGATGCAGCCAAAGGCTCAGCTGGGCATCTGCCAACAGCAGCGGTTGCACAGGTTTAACCGATCAAGGTGGGAACGTCGGCCATCAACCGCTCAAACAGGTCCGTCAACTGTCTGAGCAGCCACGGCCCGGTGGTGACGATGGTGGCAATGGTGACGACCAGACGCGGCAGGAAGCTGAGCGTCTGTTCGTTGATCTGGGTGGCGGCCTGGAAGGTGCTGACGATCAGACCCACCAACAGACTGGGGCCGACGATCACCATGATCATGACCACCGTCAGAAAAAAAGCCTGGCCGTAAAGGTCGAGCACTACTTCCTGAGTCATGACAAAAATCCCGCAGAACGTTGCTGACAAATCCTGGTTTGAGCGGCGCACAAGGTCATGGCGTTAAATACCAAAGCTTGCCGCCAGGGTGCCGACAATCAAACCCCAACCATCCACCATCACAAACAGCATGATTTTGAACGGCAGGGAGATAATCAACGGCGACAACATCATCATACCCATGGCCATCAGCACACTGGCGACAACCAGGTCAATAACCAGGAAGGGTATGAATATAATAAAACCAATCTGAAAAGCGGTTTTCAGCTCCGAGGTCAAAAACGCCGGCATAAGGATATTGAATGGCACATCGTCCGGCCCGTTGACCTGCTCGGTGCCGGAAATACGGAAAAACAACGCCAGATCATTTTCTCGAGTCTGATTCATCATGAAACGATGAAAAGGCGCCTTGGCTTTTTCCAAAGCGTCATTGGCACTCAGCTGCTCATTGATATAGGGCTGCAAGGCAGTGTCGTTAACCTCATTGAGTACCGGCGACATAATGAAAAAGGTCAAGAACATGGTCAGGCCAATCAGGATCTGGTTGGACGGCGACTGCTGCAATCCCAGGGCCTGGCGCAGAATGGAAAACACAATAATGATGCGGGTGAATGAGGTCATCATCAGCACCAGCGCTGGCAAAAAAGTCAGCGCTGTCATCAGCATCAAAATCTGCAGGGTAACGGTGTATTCCTGCGAACCGTCTTCCTGTGTGGCCACGGTCACCGCGGGCAGTGCCGGTATGGGCTGAAACGCTTTGCCGCCCGATGCCGCACTGGGTGTCAACAAGGCGGGGTCGTCCGCCTCCCCGCTTTGAGCCCAAACGCTCGTGGCCATCAGCAGCAAAGACAGTATCAACAGCCACTTGATCAGCAGCGGAACCAAGCCCGGAAAACGTCGGTTGGTGCTCATCAGCCTTTCACACCTTGCCGCAGCAGTTCACCCAGTTTTTTGGCAAAATCGCCTTGCCGGTTCAAACCTGCTTCGGCCTGGCCTGAACCGGCCGTTATTACCTGTACCACCGGTTCGTCAAACACGTGCAGGGCGGTTACCCGCCCCGGCGAAACACCCAGCAACATTTGCTGGCCGGCAATATCCACCAGCACGGCTTTTTCGCGCGCACCCAATGGCAGAATGGCCAGTGTCTGCATATGCTTCTGCCCCTGCATGCCCCCAACATTGAGCCGCTTGGCCAGCCAGGCAAGCCCAAAAATCAAGCCGATGACCAACACCAGACCCATCAGAGTCTGACCGGCCGCCAGACCGACGCCGCCCGTAGTAGTCCCGGCGGCCAGACAGTGGTTACTGCAAACTGCCAGACCCAGCATGCTGAAGCGCTTCATGAGCAAACCCTTACCGTAGTTTTTTTATGCGTTCCGACGGGCTGATCACGTCGGTCATGCGAATGCCAAATTTTTCGTTCACCACCACCACTTCACCGTGCGCAATCAGGGTGCCGTTGACCAGCACATCCAGCGGTTCTCCGGCCAGGCGGTCCAGCTCAATCACCGAGCCCTGGTTGAGCTGCAACAAATTGCGAATGGTGATGGATGTGCGCCCCACCTCCATGGAAATGGTGACCGGAATATCCAGAATCACATCCAGATCCTGCTGCATTGTTCGCGGTTTGCTGTCCTCGAACTCGTCCAACGACACCTGCTCTGCAGAGGCTTTTTTGGCCCCGAGTGTGGTTGCCTGTTCGTGTTGATCCGCTTGATTCTGCTGCTGCAAGGCGGCGGCCCACTCGTCGGCCATACCGTCTTGGTTATTGTCGTCACTCATCGAGTGTCTCCTTCGGTTTGTGATACCTGGCTCGCCTTGCGGTCGACAATTTCAACAATTTTCAAAGCGAGGTTTTCTTTCGAGCGCCCAAGTACTACCCGGAACATGGGCACACCATTGGCGGTCATCAAACTTGAAGCCGGCATGTTGATGGGGATTACATCCCCTGCCCGCAGATCCACGATGTCGCGCAGCGTAATCTCGCGGCGCACGATATCGCACTCCAGGTCTACTTCTGCCGACATAACATCTTCACGCAGGGAGCGCACCCAACGGTCATCGCGCTCGTCCATGTCCGACTGCAGGCCCGAGTCCAGAACTTCGCGGATCGGCTCGATCATGGAATACGGCATGGTGATGTGCAGCTCGCCGCCGCCACCGTCAAGCTCCACATGAAAGGTGCTGACCACCACCACTTCGCTGGGGCTGACGATATTGGCCATGGATGGATTGACCTCCGAGTTGATGTACTCGAAATCAATCTTTTTTACCGCCTTCCAGGCTTCGTGCAGGTCCACAAAGGCCTGGTCCAGTACCATCTGCACCACGCGCAGCTCGGTGGGTGTGAAATCCCTTCCTTCAATTTTTGCATGGCGGCCATCACCGCCAAAAAAGTTATCTACCAGCTTGAACACCAGCTTGGCGTCCAGGATGATCAAGGCCGTGCCCCGCAGGGGACGAAACTTGACCATATTGAGACTGGTAGGCACGTAGAGCGTGTGTACATATTCGCCAAATTTCTGAATCTGGATACCGCCGACCGATATGTCCGCGCTTCTTCTCAGCAGGTTGAACATACTGACACGGGTGTAACGGGCAAAACGTTCGTTGATCATTTCCAGCGTGGGCATGCGCCCGCGGACAATCCGATCCTGACTGGTCAGGTCATACGACTGCACCGCTTCAGGGTCGGCATCGCCGTCAGTATCGATCTCGCCTTCGTCGACCCCGTGCAGCAGCGCGTCAATTTCGTCTTGAGAAAGCAAATCTTGCACAGACACCTCAGCTGGTTATTGCATTACAAAGTTGGTGAACAGAACCTGTTCAATGCCGGGCTTGCCGATTTCTTCAGTCAACAATTTTTGCAGCGTTTGCAGGCACGCTTGTCGCAACAGCTCCTTGCCCTCCGCTGTCTGTAACTCGTCGTAAGTCTGCCCGCCAATCAACAGAACCAAGGCGTTGCGCAGCATGGGCTGATGCAGCTCAATGGCCTTTATGACGTCCTCTTCACGCGTGAGCAACGTCAGCTCCGCCTGCAGAAAGCGCTGCCGGCCGCGCACGGAAAAATCAACCACCACCGGCGGCTTCAGGGGGTAATAAATGGCAGGGGGCTTCTTCACAGCAGCGGATGGGTCCAGCTCTTGCGTACCTGCTTCGCCGTCTTCGTGCGTAAAATGTTTGACCGCCAGAAAGGTGCCGCCCGCCGATAGGAGCATCAGCAGGAGTCCAATTCCGCCAAACAGGATCCATTTTTGTCTGCGCCAGAAGGGTATGCCGGCCTCGGCCTGCTGCGAGCTGATGCTGTCGTCTTGCGCCATGTCAAAAACCTGACCTGTTTAATGATAAAAACAGGATGAGCAAGAGCGGTGCCAGAAAACCGCAGTGCCCGCAGTCGCTGCAATTGAAGTGAACCCAGCGCCGCTTGGTGACGCCAGGCGCCGGGAAATTGCCGGACCAGGCCGACAAGGAAGGGAATCCAGGGGAAATAAGCGGGATGCCGCTGCGGCCTCAGCTTGGGGTGTCCCGCCGCTTGGCAAGCGCCGCCGTCATGCGAAGTAGTCTATCCCGGAAGAGATTGAGTGCTCAGAAGTGGCCTCCTGCTCGTGAGAAACACCCTGTGGGTCCGTGCCGGCCCTGGCATTGTGCTGGCGGGATTGCTGCTGAGACTGGTCGGAAACGCCGGTTTCCACCTGAGTGAACCCCTGCTCCTGCAACATCTCCTTGAGCCGCGCCAGGGTCTGATCCAGCGCCTCTCTCACCTGGGCATTGGCGCTGCTGAAGTTTACCACCGCGTGATCCTGGTTGATCTGGATGCGTACCTGCAGAGGCCCCAGTTCGGGCGGGTCCAGTTGCAGCTCTGCCGACTGAATATTCTGCCGAACCAGCAGCACCGCACGCTCGCCGATGGCCTGCTGCCATTGATCTGTGCCAAAGGGCACATTCACCGCCACGCCGACCTTGCCATTCAAGGCCCCGGCGTGGAGGCTGCCGCCGGGCAGCCGGGCACTGGCCAATTCACCACCGGCTAGTAGCTTCAGAACATCGGCATCCGCATCGGCGTCGGTCTCCAGCAGGTTTTCCGGCGAAGCCTCAAGGCTCAGGGCCTTGTCGGGTGATTGGGCGGCGTCAATATACTGACTGCGCCAAGCCAGCAGCTCACCTGACGCCGGAGTTTCGGCGCCCTTTGTGGGCAGGGCGCTGGCGGTCAACGTCATATCTCCTGCGGGCACAACAGCATTGGCCGCAGAACTCTGCATCAGTCCCGGCTTGTCGGCTCCCGCAACAAACCCCGCCGTGACGGCATCCGCAATGGGCGCCGTAACCGTGAGCAGGTTCGGGTTGGCCGAGTCGTCCAATTCGTTGGCTCCAGTGTCACCGGGCTGGGTGCTGACATCCAGGCGCCAATCCGCGTGCGTTCCAGTAACCGGTGCCGGGTTTGTTGCCGGGACAGGCAGGGGCAGCACTGCGGGATCCACCGCCTCCGCAGGCTCAGACTCTTCCCCTGCTCCAGGTGTGGAGGCGTCGACGACCGAGGGAGTGGCTTTCGCTTCAGCCGGCATTGGGCTCTTGGTTTGGTTGAATTCTGGCTGCCGATCAACTGCCCTGGCTTTTGCGGGTCGGACTTGCTCTGCAGCCTGCAAAGACTTGCTGAACGACGCCCCACCGGTGCTGACGCTGGCGGACTCATGGCCTCTGGCTTTTTTGGCTGTGCGTTCTGCCGCCGTAGGAGCAGAACTGAGTTGTGTCATGCGTGAAGTCGGATCGGCCATGCTGCAGTCCAATTGTCGGGTGATTCAGCGGACGCAGCAAAGGTTATGCCAGCGGCCTGAAAACGTCAGTTTGTGGCCGAGAAGCCTCGCAAAGCGAGGCACACAGCGGCAAATTCCTGTTCAATAGCGGCAAGAATGGTCGCCAAATTGTCGCCGTTGCCGCACCGGCCCTGCTCTTCCAGGTCAGCGCATAGATCGCCCAAACCGTTTGCGCCCATATTGCGGCTGCTGCCCTTCAGCCCGTGGGCCTCCGCATGGATTGTGTCAAAATCCGGTCCCGGCAGGGCTGCTTTGAGCAGCGCAAGCCGCCGCTGACCATCGCCGATGAACCTGTCAATCAGCTCGGCAAAGCGCCCTCCCAGAAGTTCCTGTAGCTGACTCAGCATACCCGTATCCAGCGTCTGTAGCCCTGTCATCAGTCCGTTCTCAATCTTCAAATGACCACCGGAAACTCACCCGGACCCGATTGCCCGGCGGAAGGACTTCTACCCGCTCTGCGATTGATGCCACCAGAGACAAACCTCGGCCAAAATATTGCGTTATTTTTTCTTCGGGCAAGCTGGCCATCGGATCCCGGGGCTGAAAACCATCGCCACTGTCGGTGACCGTGATAATGAGTAAACCGCCCTCCTCCATCAACTGGTGCTGAAATTCAAACAGCAAAAATGCGTCAGTGAGTTCTGCCAGTTTTTCTTTGCGCAGTCTGTAGTACTCGGCAAATCCGGCCCCGGAACTTTTCATTTCGGAGGATAGTTTTAGCACCCCGTGCTCAAGGGCATTGTTGTAGAGCTCAGACAATACCGTGTAAAGAACACTGCTACTTTGCCTGAGGCCCGGCACTTCAGACAACACATTGATTAACATGGATAACGGGTTGAATGCTTTAAGAGACGATTCATCCAGTTTGAAGGACATTTCCCAGTTTTCGAGATACCCGTGGCTCTGCGTACACTTGCTGATAATCTGCTCTGCTTCTGCGGTCGACGGCAGCAGGATATCCACCAGCGAGATATCATCGTCTTTCTCTGTACTGCCGAGATGCGTGTGGACCCGGGACAAGATAGAGTCGTAGATCGTATCGCCCTCCAGGCCGGCGTCCAGAACACTGCACAGACCCTCTTCGCCAAACATTTCTCCTGCGCTGTTGCTGGCCTCCTGAATACCGTCGGACCACACCAGTAGCCGGTCGCCTGACTTCAGCTCAAAGCTTTGTGCGTCGGTTTTGAAGTCCCGATTGGGCAATATGCCCAAAGGCAGGTGGCGAGATGAAATGCGCTCGTAGCTGCGGCTGCCCTTGCGGTAAAGGATGTTGTCCGGCAGACCGCCGTTCCATACCCGCAGGCGGTTTTTGCGCAAATCTATGTCGACAAAAGACGCACAGCAAAACAGGCCTACCGGCAAAGTTTGATGCAGCTTCTGATTGATCTCCCGCAGTATATCCGGCATGTTGAACCCTTTGTTGACCATGCCGTAGAAGGTAGAAGCCAGCGGCATGGAGCCAATTGCCGCCGGCAGGCCGTGACCGGTAAAATCGCCAAGAACCACAAACAGGTTCCCGCGCGGACTTACCTCTGCCAGTAACACGTCACCGTTGAAAACGGCAAGCGCAGACATGTAATAACGGATATTTTTCAGATTGAGAGAACCCGCATGGGCTATTTTGTCAAACACCTGTTTGGCAATGTTTTGCTCTTGAAGCAGATGCTTATTGTTGAGAGCCAAGGTGCTGTGCATCTGGCGCATGCGTGAAAACGCGCGAATCTTGGAATTGAGCACAATCTGGTTGTAGGGCTTGGAGAGAAAATCGTCACCGCCTGCGTCCAGGCAGACCGCCAACCACTCGGCATCGGCTAAGGAGGTCAAGAAGATCACCGGCACCATCTCATCACCGGCCAGCAGCTTAATCTCTCTTGCAGCCTTCACACCGTCGACGTTGGGCATCATAACGTCCAGAAACACCAGGTCTGGACGATGTTCGACAAACGCATCTATGGCCTGTTGACCGTCCTCGGCCAGCAGTACCCTATGACCCGAGCGTTCAAGTAATGTCTGCAGAATCAGTCGATCGGCTGCGGAATCCTCTGCTACCAATATGTTCAATTTACTTGCTGTGTCAGCAGCCATAGTGCGGCAACTCCCTGTTGATGCTCCGCAGCGCATCAACAGGCGCAGCGGACATTACCGGCAACATGCCCGGCGGGGTGGATTATTTTTTTGGCATCACACTGACGCGATGCGGCCATCCGCAAGTGCAATCCCGGCTGGCATTGCGACTGCCCCTTGCCAATGATCCTACCTGTGCGTCAAGGCCCAAGGAGCCGGTCACTCACTGCCGCCCGCAGCCCTGGGTTGCCGGCGCTAGCGGATGGTAAACAGCTGATCAAAACTTGAAATGGCAAAGATTTTTTTTACCTCGGGCGAGCAGTTCCGGATAGCTATGTTTGCGCCCTCGCCGCCGGCAAAATCTCTTAACACAAGCAGCATCCCCAGGGCCGAGCTGTCCAGATATACGGCATTTTTCAGGTCCACCACGTAAGCCTGCGGAGGATCCTCGGTGACATTTTCGTAACACTTTCGAAAGTCGTCGAGTGAGCTGGCGTCAAACCGCCCCTCAGCCTCGATAATCAACAGTTTTCCGTCCGCAGACAGGGTAGAGCTGACCGCCATAGACATGGTCTCCAGTTTTTTTGTTCGTCTTTCGACTAAGCGGCCTGCCCGTTCCGGCAAGCTCAAATATTGTAGGGATGAACCGGGCAGGGTTGCGGCTCATGCTGATCTCTCCACCCGGTCATGCCGGGTTTTCGCACCCCGCAAACCACTACACATAGATCCTGCGTTAAGCATAGACCAATTGCATCACCGGATCGCAAACCATTCAAAATCATGACGGTGCTATTTTCCGGCTCTGGGCGGCGGTCCATTCATCCAGGAGCTTTTCCTCCTTGCGCTCCAGATCACGCCTGTCTTCGCGCAGTGCTCTTTCAACAAACTCAGACAAAGCCTTATGCTTCAAATGCGCCTGTCGCCAAACAGACTTTTTTTGCTCCAGCGCTTTCACCATCTGCGCAAGCGTAGCCGTTTGCTGGGCGATGGCGTCAGCCAATTTCTGCAGAAAGGCGCGCTGGCGGGCGACATCTGTAGCGCGCGTAACGCGACAAGTGGCAAAACTGGTCTGGTAATCGGCGTGGTATTCCCTAAGCTCCTCCAGCTTTTGTTGTTCTGCCTGTACAAAGCGCTGGGCGGACTCGTAGGCTTCAGCCGCTCGGTTGAGCACTTCTTGACTTTGCTGCAATACAAGCTTGAAACGTAGTGCGCGTCCCGCCATGAATCTTTACCTCGCCACTGGCGTTCGGGGGTCTTTAGCAAACTCGGCTTTATTGATGCTCAACAGGTTGCGTAAACCCAGCTGGCACTCGGCCAGCGGCGCTTTATGCTGGATGCTCTGCATGACAAACTGCATCAGATGCGGATGCCGCTCCACCGCCCGGTCAATGGCCGGATCCGTGCCCTTTTGATAGGCGCCAATAGTGATCAGGTCCTTGTTGTGACGGTAGCGCGACAGCAGTTGCTTGAATTCCATGGCCAGCTTTAGCCAGGCCTGATCGACAATATTGGGCATCACCCGGCTGACGGACGCTTCGATATCAATGGCGGGATACACCCCCTCCTCCGCAAGCTGACGCGACAGGACAATATGACCGTCAAGTATGCCGCGGGCGGAATCGGCAATAGGATCCTGCAGGTCGTCGCCTTCGGTGAGTACGGTATAGAAGGCGGTGATGGAACCGCCGCCCTCGGCGCCGTTGCCGGCTCGCTCCACCAGTTCGGGTATTCGTGCAAACACCGAGGGTGGATAGCCCTTGGTGGCTGGCGGCTCGCCTATCGCCAGAGCAATTTCGCGTTGCGCCTGGCCGAAGCGCGTGAGGGAATCCATCAACAGGAGAACATTAAGGCCCTGATCGCGGAAGTATTCGGCAATGCGTGTGGCCAACTCGGCAGCCTTCAGACGCATCAGCGGCGCATCGTCCGCCGGAGCGGCCACCACCACCGCGCGTTTGAGGCCCTCTACACCCAGAATTTGATCAATGAATTCTTTAACCTCACGGCCGCGTTCGCCAATCAAACCCACCACCACCACATCCGCCACCGTGTATTTGGTCATCATGCCCAACAGCACGCTCTTACCAACACCACTGCCGGCGAACAGGCCAATGCGCTGCCCCTTGCCCACCGTCAACAGTGAATTGATAGCGCGAATGCCTACATCCAGCGGCTCGTGGATGGGTTGGCGGTGCAATGGGTTGATGACGCGCTGTGCCAGTGGCAAACGCCCACTGGCCACCAGCGGTCCGCGACCGTCCAGGGGCACGCCCAGACCGTTGACAATGCGGCCCAGGCATTCCAGCCCCATGGGCAAGGCCTTTCCGGTTTGTGTGGGAACAACCACCGCACCCGGCTGCAGTCCGTTAACCCGCTGGATGGGCATGAGAAAGGTCTTGTCACCGGAAAAGCCAACCACTTCGGTTTCAATTGCCACGCCGCTGGCAGTCATCACCCGACAGCCTTGACCTACAGAGGCCTGCAGCCCTACCGCCTCCAGAGTGAGCCCTACCATGCGCGTCAGCCGACCGCTTGCCACCGGCGGCGCGTCGAGCAAGTCGTAGCGCCGATATTTTGCCAGGCGCTGTTGCAAGGAGCGGGTGACATCAACTGCCGCAGTCATGTTTGCGGACCTCCGCTGTCGTGCAAATGCTGTTGGTCTGGCTCGCTCTCCCCCAGCCCGCTGAGATCGGCTGGCACCGGGCCCGCCTGAGGCCGATGGTCCGCCGGCGGCACAAATGATTCTTCGGCCGGCTCACCCACTGCGTTGATCTGTTCGAACAGTTCGCTCAAGCGCTTCTCCACCGAATAATCCACCAGACTGTTCTGGGTTTCCACCCGACAGCCGCCGCGGGACAAATTGCCGTCGGCCGCCAGGCGCCAAGCCTCCGGAAGTGGGTTACTGGCGCGCTGCAGCAGAGCCAGGTCATCGGGGTTCAAGTAGATTCGCAGGTTCTTGTTGCCGGCGGGCAGGCCGCTGACAGCGCGGGCGACCAACCCGTAAAGTGCCTGGGGGTCGGCATCCAGCGCTTTTTGCAGCAAATGTTCGGCAAATTTGAGTGCCATCTCCACCAGCAGGTTTTCCAGTGCGGCCTCTTGACTCGCAAGCGGCACCATCAGCTGCTCGGTGATGCGCTGCAGACGCTGGCTCTCGTCCAGCCACTGCTGTTGAAACTCGGTGTAAGCCTTCTGTTCGCCTATTTTCAAGCCCTGTTTTTCGCCCGCCTGCAAACCTTGTTGCAGGCCCTCCTGATAACCGTGTTCACGACCTTCGCGCTCGGCGGCTTCGGTAATCTCCTGCAGTTGCTCTGCGGTGAGGGGTCTGACGGTGACGGTTTCGCTGACGTCCTCCATCACGCCGCAGTCATCCAGCTCCTGCTGCCGGCGGGCCTGCCGCTGCGCAGAAGGGACAGGTTGAATATCGTCGCCGAGACTTGGCAGTGACCAGTTGTGCAGCGTTTCTATGGATTCAAAGGGGATGCGGTTGGCCAGGTTTTTAGTATCGCTCATAGTGGCTACACCATCGCCTCGCCGCTGCTGCCCAACATAATCTCACCTGCATCCGCCATGCGACGGGCAATGGTAAGAATCTCCTTTTGGGCCGCCTCAACCTCTGAGATACGCACCGGCCCGCGGGCTTCCAGATCGTCGCGCAGCAATTCGCCGGCCCGCTTGGACATGTTCTTGAAGATTTTTTCTTTGAGTTCTTCGTCGGCGCCCTTCAGCGCGGTTATCAGCACGTCGGAAGAGATCTCTCTCAACAGCGACTGTATTCCGCGGTCGTCCACATCCTTGAGGTTGTCGAAGACAAACATCAGGTCGGAGATCTGCAGCCCCATGTCTTCGTCCAGCTCCTTGATGGATTCCATCAGGTCGCTCTCGACGCTGCTGTCCAAGTTGTTCATGATTTCTGCCGCTGTCTTGTAACCGCCCATCTGCTTGGTTTTGGAGCCGGAAGTGCCCGAGAATTGTTTTTCGAGAATGCTGTTGAGCTCTTGCAGCGCGCTGGGTTGCACCGTATCCAGAGAAGCCACCCGCATGATCACATCCAGGCGTACCTTCTCCGAAAAATAGCTCAAAACCTCCGCCGACTGGTCGGCGTCCAGATAGGCAAGCACAATCGCCTGAATCTGCGGGTGTTCGTTGCGGATAACATCGGCGATGGAGCGCGCGTCCATCCACTTGAGGGTATCCAGGCCAGTGGTATTGCCGCCCATCAGGATGCGGTCAATCAACCCGCTGGCCTTGTCTTCGCCCACGGCGGACACCAGCATTTTGCGGATATAGGCATCCGAGCCCAGCCCCAGGCCGGTCTGCGTGCGCACCTCGTCAAGGAAGTTCGCCAGCACCACCTCCACTTCATGCTGCTGCACGTTCTTCAATTGCGACATGGCGGTTCCCAGCCGCTGAACCTCTTTCGGGCCCATGTGTTTCAAAACCTGTGCGGCCGATGACTCACCCAGGCTGAGCAAAAGAATGGCGGCCTGATCCAGGCGCGACAGTTTGACGGTCGGCTTGGCCGGGGGTTGCTCGGGCGGGGCCTCAGCAGCTTTTTTGCTCATTCTTCATTTATCCAACGTTTGATTACCTGGGCCACTCGGCCCGCATCTTCGGCCACCAGGCCCTTGACCGCATTCAACTGCTGCTCGTAACCCTGCTCGGGGCTGGGCAACGCCAAAGAATCACCGCCGGTAAGGGTCACGGTTTCATCGGACAGAGAGTCGTAACCCCCGGCACCCGCCGCTTGCAAGGCCGCCAGTTCACGTGCTTCTTCGTCCGATCTGGCGCGCACACCGGCCGTGGTCAGGCCTTTCATCACCGGGCGCAGCAGGCCCAAGACCAGAATAATGATGAACAGCAGGCCAGCACCCTGCTTCAGCCAGGAGCGGTACTCTTCCACTTGCCACCATGGCAAGTCCGGTAGATCGACGGTCTCGGGCCTGGCCATGAAGGGCTCATTCAACACGTTGACACTGTCACCGCGCGCGGCGGAAAAACCCACAGCGTCCCGAACCAGTATAGCCAGCCGTTCGAGTTCCTGATCTGTCCAGGGCACACGCACGGTATTGCCCTCGGCATCACGGGTGAGTTTATCGTCCACCACCACCGCCACCGACAAGCGCTTGAGGCGCCCCTTCTGATGGCGAGTAAAGCTCACGGTGCGGTCCAACTCGTAGTTGCGCACCGCTTGGCTGCGGCTATTGGCGGGTCCCCGGGCAGCGGCTCCGGCGCCTTCGTCGCCCGCCACTTCCGGGGCCCGGCCGTCTTCGGGGGGTTGATTGCTCAGTGCGCCGGGAATCCCCGCAGCCAAATCTCTGCCGGAGCGTTGCTCGTCCACGGTGGACTCACTGCGCAGCGCCGGCAGGTCCGGATTGAAGGACTCTGCCGCTTCCTCCATTTCCGTGAAGTCAATGTCTGCACTGACTTCGGCTTTCAGATTGTCTTCACCAACGACTGAGCCGAGAAGCCGTCTGACCCGGGCTATGATGTCGCCCTCAACCTTGCGCGTATACTCAAGATGACGGGCGGCCACCATCAAACGGTCGTCTTCGTCACCGGCGGAAATCAGTGCACCGCGCTGATCAACCAGCGTCACGTTTTCGGCTTTCAGCTCGGGGATGCTGGATGCAATCAGGTTGGCTATTCCCTTCTTCTGATGTGGCTCCAGCACCCGCCCGGGAAACAGCTCCAGGAACACAGACGCGCTGGGTTCCCGCCCGTCGCGCACAAATACCGATGCCTTGGGAATGGCCAGGTGCACGCGCGCTGCGCGCACTGAGTGGATGCTGGTGATGGTTCGCGCCAACTCGCCCTCCAAACCGCGGCGATAGCGCGTGGTTTCCATGAACTGACTGGTGCCCAGCGGCTGCTCTTTGTCCAGCAGCTCGAAGCCTGCCGAGGCGTTGCCCGGGATACCCACTTCGGCCAGCTTCAGCCGCGCCTTGTGAACGTCGTCTGCCGCCACCAGCAATGCGCCGGTGGAGGTGTCCACCTTGTAGCGAATATCGTTGAAGTCCAGAATTTGACTGACCTGTGACGAGTCCAGGCGGTCCAGGCTGCCATAGAGCGGGCGATAGTCCGTTTCCTGTGACCAGAGCACTACCCAAAACCCAATGGCGACACTGGCTGCCAGACCAATCATCAGCCCCACTTGGCGGACCAGGTTCAGATTGCTGAACCCTTCGATAAAGTCCGTGCCGCTACGGGCTTTGCCCGTGTCAGGGTTATCGGTTAATTCGCTGCTTGCCATGAGATACCGTCAGTGATTGCGAATACAGCTTGACCGCGTCAAAAAAACGACCGGCGCTAAAGAGGCATGTTCATGATGTCTTTGTAGGCTTCCACCAGCTTGTTGCGTACCTGTGTGGTCGCCTGGAAAGCTACTGATGATTTTTGCGACGCTATCATCACATCGGTGACATCTATGCCCGGTTGCCCCTGCATGTAGGCTTGCGCCAGATTGCTGGAAGACTTCTGCACTTCATTGACTTTGTTGATGGCCTGGCTGAACAGGTCGCCAAAGGCGGGGCCGTTGGCCTTACCCGGGGCTGCCACGCCCTCCAGTTCGCGGCCAACCGGGCGAACGCCACCAAAGGCCTGACTCTGAGCCTTGAGAGAGCGCATTTCATTGAGAAGACGGTTGATATCCACTCGGTCGGTCATGGCCTTCACCCTTAGACTTGAAGCGGCTGGCCCCTGAGGTACAACCGCCAAAAACTTGTCGAACGCGGCAGAATTCACCGCTTCACCATGGGAAGAGCACAAAACGGGCCAAGCAAGAGTGCAGCACTGGCAAATGCGGGCGGGATGAAAAACGGAGGTGTTGGCAGGATCGGATGGGGCCGCACAGTCTTTGCGGATTAACCGGCAGTGACACCGGAGCCGCAACTAGCTGAACAGGCGGCGCACGGCGACCGTACTGCATTAGAGAATGCTGCGGCCGAATCGTCGGACGCAGCAAGCTGGGATCAGTCGAGGCGCTAGAGCAAACTAGGCGTCAAAATCGTATTCGCGCAACTCTCGCTGCAGGCGCAAATCTTCGAGTTTATCTTCCAGGCGACGGCGCGCATCAACATTCAGTTTGCCCGCCTTGGCGCCGCCATCGTCAAAAAGCTCTTCAACTGTCAGGTCGCTTGCTTCAAGGGTTGTATCAAGAACCTCTACGCCCATATCTATTACTCCAATAGCAATGAAATAAACTCGACAATATGAACTTGGAACTGCACTTTAAAGAGTAGCAGAATTGCCGCCACCCACTGTATTTTACGGGCGAGTATGCCGCCGGTTTGAAAAAATAAAAAGGGGTTTTTGCAGCGGTTACGGGGTTTTTAAGAACTGTTTTCTATTACTCTTGCAGGCATCCGTCCATTAAGTTACAAGCGGCATTCTTCTAACTACCGCTGTCCGGGTAATGCGCTGAGCAATTTATTTTCAACTCAAACTATTACCGCCGGATGACGCAGTGACCGGAAGTGGGTGAACGGCTGAAGGGTGGCGGCGCGGGCGACCGGGTTAAGGGTGCACACGCTGCTCAAGATCATAGCCCTGCTCACGCAGGCGGGCCAACTTGTAGCGCAAGGTACGAGGACTGATGCCCAGGCGCTGCGCGGTGTTTTTCTTGCTGCCGCGCTCCTGTCGCAGGGTTTGCGCAATGACTTCAAATTCTCTCTGCCGCAGATCCGTTCCCAGCAGGTCATTGTTGTCTCCCTCCTCTGCAACGGCCACCGGGGTTGACACTTCTGCCGCAAAACCCAGAGGTTCAGCCGGGTCATCCAACAGAGAAGGTTTAGTGCTGAATGGATTCATTGCATGAAGCCCCAGATCCTGGGCCTGAATAATGCCGCCCGGCTGCAGAATAAGTGCGCGCTGCATCACGTTATCCAGTTCCCGTACATTGCCCGGCCAGGGGTAATCCACCAGCGCCCGCCTGGCTTCATCGCTCAGGCGCACACCAATACGGCGCTGCTTGGCGGCGTGACGAGCCAGCAACTGCAGCGCGAGGGGGAGGATGTCACCTTTGCGATCCCGCAGGGGCGCCCAATGCAAGGGCAGGACGCTGAGACGAAAATAGAGATCCTCGCGGAATCTGCCCAGCCCCACTTCCCGGCGCATGTCTCGGTTGGAAGTGGCAATGACCCGCACATTAAGGGGGATGCTCCTGCGGCCACCCAATCGTTCCACTTCTCGCTCCTGCAACACCCGCAACAGTTTGGCCTGCAGGCCCAGGTCCATCTCTGAGATTTCATCCAGCAACAGGGTGCCGCCATTGGCCTGCTCGAATTTGCCCGGCGCGCCGGTATGCGCGCCGGTGTAGGCCCCTTTCTCGTGGCCAAACAACATGGCCTCCAGCATGTTCTCGGGAATAGCCGCGCAGTTGATGGCAACAAACGGCCCGTCCGCACGGTCAGAGGTTTTGTGAATATAGCGGGCCAGGACCTCTTTGCCCGTGCCTGATTCGCCCAGCAGAAGCGCTGTTGAATCGGACTGCGCCACACGGCGGGCCAACTGCAACAACTGGATGCTGCTATCATCTGCGGCTATGAGTTCTTCCGATTGCGCCACGCGTTCGCCGGCAAAGCGCAGTATTGCCGAGATCAGTTGGTCCGGCTCAAAGGGTTTAACCAGGTAATCGACCGCCCCCTGGCGAATGGCCTCCACAGAGTCACTGATACTGGCATAGGCGGTGATCAGCAGCACAGGTATATGCGGGTGGGTTGTGCGCAGGCGCGCCAACAACTGGTGGCCGCTCATGGCCCCCATGTTTACGTCCGATACCACCATGGCAACGTCCGAGTCTTGGCGCAGCATTTCCAGTGCTTGTTCGGCCCCCTCTGCGGCCAGCACTTTGAAGCCCGCCAGGCGCAGCGTATCTACCAAGGCTTCGCGCAGGTTGGGGTCGTCTTCCACCACCAGGACCCTGACGGACTGCTCGGATGTGACAGTATTGGCTGCGGCTTGAACCAGCATGGGTGGTCTCCGGGTCAAAATTGTTCAATAGGAAGGAACAGCAGCGCACAGGTTCCGCGACCGGGGCTGGAACGCAGTTCAAAGTGGCCGCCGTGGGCGCGCGCAACGGATCGCACAACCGCCAGCCCCAAACCGGTACCCTGCGGCTTATTGGTGTAGAACATTTCCTGCGTTCGCTTGAGTTTTTCTGCAGACATACCCTTGCCGTAATCCAACAGGGCGACGGCCAGCAGAGGTTTGCTGTTCAAGCGACAGGGCACCAAGGACAGCTTCATGCGCACGCGCCCCGCAGCGCTGGCCTCCAATGCGTTGTTGGCCAGGTTCAAGATGGCGCTGATGAGGGCTTCCCGGTTGCAGCGGATGCGCAAGTCGGGCTTGGCGACTCGCCAGTCGCAGTTTGCATTGTTATTGGCTAAGGGCACCTCCATCGCCGCGCGCAGGCCTTCTTCCAGATTGTTCACGCTGATCACATCGTTTAGAGGCAACTCATTGCGCACAAACAGCAGCATGTCGCGCACCTGATGCTCCATATGCTTGAGTCGTCCCAACAGTTTGGCGGCAAACTCCCCGCGCTGTGCGGGTTCCAATGCGTCCTTGTGCAGATGGTTGGCGTAGAGTATGGCCGCGCTGAGCGGCGTGCGGATCTGGTGAGCCAGCGCGGAGACCATCTTGCCCAGAGCGGAAAGCTTTTGAAATTGGCCAACCTGCTGCTGCAGATGGCGGGTTTCGGTCTGGTCGGTCAGCAGGATGATCTGCCCCTCTTCCTGCAGAGAAGCGGTGGCCAGGCTGATTCTATGGCCACTGACGGTGGAAATTTCCAACCCATCATCGCTACGCGGAGCAAAACAGGAGCTGATCAAATCGCGCCAGCGGTGCCCCTCCAGGGTGTGCTCCAACATGGTTCTGGCGGCGGGGTTGGACTGCACGACCAGGCCTTTTTCGTCCAACACGATGACGCCGCCGGGCAAAAACTCCAGCAGGGTCTGCAGCCGCTTGGCCAACTGGTTTTTCTGCTCCAGTTCGGCTTCTTTTCTGGCGGCCATTTCGTCCAGATCGCGGGTCAGCGTGGCAACCTTGGCCTCCAGCATGCGGTAAGCATTGGCCAAAGTACGCATAGCCAGTTCGGCGGGCGGTGGACCCGGCAGGGTGGCGGGCTGTTGGTGCGGCACTGGTGCAGGCTGCAAAGCTTCGGTCATTATGCGGCTCCCGACAGTAAATCGTCGCTGATTGGGCTATGCCCAGCACAGTGCAAAGCGGATGCCATAAAATTAGTACTGAAAAATCAGTTGCTTAGGCGACCAACCGCCGGAGGCAGTCAATAGATTGGCTCCGGCGGCGGACGGAAAAAGCAAAAGCCAAGGGTCTGTTGACGTTTCCTCATC
>CAYNST010000010.1:51982-54794 GCA_964399955.1 uncultured Cellvibrionaceae bacterium | reverse complement strand
ACGAAAAAATGGCCTCCAGCAGTGGTGATGAGGAAACGTCAACAGACCCTAGGTTTGTGGCCGCTGAGGCAGGGGCTGCCGCAACTGGAAACACGTTTGATGCCGCCACAGTAGCAACGCTGTGCGCTTATCACGGTTTTATGGTGCGGGCATCATTGCCCTTGCTGTGAGCAACATGGTCATTGTGGTCACCCAGTGGCTGGCTAACCAGCTGGGACGCTTTCTCCACCAACTCTTCAACGGTTGTGTATTTGTCTGGCGTGGTGGAATAGATTCCAACCCGTACCCGTACCTGGTGTTGACGGCATTTGGTGTCTCTCAAAGCCAAAGACTGCAGTTGCCTGCGGAAGTGCTGGGCCCTCTCCAGCACCCGGCAGTCTTCATCATCCAGGCAAAGCACAACAAATTCGTCGTCGCACATGCGAATGGATATATCCGTGGCGCGGCAAAAATATTGATTGATCAGCTCGGCCACAGCAATCAGGCACTCGTCGCCAAAAGCGTTGCCGCCAAGGGCATTCAACTGCTTGAAATTGTCAATGTCGATGACAATGGTGTGCAGCCGCAACTTCTGCCGTTTGGCGGCGCCCAATACAAACTCTCCACGAGTTGTCAGGTGGTTGCGGCTTTTCAATTGAGTGAGAGTGTCAACTTCGGTTGAGTATTCCAGGCGCTTGCTCATTTCCCGGTACAGTAGACTGACTTTGTCGAGCACATCTTTCATGTGTTCTTCCTGGGCGATGTCGCGGCACACCAGAATCAGATGGCTGGCGGATTGCGGGCAGGGCGTAAAGGCCAGCTTCAGCTCGCACCAAAAGGGCTGACCGTTCTTGCGCTCGCCGCGCAATCTCACCTGGCAGGCCTCGCGCTTGCTTAGTGCCCGGCGCAACTGCAGCAGAGCCTCCTCGGAGCCGTCGGCCCGGCAGAGTAGATCCAGGCCCTGCTGCTGCAGGTCTGCCAGGTTGTAGCCGGTTATGCGCTCCAGCGCATCATTGGCCAGGGTCACGCAGTGGCCGGTATGGCTGCACTCGGCAATCACCAGGCCGTCGTTGATGTGCGACAACGCAGCCGCAAGCCCTTTGGAAGACACCATTATTCTTATCCCTCAGCCCTCCAGTTGCTTTGCTCTATCAAGCGTAGGGCATTTCATAGGCATTTAGGTGCCGGCAGGTGGTTCTGCTGCTGTGCGGCAGAAAGAAATGGAAGCCGGCCCAGTCCAAATATAATACTTTATAACCAAATACTGAAAGCTTTCTTAGGACTGGATCAGATCTTGGCGCCTGTCGCCAAATTTGATCGCCGCTTTCAACCTAATCAGCAAAAGCCCACTGGCATACCCTTGGTGCCTTCACGCCGGCTTTGCTGCAGCGCAATCAGCCAGCTTGGAAGGCGGGGTGATTAAATAGTGAACAGTGCGCAGCCTTGACCCCTGCGACACCAGGTTTTGGTTGGACGCTTAAACTATACGGAATGTCTGCGCAATGATTGCAAACGGCGTCACATCCCGAGCGGGGATGTCTCATTGCTTGCCTAATGACCAGAGTTTAATATGTAAGCCTAAAGCCGGAGGAAGTGGAATAGAAGGGTGACAGGACCGTCACGGTGACAGCATCTACTACAAGATACCCCTGAATCTGTAAACGAGGCGAGCGGTTAAAACGCGCTATCGCACGCAGAAGTCAGTTTGGTGTCTGGATGGCTGCCCCCGCCAAAAAAATATAAAAACCAGGCCTGCAAACGGTTACAACCTAATAAGCAAGTTGCACAGGAGACTTACCTTGAAAAATCTCGCCCTCATATTTGTCACCCTCAGCGTCCTGGCGCTGCAGGGCTGTAGTGACGACGGTCCCAGTCCCGTTCCTGCCCCCCCCGGGAGCTCCAGTTCATCAAGCTCCGGCGGTGTGGGGGAAAAGCCCCTCGCAGAGCTTGGTGAAGAGCGTATCGCAGAGCCTATGTGTGCGTCCTGTCACGAAGATTTGGGCAACGGCGTGTTTGGGCCGGGTACCCGTACCGGTGATGAATCGGTCGGTTTTGATGTCAATGACCTGCAGCATACCAGCATCCCGGCGCTCCGGGACTACATTCGCGACAGTATGCCCAAGGTGTTTCCGGATGCCTGCAATCAGGAATGCGCTGATGAAATAGCAGCCTACCTGCGCACCTTTTACACCGGTGACGAAGTCAGCAGCTCCAGCTCTTCCAGCAGTTCTTCCTCTTCCTCCAGTGGCATGGCGTCCAGCAGCTCCTCGTCTTCCTCCAGTGGTTTGGCTTCCAGCTCAAGCAGCTCGTCCTCAGGCGGTATGGCAGGTTCCAGCTCCAGCTCTTCAGGTGGTAGCGGCTTTCCTGGCGACGCAACCCGTGGCGGAGAACTCTTCGGGGAGGCAAACTGTGATGCATGTCATGCCAATAATGACGACGGTACTTTTGGAATCGGTGTGTTTGGGTTTGACATGAACAACCTGGCTTACCCCGATGAAACCTACAGCGAAACCGTTGAAGGTTTGGCTGCATATATAGCCGATCAGATGCCTCCGGCTGATTACGGCATGAATCCCGCTACCTGTGAGGGCCAGTGCGCCGACGACATCGCCGCCTTCCTGTGGACCTATCGCACCGACACGGGCGGCGCCTCCAGCAGCAGTTCGTCTAGCTCAAGCAGCTCTTCATCAAGCTCCAGTTCTTCATCCAGTGGTACGGCGGGCGCGTCGTCCAGCTCCAGCAGTTCATCTTCCAGCGGCATGATGCCTATGCCATCCAGCAGCTCTTCCAGCTCCAGTGGCTCGTCGTCCAGCTCCAGCTCGTCTTCAAGCAC
>CAYNST010000010.1:0-51882 GCA_964399955.1 uncultured Cellvibrionaceae bacterium | reverse complement strand
TCGCGGAAGACATCCAGCGTTTGTCAGATGTCTTGAGATCCTCCAGGGAAGACAGATCCTCCAGGGAAGACAGTGCCGGCCTGATTGCGTCACGCGCCTTTGGCGGCGAGACTGCTCAGGCAGTCGAGGAATTCGTCAATCAAGTGGCGGATTCGGAGTGGATGCAAGGCCCGCACGGATCTTACATACTTGAAGCTTTGGGGCGTTCAGGTGGTGCGATAGTTGAAGTGCTAAGCGCCAATATCGGCGGTGATCCTGTGCCTGCAGTGGTCAACGGCGTGACTGTTGGCTTCACCAGAGAAGGCGATAATCCGCAAACCATGACCTTTGTGATTGACCAAGTCATCAACGTCTGCGACGGGGAAGGTGAGGTTGTCCAGGCTGGCTGCGATGTGACAGTAGATCTGACTGTAGTTGCAGTGTTTTCGCGACCTCCAACAGGAGGCAAAGATGGGACCAGATCATCGCTGTCGTCAAGAGTGACCCAGGTGAACATTGCCGGGTCGCTGGATAATGAATTCGCCTATATGGGCTTCACGCCTCCGTCGTCTGGCGATGCTATTGCACTGAATGATCTGTACCTGACTATGGATGAAGGGGTGCCTGAGGGTGCCAGCCAGGCAATGTACGTGTCACTGGAGGCGGCCGACCTCATTCTGAACCTGCCGGTAGTCTTGCGGCAGATGCAGTCACCTGATCCGGTGAGCATCGAGCTGCAGCTGGCTGGTGGCGCAGAGGCATTAAACGTCGCCTATAGGAGTAGCACGGTGCCGGAGGGCGAGGCATCGACTACCGTTCATGATATTGCAGTTGATGAAATCCTCAACTTGGATGCAACGCTGACAGCGACTGCAAGCAATACCACCGACGAGACCATGGTGGCAGTTGTGAACGTCAAAACTGAGGCAGATCAGGCGGTGGCAAGTTCTACGGGTGTGATTTCGGTTGTGCAAGCTTGCGTAGATTGCTTGGCGGAGGTCAGTTACGAGGCGAACGGGGTGAGTGCTGAGGCTCCAACCGGCTTCCTCGCAGCCTTGCTTCCTGGTCTCAGCGGATCCGTCGCGGTGGATGGTAGCCTCGCCGGTGTCGACCCTATAGGTTTGGCTCTGTCAGGCGCCCCTTTGGTCGACGACGGCATCCAGGTTGATGGTATGGAAGTCGAGTATGCCGATACCAGCTATACCGTAAGCGGTCAGTTCAGCAAGGACGGCGATGTGATCAGCATGAATGCAGTCAGCGCCGAGGGTGCCCGTATTGAAGTGGTCAGTGATGACTCCGGCGCCCGGAGCGGCTTTGTCTATGACAATTTTGGCAACGCGGTGGGTACAATCAGTGAGGACAGCACAATAGAAGAGGGCGAAAAGCTACTGATTGTCACCTTTGCCGACGGCACCCGAGTTGCGCTCTAGGCCGGAGCAGTGAGAATAAGGTAAGTTTTTGGGGGGCTTGGCCCCCCTTTTTTTTGATTCCGGTAAACTGATGCCTCTAACTGAGATCTGGTTTGCTAACTGACTTTATAAACCCGCGTATCATCGGCCTAGATGCGGTTTGATCACGGCTTCTTTATAATTTTAACGACCGCCAGTTCTACCACTGGTTACCAGTAATGGGATGATGCTATGAAAAACTTTGCCACGCCCCTGCTCGTACTTTCCGCCCTGCTTGCGCAGGGTTGTAGTAATGCAGGTATGACCCCAATTGACGGCGGCTCCAGCAGCTCCAGCTCGTCTTCAGGCTCCACCAGCAGCTCCAGTTCGTCTTCAGGCTCCACCAGCAGCTCCAGCTCGTCTTCAGGTTCCCCCGGTGGCTCGTCCTCCAGCAGCTCGTCCTCCAGTAGTAGCTCCAGCAGCGGTGCAACCCCCCCACCCTTGAATGGCGATCCGGAAGCCGGCCTGACCGCATTCGAAGCGGCCTGCAGCAGCTGTCACGGCAGTGAGCAGGATGGGGCCTTCGGTGGTGTTTTCAAATTTGACGTCAACGCGTTGACCTACCCCACGAAGACCGAATTCGAAGAAACTGAAGCGGGTCTGGCCGCCTATATCGCCGCTGCCATGCCATTCGCACCATTTGATCCGACCAGTTGTGTTGATGACTGCGCTGACAATACCGCTGCCTATCTCTGGTCCTTGCGCGCTGACACTGGCAGTGGTGGCTCCAGCTCATCGTCGTCCAGCAGCTCATCCAGCTCTAGCAGCGGCATGGCAAGTTCATCCAGCAGCTCCAGTGGCGCAGGCTCAAGCTCTTCCAGCAGCAGCTCATCCAGCTCTGGCGCCGGTACTCCCAATGGCGATATCGCCGGAGCCAAGGCTGTGGCTGCCGATGTCCGCCGCCTGAGCAGTGCCATCAACTTCAACAGCAATGACCTGGCGGGCACTCTCTCTAATGCCTTCGGCGATTCGCCGACTGCAGACGCCATGGAGCGCTTCCTCAACCAGACCGGCAAAGCCTTTGAGGGTTCTGCGACCAATAACGTGCTGGACGCTCTGGGACGGGTTGGCGGAGCGATTGTAGAAGTCCTTAGTTCGGATATCGGCGATCAGCCTATTCCCGCTGAGACCCAGGGTGTACGTGTGGCTTTCAGCAAACAGGGAAATACGATGACGTTCGTTGTCGACCAGACCGTCAATGTCTGCGTTGAAAGTGATAAAAACGTTGGTTGCGACGTCGATGTGGAAATGACCGTCGTTACGGATTTCGATCGTCCACCTACTGGCGCTAAGAGCGACACCAGCTCGTCCCTTTCTGCCAGAGGTCTTCAGCTGAATGTAACGGGAACACTTCAAAACAGCTATGTTGCGATGGAGTTCGCACCACCTGAGGCCGGCGCCGCGATTTCGATCGCTGATCTGTATCTGACTATAGATGAATCCACACCGGCTGCGGGACGTTCTTCGTCTGATATCTCTGCTGAAATTGAGGATCTCAATCTTAATTTGCCGTTCACCTTGACTCAGTTGCAGGCCGCCGATCCGGTATCGGTTGGAGTTATTGTCTCTGGCAGCGGAGAGGAACTGGTTGTCGAGTACAACAACACCTCCGTAAAAGAAGATGGTCTAGATACCAGCTCTCAGAGCATTTCTGTTGAGACTCTAGCGAACCTGGATGTTACCGCTGAGGCCACGATTGCCAACCAATCCTCTGAAAGTTTGGTTGCCACAATTAATCTGGTATCTCCAGGCACTACCGACGGTACTTCAGGCGTAATCACCACCTGCAAGGGCGACAACTGCGAAACCAAAGGCACCACCTTCAGCGCAGAAGGCGCCACGCCTGACACCCTGATCGGTTTCCTCGCGGCGCTGCTGCCTAACCTGTCCACCAACATCAATGTGGATGCGGAGCTGGCAGGAGTTGACCCGCTGGCGATTGAGCTGGCCGGTGCACCCAGAGAAGGCGATCTGGTTAGCGTAACCGACATGCAAGTCAGCTACGCCGGTGTCAGCTACACCCTCAGCGGCGAATTTGACCAGGACGGTGAAATCCGCAGCTTGAGTGCCGAGGGCGATAACGGCTCTACCATTGAGATCGTCTATGCAGACGGTGCCCGGTCTGGCACGGTTACCGACGCGATGGGTGTTCAAGTAGGCACCATCAGTGAGACCGAAGGCCAACTGGTAATCACTTACACAGACGGGACCACCGAGGTGTTGTAAAACACCGTTTTGAACAAAGGTAAGTTTAGGGAGGCATTTGCCTCCCTTTTTTTTATTTTGGGATAGACTCAATGGTGTAAATGAGATCTGGTCATTGGGAAGCGGGCGTAGTCTAGATTACCATTGGGCAACCAGGTTGAACGAAAAACGCTCTGAGTTGTATAAGAAGCACGCATCGCACGAGCGACGGCCGAAAACAATAATTACAGGTGTTTATGTGACTCGTACAGCCCTCACTATTTTGCTTTTGCTGTCGGCCTTGAGCTTGCTGGCGTGCAAGAGTGACTCTCTGGACGGGCAAACGCTTACCGCGCAAGAGCCGGAAGCGCCCGCAGTCAAGCCCACCAGTTTCCGTGTACAAGGCCGGGTAGCTGCTCCCGTTATCGCCGGGGCCCGGGTTGCCGTTTATCCAGTAACAGACAATGGCGTTGACTGGCAGCGTGAGATTGGCCGTTCCAGCACCAACGCCAGCGGGGGCTTTTATGTGAACCTGGACCTGGAGTATTTGAACACGACAGCGGTGCTGGTGGTGCAGGACCGGCCGGGAGAGACCTTTTTAGAATGCATCCTGTTGACGGGCTGCGGGGTCGACGCTGAGTACGGCGGCTACTACGGTATCAATGACAGTCTACAGCTAAGGGTGGGGGTTTCCGCTCTGTCCGCGGGAACAGTCTATAACGCCACTTTATTGACCGAGTTGGCGTTTGCCCTGGCGGAGGCTGAAAGCAAAACGGTGGATACCGATTTCCGCAAACTGGTCATGGAGTCCAATCACCGCATCGCCAGCCGCTTCGGCATCATTGGCGCCTTGCCTTCCCGGCCCATCGCCAATATTGCCGATATGGGCGAGTTGTCGGGCATTAGTAATGAAACCATCAAATATTCCGCTATGGCGCCGGCGATTATTGCTGCCGTTGTTGCTCGATATCCGCAACAATCCGTTCCCCAGGCTATGCAGCAATTCCTGGGGCAATACCTGATTACCGGGGTGCCAAACAACTCGCGCATTTCACGGGTGATTTCCTTTGCGGGGATCTACGAACACCTGCTACCCCTGCTGGCGCCTTATGAGCAGCGCCTCGATCTGGCGGTGCTGCTAGGTGAGATTTCGGCTTTGAAAGTGCTGGCGCAGAACGATGAGGACAACCGTTTTGACAAGGGTACGGTCAGTAATGTGCTGGGAATGTCGCCCACTGCCAGAGCCAAGGCTTTTGTCAAACAGGTGCGCCAGGTAGCTTCGTCCATTGACTTGAACAAAATTGGTTCTCTTGGCTCTCTCACCAGCTTTGTGGATGGCAACGCGCTGGGTGCGCTGGAAGCTTTCGGGGTGGAGGTGCGGATGGACGAATTGACCTCCAGCGGTGAGATGGATGTAGTGACAGAAGCCTTCAAGCGTACGCTGTTTGCCGCCCTACACATTCTGGGTGAGTACTACTCGGGACGCACCGTGATCTCACCTTATGACGGTGTGCACTTCAGTTTCACCAGCCAGGGCGACTACAAGCAGATCCTGTTTAACGGCAGCGTGGACGGTTGCCCGGAGCGGGATGATCATTGCGCGGTGGACACCAACCTTTCATTGGCCGGTACGTTCAACCGTCTGACGGGAAATACTGATGAGCAGATCGTGACGGCCAGGGGCATTGATGTGAAGCTTACCGGCAGTCTGGCGTTCCAGGATCTCACAGTGGAACTGCTGAACGACAAGCAGACCATAGTCTCCGGGCCATTGTACTACCAGAAAAGTGATTTTTCTCAAGGTGAATGGCAGCATGAAGACCACTCATTTGAGCTGGAAGGGCTGCGCTTCAACATGCCCTTCAAGATCGCCCATGCCGGCGACAGCGGCCGCATGACGCTGAACGGCATGCTGGGTCTGACCCTGAACACCGCCAAAGGCAGTTATCTCAGCCGCCGCAAAAGCGAAGTTGAAAACGGGCAGGAGCGGGTTACGGAGGAGAGCCAAGCGGTGGTGGATGAGCTGCACGGCGTCAATCTGGAGCTGGGTGCGCTGCTGGACAACCTGCAAGACGACACATTTGTGGCTGCCGTCAATATCAAGCAGAGTGTTCAACCGCAGGACACCATCATGTATGTTAAAAAGTCGTCCCGTTTGTGCCCGCTGGCAGCGGTGGCCGACTGCGAAGCAGTGGAGTCGCACTCCGGCTTTGAAGGTGAAACAGAAACCAGCTACCTGGGGCTGACTCTGTCCACCACCTTCAAAGCCAACCTGAAGGGCATCAGTGAGCCGGTGTTGATTGGCCTGTCCGGTTCCCGGCTGGGCGGCGAACTGAACAAGTTGAACCACCTTAAAGTGACTTACCCGGGTCACGCCTTGGTGCTGGACGCTGATTTTAACGGCAGTGGCGGTGTGTCGCGCCTGGATGCTGTCAATCTGGAAGGTATGCAGATGAAAATAGACACTCGCAGTACAGGCGTTAGGCACGGTTCGGTCACGGATTTTGAAGGCAAGTTCCTGGCCGATATCAGAGATATGGGCGAGTGGATTAAAATCTCGTTCGCGGACGGTTTTTTCGAGTCTATGTGACCGCCTTTGGGCGGTGGCAATCGTCACCGCGTCAAGCTCTGCCAAACTGTCTATGGCGTCGCGACGCGGGCCATCCGCAGGAACTAATAATTAACCGATGATTCAAAAAGAGGCTGCAGCACCGCGATTTGAGTGGTGGACGTCGCACCGCTCAATTTCACAGGGCATTGAGATGCATCCTTATGATCAAGCCGCTTAATTTCGCGCTGGCAGCCGTGGCCACTGTCTTGACTATTGCCCCCGCCGCACAGGCGCAGATGTTCAGCCGGGCAGACAGCTTCAGCTACAGCGGCGCCGTGCCCCTGCAGTCCTACATCAACTTTTTGATTGGCCCTGCCCCCGATGAAGGTAGCCACGCGCTGTCACGCAACCGCATAGAGCTGGGATTGGCCGTGGGCGCCTACGAATTCGCGGTTTTTCACCGCAATGACTACAGCCTGGACTTTGACTCGCAAACGGCAGAATTTGCCTGGCGCCAGAAGAACCGCCAACCCATACCCCTGGAGCAGGAATACCGGGTGGATGTGTGGGCCAACCAATACCAGTTGTCGGGCGGGCGGGTAGGTCGCACATGGGCAGTTGCGCCAAACCTTGATTTATCTGCGAGCTTTTCCGCCTTCATCGCCACAGAGGGCGTCTACGGCTATATGGGCAAGGACCCGGAGGGCCAGGGCGGAGTCATTCAGATGGTCAATCGCACCGTGGCCGGGCAGACGACCTTGATGCTGGATGGCGAGCTTTACGCCGACTATTTCTACACCGACGATGTGTTGTTCCGCCGCGAGGTGGACGCGCCTAACGGCAAGGGTTACACCCTGGACATGGGTTTGGAATGGCGCATCTATGACGGGCTGACGTTTTCCGCAAGCTTCGAAGATCTATTGGGCAAGATTCACTGGAGCGGCCTGCCTCGCACGACGGCGCGCGCCACATCGGAAACCATCATCGTTGATGAAGACGGTTTTTTGGAAGCCAACCCTTACTTTTCCGGCGAAGAAACCTTTGGCAGCCTGAAGCAGCCCCTGCGCTCGCGAGAAAGGCTCAACCTCAGCTACCAGCGCAACGCCTGGCGCTTTGGCTATGAGTACGACCGGATAGATGTGATGAGTTTCAAGTGGCTACAACTGGGCTACAACTGGGCGCCGCGCTGGGGTGCAAGCCTGGGGCGGGAAACGCAAACTCAGGCGTGGCACCTGGGCCTGGCCATGCCAATGGGCAAGATAAGCCTGGTGTTTGATGATCTGGACCTCAAGCAGGCACATACCTTCGGCTTCAGTTGGGACCTGCGCATACCCTTCTGAGTGGGTGGCCTGCAATGAACGACGAGCCTTGCCTTTTGCGCGGTCGGCGTCCGCCGATGCGTTGCCTGTGGCGGAGCCTTATCTTACCCGCAGGGCGCCCAGCAGATGCTCGGCGTCAGTCAGCACGAAATCCTCCTTGAATGGCAAGTAAGTTTTGGCATCGGCGCAGTAGTGGGCAATGTGCTCCCGCTCCTGCTGCAAAAAGCCGGCAATGGCGTCGGCAAAGGGCGGCTCGGCTATCCAGTGCAGCGAAGCGGTGTAAATGGGGGTGAAGCCGCGCTGGATCTTGTGCTCGCCCTGTGCGCCCGGGTCAAAGCGGGCCAGGTTGTGCTCTATGGCAAATTCTATGCCCTGGTAGTAGCAGCATTCGAAATGCAACCCGTCGTACTCATCCACTGCGCCCCAATAGCGGCCATAGAGTGTGTGGCTGTCGTGAAAGTAGAGCGCGGCCGCCACCCAACGCTGATCCTTGAACGCCTTGACCATCATTACTCTCTTCTGCAACTGACGGCCCAGTTGCAGGAAAAAAGCCTGGTTGAGATAGCCCTCGTGACCGCTGCGTTTGAGGTAGGTGAGCCGATACAGATCGTAGAATCCCTGCCAGTCCGCCTCGCCCAGATTCTCCCCCAGCACTCTCTCGACATGTAGAGCCTGCTCTTCAATCTTGCGGCGCTCGCGGTTGACTGCTTTGCGTTTGCGGGAAGTGAACGCGTCCAGGAAATGCGTGAAGCTCTCAAAACCCTGGTTGATCCAATGAAACTGGCAGCCCAGGCGCAGCATCATTTTTTGTGGCAAAGCGCTCTGTAGCACTGTGCGTTGAGCGGCATCGGGAAACAGGCAGTGGAAGCCGGAGAGCTTGTGCTCCTGCAGGAGTTCAGCGACGGCCTCCAGCATCTGCTTCAGCAGTGCCTGCTCCTGCCCGCTGACGGTGGCCCAGCGCGGGCCGGTTGCCGGGGTGAAGGGGATGGCGCTGAGCAATTTTGGATAATAATCACGGCCGTAGCGGTGATAGGCGTCGGCCCAGCTCCAGTCAAAAACATACTCGCCGTAGGAGTGGGTTTTGATGTACAGCGGCATCACGCCCACCACGCGCCCGTCCTCTCGCATCACCAGGTGGTGCGGACCCCAGCCGGACTGGGGAGTGGTGCAACCACTGGACTCCAACGCGTAGAGGTAGGCGTGGGATACAAAGGGGAAGTCGTCGGGCCAAAGCGCGTTCCACTCGGCGGCGGTGATGTCTGCGAGTGAGGTGAGAAATTGGGTGTGCAAAGCGCAAGCTCCTTCAGCGAAGGGCTATGTTTAGCCTGCTTGCGCAACCATAGTCAAGGGGAAGTGGCAGGAAAACTCACTGCCCACACCCAATTGGCTGCTAATAGTCAGCTCGGCATTGTGGCGCAGCAGTACGTGCTTGACGATGGCAAGGCCCAGGCCAGTGCCGCCGGCCTCGGAAGAGCGTCCCGAGTCCACCCGGTAGAAACGCTCGGTCAAGCGCGGCAGATGTTTGGGTTCTATGCCGGGTCCGTTGTCCGCCACGCTGATGACCGCGCCGGTTGGCTGGCGTTGGTAAAGGATGCGGATCTGGGCTCCAGCGGATGAATACTTCACGGCATTGATCAGCAGGTTGGAAAATGCGCTGCGCAGTTCCCGCTCATTGCCAATGATGGCGAGGTCTGCATCGCCGTCCAGACTGAAGCGAATATCCTTGCCCGCAGCGGTGGCGCGTGCGTCCTTGACAATATCAGCCAGCAGGGGCGCCACCTTCAGCGGGGTTTTGAAGGTTTCTTTTTGGTCGGTCTCCAGTTTGGACAGGCTGATCAGGTCGTCAATCAACAGCGTCATGCGCTTGCATTGCTGCTCCATCTGCGCAAATGCCCGCGCCCACGCCTTGGGCACTTCCGCCGAGTCGCTGAGGGTTTCCACGTAACCGCGTATCACAGTCAAAGGGGTGCGCAATTCGTGACTGACGTTGGCGACAAAGTCCTTGCGCATCTGCTCCAGTTTGAACAGGCGAGTGATATCCCGGGCAATGACCAGGCGTTCGCCGCCGCCAAACACATGCACGTGGAATTCAAGCTGCATATTCTTGCGCCAGAGGGTCAGCTCCAGCGGTTGCTCGTACTCCCGGGCGTCGTAGTATTCGATAAAGTTGGGGTGGCGAATGAGATTGGCCAGTTTGTGGCCGCGATCCACCTCACGAAAGTCAAACAGCTGCTCGGCAGCCAGGTTCCACCACTCGATGTCGCCGCGTTTGTCGATCAGGATGACCGCGTCGTTCAGCGCCTGGGTCATCTCCCGCACGCGGCTTACCACAGCCTGCAGACGTTGCTTTTCCTTGTCGTGGCGGGCCAGTATCAATTGTACATCGTAGACGATGTCTTCCCAGATTTGCCCCGGCGCATGAGCCGGCGGCGTGTTGCCGCGCCGGGTCTGGTAGATCCAGCGCTCAAGACGATGAATACGCACAAATAACCAGATGGTATAGCCGCAAAGGCCGAGAATCAGCAGGGCAGTCAGTTTTCCCGTCCAAATGCCCAGCAGACAAACCGCCAGCAACATCAGGCAGAAACGCCTGATTTCGGCCTTCAATCCGCTGCCGAGCATAAAGTCATCGCAAGGTTTGCCTAGAGAAGAGGGTCAGGCTTTGAGGGCCATTTTGCTAGAAAACCGGTAACCTGCACCCCGCACTGTTTGTACCAGGCGGTCGTGGCCTTCAAGCTCCAGAGCTTTGCGCAGTCTGCGGATGTGCACATCCACCGTGCGCTCTTCCACATAGACGTTGCCGCCCCATACATGGTCCAGCAACTGGCTGCGAGAATACACCCGCTCCTGGTGAGTAAGGAAAAACTCCAGCAGGCGGTACTCGGTGGGGCCCATCTGCACCGGCTGGCCGTTGATGCTCACCCTGTGGCTGGCCGGGTCCAGACAAAGACCGTCCACGATTATGGGGTCGGAGGCGTGCAGCGCGTCGGCGCGACGCAGCACGGCGCGGAGCCTTGCAATCAGTTCGCGGGGAGAAAAGGGCTTGGTAATGTAGTCGTCGGCGCCAACATCCAGGCCCTGCACCTTGTTGTCCTCTTCGCCCTTAGCGGTCAGCATGACAATGGGGATGGAAGAGGTGAGCTCCTCGCGCTTCAGCCGGCGTGCCAGCTCAATGCCGCTGGTTCCTGGCAACATCCAGTCCAGTAAAATCAGGTCCGGCTTCTGGTCCAGCACCAGGCTGTGGGCCCGCTGAGCATCGCCCGCTTCAAGGCAGCGGAAGTCCGACATTTCCAGCGCCACGCGCAACATGTCGCGGATGGGCGCCTCGTCATCTACGATCAACACTGTTTTTTCCATGGGTTCTACCTGAAGGCTCGGCTATACCGGGGGCCGGCACCGCAACAGTCGGCGGGACTGCCGTTGTTCGCCAGCGTGTTCCGCCCATTAGAATCATCCTATGTTGCGGTTTTATGACAGTGAATGGATCAGCGCATAATGACCGGCTACGCCCAACAGAATTATCAGGCCCACCCAGTTGTTGTTGGTGAAGGCCTTGAAGCAGCGTTTCGGCTCACGGTTGCGGATCAGGTGTTGCTGGTAGGCGAACAGGAAGCCCACCAACAGAAGGGCCACATCGTAAGGCCAGCCAAGTTCCATGCGCCGTCCGATCAGCATCAATCCCAGCAGCACCAGCACCTGCAGGCAGGCCGTCATCACACGATCCAGATCGCCAAACAGCACCGCCGTTGACTTGATGCCGGCGCGCAGATCGTCTTCCCGGTCAACCATGGCATAAAAGGTGTCGTAGGTGACGGTCCATACCACCACCACCACAAAAATCAGCCACACCACCGCCGGCACACTGCCGGCCTGCGCGGCGAAGGCCATGGGAACGGACCAAGCGAAAGCCGCGCCTAAAAACACCTGTGGCAAATGAGTGTAGCGTTTCATGAAAGGGTAGCTGGCGGCCAGCGCTAAAGCCCCCAAGGACAACTGGATGGTCAGCGCGTTGGTAAACAACACCAGAATGAATGCCAGGAAGCACAGCAGCAGACACAGGCTCCAGGCTTCCAGCAGACTCACCTCCTGCTTGACCAGTGGCCGGTCGCGGGTGCGCTCGACCTGGCCGTCCAGGTTGCGGTCCGCAAAGTCATTGATGACGCATCCGGCCGAACGCATAAGTACGGCACCCAGGGTAAAAATCAGCAGCAGCTTAGGGTCTGGCAGGCCTTCGGCTGCGAGCCACAAGCTCCAAAGCGCGGGCCACAGCACCAGAAAAATGCCGATAGGACGGTTCAGGCGGGTCAAGCGGATGTAAGCGGAAAGCATGATGAGCATTTACCAGCGGGTGCGTTTAGGCGAAGAGCATACACGGCCGGGCGCGTGAGCAAAAGCCGCCATAACTATTCAGCTCACACCCAGATTCGCGCATAGCTGCGTCAAGAAATGGTCATTTACAGGTGTAAACTCACATTTTTCGCCTTGCTCTGCACAAATTTGGACGCAATCTGAACAGTCACGGAATTAGCTGAACAGTTACAAGCCGCAAAGGCAATGGCGGTGCGGCTTCGCCTGCTTAACGGTGGGCGCCGGCCTATGCTAATGTGCGCAGGGGCTGCCCGGGCTTTGACCCGCGGCGGCAGATGCGCACCTAGCAGGCGCAGCTGCGCTTGTGAAGCTTGCAGTGGCGCCGAAACAAGGGCATTTACGACCGGGTCCCAACCGCTCAAGTGCGGCAGTGCCGGTTGCAGAATAACAAGAGACGCTTCATGAAATTGCATTGGCAAATCCTGCTGGCACTGGTTCTGGCCATCGCGCTGGGCCTGCTGTTCGAACCCACCACCGGCATCGGCACCCTGACGCTATCGGCCGTGTTCGGGTTCGTCGGCAAGTTATTTTTGAGTGCTCTGACCATGATTGTAGTGCCCCTGGTGGTGTCGTCCATCATCTGTGGGGTTTACGGCCTGGGCAGCAGTGAAAACCTGGGACGCCTGGGGGCAAAGACGCTCGGTTTTTACCTGCTGTCATCTTTGCTGGCCATCCTGGTAGGACTGTTCCTGGTGAACCTCACCACCCCCGGCATCATTGACGGCGTGCCCGCCGGTGATCGCCTGAACCTGAGCAGTGCGGAAGAGCTGGACGAAAGCCTGGCGCGCATCGAAAGCCGCGGTGCAGGCGATATTGCCGGCGTGCTGCTGCGCATGGTGCCCACCAATGTGGTCGCCGCCGCAGCCCAGGGTGAGCTGCTGGGGTTGATTGTTTTTGCCATGTTGTTCGGGTTTTTCATGACCCGTATCGCGCCGCGCTATGCCGAATCCCTGTACGGGTTCTGGCAGGGAACCTTCGAGGTGATGATGGCCATGACGCTGTTCATCATGAAATTTGCACCCTACGGTGTTTTTGGCCTGGTGGCCAACACGGTGATGGCAACGGGTTTTGACGCCTTTCGGCCGCTGCTGATCTTTTTCCTGACGGTGGCCGGCGCCCTGGCCCTGCACATGTTTGTGGTCTTGGCCTTGTTGCTGCGCAAACTGGGCGGCATACGTCCACTACAGCATTACAAGGTGATGTTGCCAGCCATGCTGACGGCTTTTTCCACCGCCAGTTCCGCCGCCACACTGCCGGTTTCCCTGCGCTGCCTGGAGAAAGGCGCGGGTGTGTCCAATAAGACGACGTCTTTTGTCATGCCGCTTGGCGCCACCATCAATATGGACGGCACCGCGCTTTACGAGTGCGCGGCAGCCATTTTCATTGCCCAGGCCTATGGGCTGGACCTGAGTTTTGCGCAGCAGTTTCTGGTGGTCGTGCTGGCGCTGCTGACTTCCATCGGCGTGGCCGGTATACCGGCGGCCAGTCTGGTGGCAATCAGCGTGATACTCATGGCCATTGGCTTGCCGGTTGAAGCCATCGGGCTGTTGTTGGTCACCGACCGCCTGCTGGATATGATGCGCACGGCGGTCAATGTCTTCAGTGACAGTTGCTGTGCCGTGATCGTCGCTCGTGCAGAGGGAGAGTCCCAGGTGTATCCAGAGGCGGGTGCAGATGCACCCGCTGGCAAGTCCGGAGCGGCTGGCTAGCCTTGAATGCTTGCGGCTATGGCTTCCAGATCATCGGCTGAAGAGAGAATGTTCTCTATGGTGATTTCTGCGGTTTCCCGGTTTATGTGCAGATCCTTGAACACCGCATCAGGGATGGCGTGCACCGTGCCGTAACCCATGCCCTTGTTGGCCAGCAGCTGCCTTGCCAGGTACAGCAGCTTGGCATAGACCGCATGCTCTCCCTGATAAGCGGGGTTGTTCTGCTGGCGCAGGGCCACAACAATCTCTGCCGGCATATTCCAGGATTCCATCAGCCAGCTGCAGATCTGGCAGCTTGAAACGCCAATGATATGCTGCTCCACCACAGCGGTGGACAGATGCGGGTTGGCGGCGCAATGGCGATTCAAATTGGCGAAGTAGGGCGGAAAAACTTCTGCCAGCACCAGATAACCAAAATTGTTGAGCAGGCCGGCCAGATACGCCAAGCCAAAACCGGGGCGGTGCTCGCGGGAAATGCTGGTCACCAGGCCTTCGACGGCGGCGGCGGTGGAGATGGCCTGGCGCCAATACTCGTTCACCTGCTGTGGGCTCATGGCGCTGGAGTCGATGGCGCGGCCCAGCGCCAGACCCAGTGAAAGGTTCATCACCATGTCAAAACCCAGTACCCGCACAATGGCATCCTGTACCGATTTAACCTTGCCCGGCGCTGAATAATAGGGTGAGGAGGCCCAGCTCACCACCTGTGCGGCAAGCGAGGGATCCAGCTCCACGACGTTTGACAGGTCGCTGATGTCTGCGTTGGGGTTGGTCCGCAGTTGGATGATGCGCTGGGCAGAGTCCGGCAGTGGCGGCAGCTCCAGGGTGTCCTGCAAACGTTGCTTGATGCGCAGGTGCGTAAAGGTACGCAAGGATTTGACAATCTGGTCGGAGTCGCCCGCTGCAGATTCGGGCAACTGTGGCGCCGGCGCGGACAGCACGCCAATGACCGAAGTTTTAGTAATACTCTGAAAATCTGCCTGCTGTATCTCCAGCAGTTGTTCGGCGTCACCGGTGTCCAGCAGTAAAGTGGGGTGTTGCAGCAACTGGGCGTCAATCAGCGTAGGCAAGCCTTGCCATTCGGGGATGGCAGGCAGGCCGGTGACACTGCCGGCCTGCAGCAGTTGCACCATATCTTCCGGCTCCAATGCCTGCAGGTCACGGCCAAACTGACTTTTTATGGCACTCAGATCCAACAGATGATCGGCCGGCAGCAGGATCTGCACGCGGCCTTGATCGTCCGTGAGTATCACCGATTTCACCAGGCAGGCGCCCTGCGACTTCTTCAGGGTGTAGTGCGCAAACTCAATGCGCTGCCGGCTGGCCTTCAATTGATAGCTGATGTTATTGCACTCTAGAACTTCAATGACGCTGGCCGGTACGGGCATCTGCGCTCTCCTCGCGTGATTCGGGTACACGCCGCGCTGCCCAAGCCTGACCAGGTCGGAGCGCATGCGAATTTAGTTTAAATATAGACCGCTTCAGCGGATTCGCTAATGCAGACGCTGTACGGTTGCATGGAGAGGATGTCGGGGCAGGCGGCTGCAGCTGCAACCGCTTCAGCCCTTGAGGTAGTCCAACTGCTGGGGAAACCAGCGGTGTATAAGGCGGTCTGCCAGTGCGGGGTTGACCGCGTTCAACTGGCCCGCCACTTTTTGAACCTGTGGCAGCAGGTGGTCGTCGCGCTCAAGATCTGCGAGCCGCAAGCGCTGCAGGCCGGTTTGGCGTGCCCCCAGCAGCTCGCCCGGGCCGCGGATGCGCAAGTCTTCTTCGGCGATGACAAAGCCGTCGCTGCAGTTGCGTAACACGCTCAACCGCTGGCGCGCCACCTGGGACAACGGATTGCCAAACAGCAGCACGCAATGGCTGGCTGCCTCGCCCCGTCCGACTCGACCGCGCAGCTGGTGCAGCTGAGCAAGGCCCAGTCGCTCCGGGTTCTCGATAATCATAAGGCTGGCATTGGGGACGTCCACTCCTACTTCTATCACAGTGGTTGCCACCAGCAGGTGCAGTTCGCCGGCCTTGAAGGCCGCCATGGTGGCCTCTTTGTCCTGGCTCTTCATGCGCCCGTGCACAAGGCCTATGTTCAAATGGGGCAGGGCCGCCTGCAGATCCGTCAGCGTGGCCTCGGCTGCGCGGGCGGAAAGCGTTTCCGAGTCTTCCACCAGGGTGCAGACCCAATAGGCCTGCGCGCCGCTCTCACAGGCGCGGCGCACCCGCTCGACCACTTCGGCGCGCCGCGCCTGGCTCACCAGTACGGTGTTCACCGGCTGCCGTCCGGGCGGCAACTGGTCAATGACCGACACGTCCAGGTCCGCGTAGTAGGTCATTGCCAGGGTGCGAGGGATGGGTGTGGCGGTCATGACCAGTTGGTGGGGTTTGAGCGCGCCCGCCGCCTTCTGGCGCAGGCTCAGTCGCTGATGCACACCGAAGCGGTGCTGCTCGTCGATGATCACCAGCCCCAGTTTGGCAAACGCCACTTCGTCCTGAAACAGCGCATGGGTACCAATAGCGACCTGCGCCCGCCCATCTGCAAGGCGAGCCAGGGTTTCCTGCTTTTGCCGCGATGTCAGCTTGCCCACCAGCCAGCCCACCTCGAACCCTAAGGGGCAGAGCCAGCGGCTGAAGTTGTCCCGGTGTTGTTCGGCGAGGATCTCGGTGGGCGCGGCAACGGCTACCTGATAGCCCCGACCCAGCGCAGCCAGAGCCGCAAGTGCTGCCACCAGGGTTTTGCCGCTGCCCACATCGCCCTGCACCAGCCGCAGCATGGGGCGGCCCTGACGCAGATCGGCGTTGATCTCGGCGGCAACCCGCTGTTGCGCGGGGGTGGGGGCAAATGGCAAAGCGCCGTAAAAGCGTTGTACCAGTTGCTGATCGGGGATCAAGCAGGGGGCCTGCTCCTGCTGGGCCAGCGTCCGGTTGCGGATCAAGGCAAAATGATGCGCCAGCAGTTCTTCAAAGACCAGGCGCAGCTGGCAGGGATGACGGCCCGCTGCCAGCTGTTCTATGCGCGCGGAAGCTGGTGGAAAGTGAGCATACGAAAGTGCATCGGCCAGGCTGTGGCCACCAAACTGGTCGTTGACCTCTGCTGGCATCAATTCTGCCGGCGGGTTGTCCTGCATCAGTGACACCGCCTGCGCGGTTAGCTTGCGCAGACGGCCTTGCGTCAGGCCCTCGGTCAGCGGGTAAATAGGCGTAAGGTTCTGAGCGGGGGGAACGGCCAGGGGGTCTTCCAGCAGGTCGTACTCCGGGTGGTACAGCTCCAGACCCGTTGCACCCTGGCGCGCCTCACCGTAGCAGCGAAGGGCTGAGCCGACCTCGAGCTGCGTTTTCTGCGCCGCACTGAAGTGATAGAAACGCAAACTGATCTGGCCGCTGTCGTCCGCCAGCACGACCAGCAGGCTGCGCCGCTTGCCGATGCTGACCTGGCAGCGCTGAACGGTCCCCTGCACCACCACATACTGGTTGGGCAGGGCGTCGGCTATGGGCAAAATGTGGGTGCGGTCCAGGTAGCGCGCGGGCAGGTGAAACAAGACGTCTTGCACGCTGTGAATGTGCAGTTTGGCCAGTACGCCCGCCATGGCGGTTCCCACACCGGACAGCGCCTCCACCGGTGTGGCATCCAGTTGGGCAGGACGGGCGGATGCGGCCATGGCTCAGGGCTTGCGACTTTTCAAAATGGCGGTCCGCAGGGCATCAATGGCTTTGTGACGCGGAAAGCTGGCCCGCCACGCAAGCGCTATCGTTCGACTGGGCGGGGTGCCCGCAAAGCGTTTGATAACCAATGAATTACTGCTGTAGTGGTGGCCCTGGGCCGCCGATTCCGGCAGGATGGTAATGCCCAGGCCGGAGGCCACCATATGTTTTAACGTTTCCAGAGAGCTGCCTTCGCGTGCGGTGCGAACCCGTCCACCGGGTTCATCTATGGAGGGCTTGAGGGTGGGCAGGGACTGCAGCACCTGGTCGCGGAAACAATGGCCTTCACCCAGCAGCAAAAGGTTGTGGCCATCAAACTGTGTTGCTTGAATGTTATCCAGTTGCGCCAGTGGGTGTTGCTTGTTGACCAGTACCACGAAGTCTTCTTGGTACAGTGGTTGGGTGACTATGTCAGCCTCGGTGAACGGCAGCGCCACAATGATCGCATCCAGCTCACCCTGGCGGATGCGCCTGCGCAAGGTGGCGGTGAAGGTTTCTTCCACATACAACGGCATCTTCGGCGCCAGCTTCTGCAGTTGTGGGATGGCGGTGGGGAAGAGATAGGGGCCAACCGTCAAGATGGCGCCCACCTGTAGGGGGCTGGACAATTGATCCTGGCCGGCGGTGGCAATGTCCTTTATGGCAGCCGCTTGCTCCAGTACGCGTTGCGCCTGATGAACAATTTTTTCGCCCAGCGGGGTGGCGTAGACACGGCTTTTGGAGCGCTCGAAGATGGCCACACTGAGTTCATCCTCCAGCTTCTTTACCGCAATGCTGAGCGTAGGTTGAGAAACGTGGCAGCGCTCGGCAGCGCGGCCAAAATGCTGCTCCTGGGCCAGGGTAACAATGTAACGCAGTTCGGTAAGCGTCATGAGCTTGGCTATCAGTTGTCCGGCTTTGATAAAGATTAATGGAGGGTAAAACATTTTGCAGCAGAAAAGTATCCTTTTTCTAGGCTTTGGTGATCTGGCAGATCGGGCCGCCAAGCGCCTGGTGAACTGCCGGCGGATAGGGGTTGCGCGGTCTAACAAGCCCGTGCCGGCAGGGGTGACCTTGTGGCAGGGCAGTGTGGACGAACCGGACATGCTGGCGCGTATCGGCCGGGAAGCCTGGGATGCGGTGGTCATTACCTTCAGCCCTGCAGAATTCACTGATGATGCCTATAGGCGCACCTATGTGGAGACTCTGCAGGCATTGTTGCCGGTCTGGCAAGCAGCTCCGCCCGGCTTAGTGCTGATGGCGTCTAGCACCGGCGTCTATGCGCAGGCAGACGGTAGCTGGGTAGACGAGACCAGCCCGGCCGAGCCGCAGTCTTTCAGCGGCCAGCGTCTGATGCAAGCCGAGGCTCATGTGGCACAATCGGGATTGCCGCACTGCATCGTGCGGTTTGCCGGAATCTACGGGCCGGGCAGGGATCATCTGCTGCGTCAGGTCCGGGCGGGGCAGGGCGGGGCTGCAGATTATACCAATCGTATACATGCCGAAGATTGCGCCGCCATCATTGAGCACCTGGTGCAGAGACACTTTGACGGACTGCCGCTGGCCCCGGTGTATCTGGCCTGCGACAGCGAACCCGCCCCCGGCAATGAAGTGCGGGCCTGGCTGGCGATGCAAATGGGTCTGGACCCGGACCGGCTGGAGCCGGGCACAAGTGCGCGGGCAGGCAGTAAGCGCTGCAGCAACAAGCGGCTGCTGCAGAGCGGCTATCGGTTGCTTTACCCCAGCTACCGGGAGGGTTACCGGGAACTGCTGGCTCAGTCCTGAGAAACCGGTTCTTCCTCTTCCAGCGCCAACCATTGGCTAAGTTTTTTCTTCAGTGTGTCTACGCCTTCACCGTTCAGCGCAGAGAACAGCTGAATGCTGCTTTGGCTGGGGTCTGCCAGGGTGGCCAACTGTTTTTGCACATCAAACAAGGTGTTCTTGGCCGCGCCGCGCTTGAGCTTGTCGCTCTTGGTCAACAGCACGTGCACCGGCATCTTGGCTTCTTTGCTCCAGTTGAGCATAAAGCGGTCAAAGTCCTGCAGCGGGTGGCGAATGTCCATCAGCAGAACCAGGCCCTTAAGGGTCTGCCTTTTCTGCAGGTACTCCGACAGGTGCGCCTGCCATTCAAGTTTGACCGCCAGAGGCACCTTGGCGTAGCCGTAGCCCGGAAGGTCCACCAGCCTCTGCATGTCGGTGCCCAGGTTGAAAAAATTGATCAATTGGGTGCGGCCAGGGGTCTTGCTGGTGCGCGCCAATTTGCCGTTGTCGGTGAGTTTGTTGATGGCGCTGGATTTACCGGCGTTGGAGCGGCCGGCAAAGGCCACCTCTCGACCAACCTCCGGGGGGCACTGGGCCAGGGTGGGGGCACTGGTGTAGAAGGTGGCGAGCTTGAAGTCCAGAGTGTTTGACATGTTTGTTGGTTCGCTGTGAGTGACAAAAAGCAATAGATGAGATATTGAGCGCAAATGTATATAATGCCAGCCCGCAAAAACTCTGGCCAATACTGTTAACAGTGGTCCGAGCAATCCCGATTGCTGCTCCGGCCACACTCAGCCCATAGGATTATCCATGAAAAACAGTGTATCTACCTTGTTGGCGGCTTTGGGCCTCCTTGCTCTCGCACCCTGGACGCACGCGCAGGGGGATCCCGCGCGTGGGGAACAGTTGTCACAAGTGTGTGCCGCCTGTCACGGTGCGGACGGCAACAGTGCCACCAACGCCTTCCCCAAGATAGCGGGACTGGGCGCAAAATACGCCTATAAGCAGTTGGTCGATATCAAGACCGGGCGGCGCGTGGTGCCGGAAATGACCGGCATCCTGGCTAACACCAGTGAGCAGGACATGGCTGACTTGGCGGCCTATTACGATACGCAACCCCTGCAGTTGACCGGCGCTCGGTCCATTGAGGTACAGGTGCATACCGGCGAGCAGGTAGAAGGCCTGGAGCTTGGTCAGCGTTTATACCGCGCAGGCAATGCCGCCAACGGCGTGCCATCCTGCTCCGGTTGCCACTCGCCGCGCGGGCTCGGCAACGAACCGGCAGGCGTTCCCCGGTTGAGTGGCCAGTACCCTGAGTATACCGAGAAACAGTTACGGCAGTTCCGTGCCGGCCAACGGGTGAACGACGGCGACACTCAGGTGATGCGGTCCATAGCCGCGCAGATGAGTGACGCAGAAATCACTGCCGTGGCCAACTACATCGCCGGGCTGAATTGATCCGTACCCGCCATGCCGAATGTGTCAGTGATCACAAAAGGTGGCTTTGCCACCTTTTTTTGTAGCGCAGAGTTCACCTCCAGTTAAGGTGAGCAGGGTAAGCTGGTGGAACTGTTGTGGGTTTGGCTTATCCAATCTTGACCTGGAAGCTGTCCAAATCGATTTAATAACTGAAAGAGGAAACTGCATGCGAATTCTTGCTTTGTTGTTGGGGCTTGCGCTGCCTTTGATGGCCGGCGCGCAAACGGAAGGCAAAGAAGCGGCCTTCAAAGAGGGTGTGCACTACACGGTGCTGGCCGATCAGCCCAAACCGTCGGGCACTGGCAAAATCGAAGTGGCGGAAATGTTCTGGTACGGCTGTGGGCATTGTTACACCTTTGAGCCATTGATAGCAGAGTGGAAAAAAACCATAGGCGAGGATGTTAATTTCATCCGCTCTCCCGCCATGTGGCGCCAGCGCGCCAACCCGGCCGACGCCATGTGGACGCACGCCAAGCTGTATTACACCGCAAGCTCCATGGGGCTTCTGGACAAACTGCATATGGCGTTCTTTGATGCCATGCACCGGCAGAACCTGCGCCTGATCAATCCGGACGAAATTGCCGGTTTGGTCTACCAGCACGATTTGGACGGCAAGGCGTTTGTCAGCACCATGGACTCCTTCGCCGTCAATGCGCAGGTGCAGCAGGCGGATGCGCGTCAGCGCAACTACCGCATCACCGGCACCCCGGAGATGGTGGTGGGCGGTTATTACCATGTCTCGGCAACCAAGGCGGGCGGGCAAAAAGAGATGCTGGCGGTGGTTGATCACCTGCTGGAGAAAGTCCGTTCAGAGCGTTAGACGCTTGACTGATGCAGCATCAAAAACCGGCACTTTGCCGGTTTTTTTTGGCCTGTCAGCGGCTGAGGCCTGATGGCCTTCGGCTCGGATGTCGTCACACTGCAGGGCTTCTGCGGCTAAGCACTGGCAGTGGCCGCCAACTGTCTGCATAATGTGCCGCTTCTTGTTAGAGGCTGCGAAGGTCCCACTGGGCTCAGGCAGCCTGCCAACCAACAACAAATACATAAAAAGTAGGGGTGTTCTATGGCGGCTTCGACAGGGTCGGCCCAAACCGGGGGGGTTAAGTATTCCGGTCACAAAGGGTCCACATTTGCACTGGTGTGTCTCACATCGCTGTTTTTCATGTGGGGGTTCCTCACCTGCCTCAACGATATCCTCATCCCGCATCTGCGCAGCGTTTTTGAGCTCAGCTACACCCAGGCGATGCTCATTCAGTTTTGTTTTTTCGGCGCGTATTTTGTAGTGTCCTTGCCGGCCGGAGCTCTGGTCAAGCGGGTGGGTTACAAGAACGGAATTGTCGTGGGCCTGGCTATCGCTAGTCTCGGCTGTTTGATGTTCTATCCTGCTGCGGCCATGCAAGTGTATATGCTGTTTCTGCTGGCCTTGTTTGTATTGGCCTCTGGTATCACTATTCTGCAGGTGGCAGCCAACCCCTATGTGACCATCCTCGGCAAGCCGGAAACCGCGTCCAGTCGGCTGACTCTAACTCAGGCGTTCAATTCTCTGGGCACAACGGTGGCGCCAATTATTGGTGGCTCCATGATACTGGCAGCGGTAAGTGACACCGCCAGCAAGGCAGAAGAGGCCCAGGCGGTGCAAGGGCCTTACCTTTTGCTGTTTGCGGCACTGCTGGTGCTGGCTGTTATCTTTGCCCTGCTAAAGCTACCTAAGATTGTTGAAGAAGAAACACCGCTGGCCCCGGGTGAGCGCCGCGGCTCGGCCTGGATGTATCCACACCTGGTGCTGGGCGCAGTAGGCATTTTTGTCTATGTGGGTGCAGAAGTCTCCATCGGCAGCTTCATGGTCAACTTCCTCGGCGAATCCCATATCATGGGCATGGCTGAGGCAACTGCCGCCGATATGCTGGCGTGGTACTGGGGTGGCGCCATGGTGGGTCGCTTCATCGGCGCTGCCTTGATGCAGAAGATTGCCGCAGGCAAACTGCTGGCCTTCAATGCGGTGGCAGCCGGTGTGCTGGTGGCTTTGGCTATGTCTTCCAGCGGCAATCTGGCCATGCTCGCCATTCTGGCAGTGGGCTTGTTCAACTCCATCATGTTTCCCACCATCTTCAGCCTGGCGGTTGCCGGCCTTGGGCCCTACACCAGCCAGGGTTCCGGCATTCTTTGTCTGGCCATTGTTGGCGGTGCGGTGATTCCACTGGCCCAGGGTGTTTTTGCAGATTTGATCGGAATCCAGATGTCGTTTTTCCTGCCCATCCTCTGCTATGCCTTTATTGCCTACTACGGTTTGCGAGGCAGCGTGTTGAGAGAACCGCGCAATCGCTCGGTCTGAACACATACTCCCAAAATGAACCATAAAAAAAGGCCCGGCGGGGCCTTTTTTTATTTTAGTGGCAGGCCCCCTCGACTGTGCAGAACCACGGCAATGGCGCAGAGCATACGCAGATCACAAGCGGACTGCTCGAATACATCGATGCGCATGACGGACTTTGGTTTTTTTGAGCGATTGCGCAGCCAGCCACGCAACCTACCCAGGCCGCTGTGCGAGTGGCTGGGGCTAGGCAGGCGGCCAAAAAAGGCAACGGCGGTGCCGCCCGGACTGGACAGGGCCACCAAATCGTCGGAATAGGCCTCCGGCAAATCGTAAAGCGCAAAATTGGCCGCTTGTGCCAGTGGCGTCAGCTGAAACACCTCTGCCTCGTTCTGATCGTAAAGGGTATTGCCCTTGAGCACGCCGAGCATGGCACCGGATGCTTTATCAAATACGGCAATTTTCAATCGCCCGCTCTTGTTCGTCTGTTCCAGCACAAAGTTGGTGCCATCGTTTTCCGGCGAGAGGAACTCGGTCATCTGATAAAAGCCTTTTTGCAGGCTCAAATGCACGCGGTACAGCCGTTTATCGCCGTGGCGCAGGGTGTAGGAGGTGGCATATCCCTGAGTTGCCTGGAGATCCGGATTGTTCCAGTTATTGAGAATGATGGATAACAATGCTCTCGGCCTTAGGTTCGCTTGGGACTGGCTGCGTCTGGGCACCGCCTGCTGTTAGTGATGACGCCGGCGCCGGGGCGGCATAGGCGTACACTCTGCGGCCAGGGCTGTGAACGGGCGCGCCAACTTGGCAGACGCTGGTTCGTACTATAGCGTTTTGCTTTAATGAAGGCATCATAATGCTGGCGGTTCAGTTTGTGTGTGGGGGCGCGGGCAGTTGTCTCGCCACCGCAGGGCTAAGGGCCGGTGTGGTGCGGCAGATAGACACCCTCAGGCTCGCAGTCCGCTGTCATTGCTGCTTGAACGCTTGGCGCCAGGGTTGAAAGCGACTCAACAGGCCCTATTAGCAGAACAGAAGATGTGGCGATGCTGCCTTGGGGGAACTTTTACGCGCCATGGTGCCTCTTAAAATCGGCGTAACTGTTCAGCTCATTGCGTAAGTGTTCAGATTGCGTCCATATTTGTGCAGAGCAAGGCGAAGGTGTGAGTTTACACGTCTAAGCATTGCGCGCTTCCTGCGCTGCACCCCTTCGGGGCCGCCTGTACAGCCGCCCCCTCCTGTTATTTGAGAGGGGGCGTTGTTGAGCGCAACTCTGGGCTAGCCCAGGCGGTAACTGAATCGTTGTCAAGATTGTATCTCTGGCGGTCGCACAGTTGATTGGCGCCGCTCTACTGCCTCTGATCAACGGCAAATCGAATCGCATAAGGAGTTCAAAATCATGAGAGTGCCCTCGGTAATTCTGGCAGCCTGTGTCAGTTTGTTGTTTTCAACCAGTAGCTTCGCGGCGCTGCCTACCGCCGATGGCGATGGAACTCCGCTGCCGTCGTTGGCGCCCATGCTGAAGTCGGTCAATGCCGCCGTGGTTAATATTGCTACCTATACCAAGCAGGAGCGCAACAACCCGCTGATGAATGACCCGTTTTTCCGTCACTTTTTTGATGTGCCGGAGCAGCAGCGTCGTTCACCCCAGCAGCGTCAACGCAGCGCAGGCTCCGGTGTGATTGTTGATGCGGGCAATGGCACGGTCATCACCAATTTCCACGTTATCAATGGCGCCGACGATATCAAGGTAGTGCTCAATGACGGCCGCAGCTTTGACGCCACCCTGGTGGGCGAAGATCCCGAGGTGGATATTGCTGTACTGAAGATTGACGCCAAAAACCTCACACAGTTGAAGCTGGCAGACTCCGATCATTTGCAGGTGGGGGACTTTGTGGTGGCCATCGGCAATCCCTTTGGGCTTGGGCAGACGGTTACCACGGGCGTGGTCAGCGCACTGGGGCGCACTGGGCTGGGGATAGAAGGCTACGAAGACTTCATTCAGACCGACGCCTCCATCAACCCCGGCAATTCCGGCGGTGCACTGGTGAACCTGCGTGGGGAACTGGTAGGCGTCAACACAGCCATCATCGCTCCTGCCGGTGGCAACATCGGTATAGGCTTCGCTATTCCCGTCAACATGGCGCGCGCAAGTCTTGAGCAGATCATGGAGCACGGAGAGGTCAAGCGCGGGCAGATTGGCGTCAGCATTCAGGACGTGACGCCTGATCTACAGGAAGCCTTTGGTCTGCCCAATGGTCAATTAGGTGTGCTGGTGACCGGCGTTTCGGAAGGTTCTGCGGCTGAGGAGGCAGGCATCAAGGCCGGCGATGTGGTGGTTGCGGTAGACGGCCGTCCCACCCTGTCCACCGGGGCTCTGCGCAATGCCATTGGTGTGCGTCGCATCGGCGACAGTGTCAATATCGAGCTGCTGCGCGACGGCAAGCAGATGAATGTCAAAACCAGGATTGGCGAGCCCATGACCACACCTGCCATGACCGGTCTGCACCGTTTGCTGGATGGTGCGCGTTTTGACAATAACCCCGACGGCGCGGGCGTGGTTGTGGTGGAGGTGGCTCCAGGCACCAATGCTGCGGAGACCGGTTTGCGCAAGGGCGATGTGATCATTGGTGCCAACCGGCAACGGGTAGACAGCGTCAGCAGCTTCCAGAAGTCTTTGCAGTTGAACCCCAACTCCATTCTGTTGCACGTTCAGCGCGGCACGGGCAGCTTTTATCTGGTGGTGCGCTGATATCCCGCAGAGCATAGAACCGGCCGCCGCTCGCATTGGCTCAGCTTGACGCTTGAGAGCGGCCTTTTGCAAAGTGGCGTATTTGCCTATCCGAGCAGGCGACAGCCTGCTCTTTTTTAGCTATGCTCGCTGAATTTGGCCGAGGTAATACTAGTGAATCGATTCGTTAAGTGCGCCAGTTGCTGGGCGATTCCCCTGGCAGTGCTGATCAGCGGTTGTCAGAGCCTTCCCTCTGCTTCACCCAGTGCCGCGGCGGTGCCGGCTACCCGCTCTGTAGAAAGGGAATGGATGTCGCGGGCCACCTGGTATCGCATGCACGCGGACGATGTGGCGGTAGCCAAGGAGGGCGGTGTAGACCTGCTGTTTCTGGGCGACTCCATCACCGAAAGCTGGGATTGGGCGGAGGGTCACGATGCCGTGTTTGCGGAGTTTTTCGGGCAATATCGCAGCGCCAACTTTGGCGTGGGCGGAGACCAGACCCAGCATCTGCTGTGGCGTTTGCAAAATGGAATCAAAGGCCAGTTGCAGCCCAAGGTGGTGGTACTGATGATAGGCGTCAATAACTTCAACCTTGGTGGCCACTCCGCGGCCGATGTGGCCGAAGGGGTGCAAGCCATACTCGCGCAAATTCAGCAAAACTATCCCGGTGCGCGGGTTCTGCTGCACGGCGTCTTGCCATTCGAGCAGTCAGGCACCAGCACCAAGCGGCAGTTGGTCGCGGACACCAATCGTCGGTTGGCTGAATTGGCAGACGGTGACACTGTCTTTTTCTACGATTTCGGTGCGGTGTTTCTTGACGAAAACGGCAATATTCCCGCCGAGCTGATGGGCGATTTCCTGCACCCGAGCGCTGCGGGCATGCGGCGCTTTGCTGAACGGTTGCAGCCGGTGATTGCCGAGTGGCTGCCAAACTGAGATGGATTTCTCCAGTCCCGGTACCAAACATATAATGATTGCGCTGCTGCTGGCCGGACTGCTGGCAGCAAGCGCTTGTACCCAACTGCTGCGCACGGCGGGGATAATGGAGTCCAGACACACGATTTCACCAATAGACCCACGGGTATCCATCAGCGGCCGGGCCGTTCAGGTGAGCGAGGAAGGTGTGCGCTTTGCCTACCCCGGCGTGAGCCTGACTGTGCAGGTGCAGGCCCGCGCGCTGGACCTGCTGGTGCACAGCGACAGCGGCGACAATTATCTGGACCTGCAAATTGACGGTCAACCGGCGCAGGCTCTGCGTCTGGCACGCGGCAAAAATTCGCTGACTCTGTTCGATGACGACCAACTGCAGTCGCGGCAGTTGACGCTTACCCATCGCACAGAAGCCCGCTTCGGCACTGTGACGCTAGAAGGCTTCCTGGTGAAGGGCGGCGACCTGCTGGCGGCACCGCCCAAGCCGCTGCGAAAGCTGTTGATTGTGGGCGACTCGGTGACCTGCGGTGAGGCGGTAGAGCGGGACGCCCAAGCCTGCGAGAAGCAGCCCGGTTGGTGGAACGCCCGCCGTTCCTACGGTATGTTGCTTGCGGACGCTCTGGAGGCGGAGGTGCATCTGGTGTGCGCGGGCGGGCGCGGGCTGATCCGCAGCTGGAACGGTCGCACCGATGAATTGAACGGCCCGGATTTTTTTGAGCTGTCTTTGGCGGAGGATGTAAGCCAGCCCTGGAACCATGACGATTATCAACCCGATCTGGTGCTGGTGTCCCTGGGTACGAACGACTTTTCAGAAAATGCCGGCGCCATGCCCATGCGCGAACTGTTTGTAGAAGCTTACCTGAAATTCATTGACCGGCTGCGTGCAGTGCATCCGGAGGCGCAGATTGCCATAACCGAGGGTGCCATCGTCAACAACAACAACCCGCAGCACCAAGCAAAAGCCACTCTGCGCGCCTACCTGCAGGAAGTGGAGCAGCGGGCAGGCGGCGGGCGGGTGCACTTCCTGCCCGCCACACATTACCCGGGCGATGACTGTGATGCCCACCCCACCGCAGAGCAGCACGCCGCTATGGCGCGCGACCTCACCCAGCAGCTCAGGCCCTTGATGGGCTGGTAACGCGGCGAGAGTCAATGGCTTGCCGGTGTGCCCCGCTGCGGGCCAGGGTTCACACACAGCTCGCCGATCAACTTGACCAATACGTCAACGGCCGGTGCAATCTGCGCCTGCTCAATGAATTCGTCCGGCTGGTGTGCCTGGTTTATGGAGCCGGGCCCCATCACAATGGTCTGCATGTTCAGGCTTTGCAGAAAAGGCGCCTCGGTGGCAAAAGCGACGCTGCTGGCACTGAAGCCGGTGAGTGTTTCGGCAAGCCGCACCAGCTGAGAATGGTGTGCCTGCTCAAATGGCTCTATGCCGGGAAACAACGGTTGGTACTCCATCTGCACCTGAAATTTGTCAGCCACCCGATCAAGGCGCAGGCCTATGTCGGCGCGCAGCTCCGCCAGGCTCATGCCGGGGAGGGGGCGCAGATCAAAGTGCAGCTCGCACTGCCCGCAGATGCGATTGGGATTGTCTCCGCCGTGGATACAGCCGAGATTCAGCGTAGGCACGGCTACGTCAAATCCGGGGTTTTGGTAGCGGCTTTGCAGGTGCGCGCGGTAGGCCAGCAAGTCCCCCAGCACGCTGTGCATGGCCTCCAGCGCGTTTTTGCCCAGCCCGGGATTGGACGAATGGCCGGCTTGCCCGGTAATGCGAACACTGTCCATCATAATGCCCTTGTGCATGCGAATGGGGCGCATGGCCGTGGGTTCACCAATGACTGCATAGCGCGCTTTGGGCCTGCCCTGCGCGGCCAGCAGGCGCGCCCCGCTCATGGTGGATTCTTCATCGGCGGTGGCCAATATTATAATGGGCTGCTGCAGGGGTTGATCTCGCACGGCTTCCAGCGCCGCCAGTACCGTGGGGAAAAACCCTTTCATGTCGGTGGCGCCCAGACCGTAGAACTTGTTGTCACGCTCGGTCAGGGTGAACGGGTCCTGCTGCCAGCGCTCCGGGTTGCAGGGCACAGTGTCGGTGTGGCCCGCCAGCACCAGGCCTTCCGGCCCCTTACCTCGCACGGCCAGCAGGTTGACTTTGCCCGGGCAGCCGGGTATAGGCTGCAATTCGCAGGTAAAACCCAGCGCCTCCAGCCAGCCTGCCAGCAAATGGCAGACACCGGCGTTGCTCATGTCGTAGTCTTTGTGGGTGCTACTGACTGAGGGCGTGGCCACCAGCTGTGCCAGGCGGTCTTTGAAAAGGGCGCTGTTCATGGACCTTTGCTCCGTATTTGCATTGCGATGATCAGTTTGAAGGCAGCCATAGCTCCCCCTGCATGACACAAACCGCGTGGCCCGATATCAGAACCCGGTCTTCCAGGGTGTTTAAAAAAACATCGCCGCCCCGCGCCGAAATCTGCCGCGCAATCATGTTCTGCTTGTTCAATTTGCCCGCCCAGTATGGCGCCAGTGAGGTGTAGGCAGAGCCGGTGACAGGATCTTCATCTATGCCCTTTGCCGGCGCAAAAACCCGGCAGACGAAGTCATATTGCTGGCTTCTGGCGGTCACGTAAAAGACCTGGTCCGGCAGTTCTCGCAAAGCACTGAATTTGGGCTGCAGGCGGCGCAAGGCCTGCTCGGTTTCCAGCTCCAGCAAAACCCGCTGCTGGTCATGGCCCAGCCAGAGCGGCCTGACATTGTCCCCCAGCGCCTGCAGCAGCCTGGCGTCCTCGAATTCGTCTTTGATGGGCCGGGACGGGAAATCCAGCTGCAATCTATCGCCTTCATGCGTTACTGCCAGCGGGCCCGCTAACGAGTTAAAGCGCACACAATCGCCACTGTAGCCCAGGAATTGCCACAAAACGAAAGCTGCGGCTAAGGTGGCGTGTCCACACAGGTCGACTTCGCAACTGGGCGTGAACCAGCGGATGCGATAAGCCTCTTCCTCTGCCACAAAAAAAGCCGTTTCCGAAAGGCTGTTCTCCATGGCTATCTGCTGCATCAGCTCATCGCTTAACCAGTATTGCAGTGGGCAAATCGCAGCGGGGTTGCCTTCGAACGGAACCCTGGCAAAAGCGTCTATCTGATAAAGGGGCAGCTTCATGGAGCATCCTTTGATGAGTCATGGTTAACACAGTTGAGCCCAGGTGCCAGGGCGCCTGCCAGCTTAACGCGCCCGCCTGTCCCGCGCACTACAGAGCTCTAATTTCGCCTTGCTGCGACTTGTGGCGCGGAAGCGACTACAATTTGCCTATTATTTCAATTTGTAAGGTTTTCTCATGGGTGAACGTCTTTTGGATCTGCGGCCGCTGCTGACCGATCTCTACCGGTCTGGTCGCGTATCACAAGCCGAGGTCAATCGTATTCTGGGCACCCGGCGCTCGCGTGAAGAAACCGCCATGCATCCGCTTACTTATCTGGCCACCCAGCAGTTGGCAGATCTGAAACGGCCCGGCAAACTTCTGGATGAGCCTGCCTTGACCGCCTGGCTCGCAGAGACCGCCCAGCTGCCGCTGTTTCACATCGACCCGATGAAGCTGCAGATGACCGAGCTGGCCGACATCATGTCCTTCGCTTTTGCCAAACGCCACGACTTGCTGTGCGTCAGGATTGCCGCCGATGAATTGACCGTGGCGGTGGGCCAGCCGTACGTGCTGGGCTGGGAAGAACAACTGGCCCAGGTGACGCGGCGCAAGATTGTGCGGGTGGTGGCCGTGCCCTCGGACATAGAGCGCTACCGGCTGGAGTTTTACTCCCTGGCCAAGTCCATTTCCAGCGCCAAAGGTGGCAACGCCAGGCAGGGCACCGGCGTCGCCAATTTCGAACAGTTGTTGGAGCTTGGCAATCTCAAAGACCCGGAAGCCAATGACCAGCACATTGTCAATATTGTCGACTGGTTGCTGCAGTATGCCTTTGACCAGCGCGCCAGCGACATACACATTGAGCCGCGGCGAGAGATTGCTCGCATGCGCTTTCGCATAGATGGCGTGCTGCATCCCATATACGAATTTCCGGCCAATATTGCCACTGCAATCATCAGCCGAATCAAGATTCTGGGCCGCATGAATGTGGCGGAAAAGCGCAAACCGCAGGACGGCCGCCTGAAAACCAAAAACCCCGACGGCCTGGAAGCCGAGCTGCGGCTGTCTACCATGCCCACCGCCTTTGGTGAAAAGCTGGTCATGCGGGTGTTTGATCCGGAGGTGTTGCTGCGCAGTTTTGAGGCCTTGGGCCTGGTCGGGGAAGACTTCAAGCGCTGGAACGCCATGTTGCATGCGCCCCACGGCGTGGTACTGGTAACCGGCCCCACCGGCTCCGGCAAGACCACCACGCTCTACTCGTCACTGAAGACCCTGGCTACCGATGAAGTCAACGTGAGTACGGTTGAGGATCCCATCGAGATGGTTGAGGAGGCCTTCAATCAGACCCAGGTGCAGCACAACATAGGGTTGGACTTTGCGGCGGGCATTCGCACACTGATGCGGCAGGACCCGGACATCATCATGGTCGGCGAGATCCGCGATCTGGAGACCGCGCAAATGGCGGTGCAGGCGGCGTTGACCGGGCACCTGGTGTTGTCCACTCTGCACACCAATGACGCGCCCACCTCGGTGTCGCGCCTACTGGACCTGGGTGTGCCCAGTTACCTGCTGAAGTCCACTGTAGTGGGCATCATGGCGCAGCGCCTGGTAAGAGCGCTTTGCCCGCACTGCCGGGTTCCCGGTGAGATCGAAGCGCGTGACTGGGAAGATCTGGTCAAACCCTGGAAGGTGGCAAAACCGGCCACCGTGTACACCGCCGGCGGTTGCCTGGAATGCCGCAACACCGGATACCGGGGGCGGCAGGGCATCTATGAAATCATGTTGTTTTCCGACACCGTGCAGCGTCTCATCCACAACGACTGCGACCTAAACCAATTGCGGCAGCAGGCCATGCGCGAAGGCATGCGCACCCTGCGCTTGTCCGGGGCGCAGAAGGTGGCGGCGGGCATCACTACCTTGGAGGAGGTGCTGCGTGTGGCGCCGGCAATGGAAAAGTACCATTAGCGCCGGATGCCGACTGCAAGCGTAGTGTTAGTAGCGGAAGGTGAATAAGTCAGATCATCCCGCAGGCTGAATCAGTTCAATCAAAGAAGAGAAGGCGTGTGACGAGTCGGTGGTGTGGTTTTTTCCTGGGCGGCTGTCTAAGTGTAGCGGCGGCGGCCAGCGATGATCGAGCGATAAATCTCGACGAGGAAGAGCGCGCCCTGCAGCAGGAAATTGCGCAGGCAAGTCTGCCGGAGGCGCCCTACGTCAACCTGCGGGAGCCGGTGGTGGAGCCGGACATGGACGAAGCTGCGATCTCTGAAGAAGGGCCCCGGCAGCCGGAGGCCGTGCCCCTGGCAAACGTACTGCCCGAGTTCGAAGTGGAGCTGCCGTTCCAGTTGCTGGGAGTGAGTGTCCCGCGCTCCACTTCCACCCGACTATCCTGGTCGCCGTCGGAATCCTTCGCCGGCATTGCGGCACCCACACCGGTGCTGGTGGTCCGTGGCCGGGGTGAGGGCCCGGTTGTGTGTCTGACGGCGGCTGTTCACGGCGACGAGCTGAATGGGATTGAAATAGTCCGGCGTGTTATGTACGGGCTGGAACCCGAGGCCCTCAAAGGGACGGTAATAGGAGTTCCTATAGTCAATTTGCAAGGTTTTCACCGGGCGTCGCGCTATTTGCCGGACCGCCGCGATTTGAACCGTTATTTTCCCGGCCACCCGGACGGCAGCTCGGCCTCGCGCATTGCGCACTCCTTCTTTGACGAAGTCATTCGCCACTGCGACTTTCTGGTGGACCTGCACACCGGTTCCTTTCGCCGCACCAATTTGCCGCAGTTGCGCGCAGATCTGAACAATCCTGCAGTGACCCAACTGGCACAGAACATGGGCGCCATTGTTGTGCTGCAGAGTCGAGGTGCGCGCGGTTCACTGCGCCGAGCCGCAGTGGATCACGGCATTCCGGCGGTAACACTTGAGGCCGGTGAGCCTCTTCATGTGCAGCCCGAGGCAGTGGATCACGGGGTCAAGAGTGTGGAGTCGCTGTTGCACAAGATGAACATGTACTCTCAGCGCGGCATCTGGGCACGCACAACCGAACCGGTCTATTACAAGTCCCGCTGGGTGCGTGCGCCCAAGGGCGGCATACTTTTGAGTAAAATTCAGTTGGGCGAACGGGTCAAACGCGGCGATGTGCTGGGCACCGTGACCGACCCCATCACCAATCAGCAAATGGAAATCGCCTCCCCATTGCGCGGGCGAGTGATCGGAATGGCACTGAACCAGATCATGATGCCCGGGTTCGCCGCCTACCATATCGGTTATCAAACTACCGCTGAAGACGCGGCGCAGACAGATGTCGGACCGGACGACGCCGACGGTGACGATGCCGAGAGCCGCGGACCCTTGACCGATACCCCGCCCCATAAGGACAACGCTGCAGAAGCAGCCGAGTGAGCCCGGCGCCTGTCAATCGAGGCGCGTCCGCTTTACATCTGACAGCCCATTGGGTCTTTGATATCATCTTGCCTTTTCGTTGGTCTATGCACATGTGGATAGGTCAATAAGCGCAAAAAGGCGTAGATTTATGGCTTCTATTGATCGAGTGCGTATCGCAACCCGCAAAAGTCCCCTGGCCCTCTGGCAGGCGGAATTCGTGCAGGCTCGCCTGCAGCAGCTTCATCCTGACTTGCAGGTTGAGCTGGTCCCCATGACCAGCCGTGGTGATGTCATTCTGGACGTACCGCTAGCCAAGGTCGGCGGCAAAGGTTTATTTGTGAAGGAACTGGAACACGCTTTGCTGAACAATGAAGCCGACATCGCCGTACATTCCATGAAGGATGTGCCCATGGAGTTTCCGGCCGGACTGGGGCTGGCAGTCATCTGTGAGAGAGAAGACGCCCGCGACGCGTGGGTTTCCAGCCGCTTTGCCAGTATTGATGAATTGCCGGCGGGTGCCGTGGTGGGTACATCCAGCTTGCGCCGGCAGAGTCAGATCCTGGCCGCGCGGCCGGATCTTGAAGTTAAATTCCTGCGCGGCAACGTGCAAACCCGGCTCTCCAAGCTGGACGCCGGGGAGTACGACGGCATCATGTTGGCGGCGGCGGGTTTGTTACGTCTGAATCTCCAGGCCCGCATACGCGCGTATATCCAGCCGGAGCAGTCTTTGCCAGCGGGCGGTCAAGGTGCTGTGGGCATAGAATGCCGCAGTGATGACGAAGCCGTGAAACGCCTGATTGCGCCTTTGCACCACCGAGTGACGGCCGAGGCCGTAAGTGCAGAGCGCGCTATGAACCGGCGCCTGGAGGGCGGCTGCCAAGTGCCCATCGCCTGCTATGCGCTGCATCGCGGGGAGCAACTGTGGCTGAGGGGGTTGGTGGCCCGGCCCGATGGGACGCAGGTGCTGCGCGATGAAATCAGCGGCGCTCCGGCAGATGCCGAAGCCATGGGCATAACGCTTGCCGAGCGGCTGCTGGCCGCCGGAGCCGGCGAGATACTGCAGGCTGTGTATGGCAACTGACACCCGCACTTGGCGCGTCTGGGCCACCCGTCCGGAGCAACAGAACGCCGCCTGGATGGAGTTGCTCCGCGCGCAGGGTTTTCAGGTGGCAGAGGCGCCCCTGTTGGCCATTGAGCCGGTGAGTGACCCGCAAATGGTGCAATCCGTGCGCGAGCTGATACTTAATCTGGATCAGTTTCAAAAGGTGATTTTTGTCAGCCAGAACGCCGTGGAAACCGCCTTCAACTGGCTGGAGGATTACTGGCCACAACTGCCGGTGGGCATTGAGTGGCTGGCGGTAGGCAAGGCAACCGCAGCCAAGGTCGCCGCCCGCGGCCTATCGGTGAAAGCGGCAGAAAACGCCATGGACAGTGACGAGCTGTTGGCGCTGCCCTCAATGCAGAGTGTCTGGGGGCAAAAGATTTTGATCTGCCGGGGTGTGGGCGGCCTGCCGCGCATGGGAGAGGTGTTGCACCAGCGCGGTGCCATGGTCCGCTTCTGCGAGCTCTACGAACGCCGATTGCCGGAGACCGCGACGCAGGATGTGCAGCTGGCTCTGTCTGGCGGCCAGGCCCGCAGCCTGGTCCCTTTGTTCAGCGGGCAGACACTGCAAAATTTTGCTCAAGTGCTGGACAAGCTGCGTATCAGTGCCAGCCAACTGCCGCTGGTCGTTCCCGGCCGCCGAGTGGGCGATCTGGCCCAGGCGCAAGGTTTCAGCGACGTCACCATAGCCGCCAATGCTTCGGAAGCGTTCATGCTGGAAGCACTGCTGAATCGCGTTCAGAGCCAGGCCTGAGCGCTCTCTTACGCTAACGCTAAAATCATTATTGGTAACTACATGACAAAGTCCGGCTCTCCGAAGGACCCGAAAACGCCTATTGATCGCGCCAAAGAAAGTCGGATAGACGCGGAACCGTCCCCCGCCGCCGGCACTCTCATCGAGCACGATCCCTCAGTGGAGGCGCCAGCCCCAGAAGATCACGCCACTGAGATTCCCGCCCCGGCAGAAAGCTCTGCCGAGCAGGACCCGACACCCGACCCTGGCACATCCGAGTCGGCTTTATCAACAGAGGAGCACTCGGGCGAACGGCAAGAGGCGACGGAGGGCGATGCCCCGCAGGTGAAACCCACTGTCCCGCCAAACGCTTCCGCGCCCGCGGGCATCGTGCGGGGCCGCTCCGCTGCCGGAACGGTGGCCTTAGTCCTCAGTATATTGGCGCTGATCAGCCTCAGTGCCTCGGCCTACTATGCCTGGCAACAACACCAGGATCGCGATGAGCGGCTGGCGGAACTGCGCGGTGAAGTGCAGCAGTTGGCGCAGCAGGCTGAGCAGTCGGCTGTACAGACGCAAGGTGGCGCCGGACAGCTGCGTGAAATTCAACGCGAGCTTGCCCGCCTGCGCGAGCGGCCGCAGGACCAAGAGCTGACTGACTCACTGAACCAGCAAATTGCCGCCCTTCAACAGCAGTTTGCCAGTTTTGCCCGAGAGCAGAACCAGCAGTTGGGGCAAATGGACGACCGCCTCAATGGCCAGCAGCAGCGCCTGTTGAACATGTCCACCACCAACCGTGAGGACTGGCTCATGGCGGAGGCGGAGTACCTGCTGCGCCTTGCCAATCAGCGTGTGTTGATTGAGCGATCAGCCACCAGTGCGGTGGGTCTGCTTGAAAGCGCCGATGCCATCATGGAGCAGGTGGCGGCGGGCCTCGGTGACCCCGAGCTGTTCGCCATTCGTCGAGCTATAGCCCAGGATCTGGCGGCGCTGCGATTGGTCCGAGCGGTAGACAAAGAGGGGCTGTACGTACAACTGCAAGCCTTGGCAGATAGTGTCAGCCGCCTGCCCACCGCACCAGAAGGCGGTTTTCGCGCGGGCGAGTCCGCCGCGCTGGACGGTGATACGACTCAACAGGCAGATGCGCAGCCCCGTACCTGGTATGCCCGCGCCTGGAATGAAGTCAAATCCATGGCGGGCGTGTTTGATCAGTATGTTCGCATACAGGACACTGACACCCCCGCCAGACCATTGGTTGATCAGGCATCAATGCAATTGGCAGAGCTCAATCTGCGCCTGGCGCTGGAGCAGGCTCAGGTGGCCATGCTGCGTGAGCAGGCAGGCATTTATCGGCTAAGCCTTGAGCGGGTACAACAACTGGTGGAAGATTTTTATCAGGCTGCCCCCATAACCACAGAGTTCCAGCAACGTTTGCGGTCCCTGGCGCAGGTTGAAGTGGTACCGGCGCTGCCGGATATTTCCGGCTCCCTGCAATTGCTGCACGGCTACATAGAGACCCTGCACCGCACGCGTCCGCAAGGCGAGGGGCAATCATGAAAAAAGTGGTCTTGCTGAGTGCACTGGCTTTGGTGGTTGGCGCAGGGCTCTTGCGGCTGCTGCAGCACGATACCGGCTATGTTCTGATAGAAGCGTTTGGCAAAACCATCGAGATGCGTTTGGGTTTTGCCTTGATAATGCTGCTGTTGTCGGTGCTTGCTCTAATGCTTGTCTGGCGCATTCTCAGGGGCATCAAAAACACCCTTACCGGCGGTTACGGGTGGGTGCGCAACGGTCGCAGCCGCAGGGCAGAATCCCGCACCCGGCGGGGCATGTTGCGCTATCTTGAAGGGGACTGGCGCGCGGCGCGGCGGGATCTGGTCAAGGGGGCCAAAGGCAGCCAGGCGCCGCTGGTGAACTATCTGGCGGCGGCGCGCAGTGCCTACGAGTTGGGCGATGTGGAGGGCGCACGCGGTCTGATCGAAAAAGCCGAATCCCGCACCGATGGCGACGAACTGGCGGTGGCCCTGAGTCAGGCCCGCCTGCAGATATTTGATCGCAAATACGAAGCAAGTCTGGCAACGCTGCATCGATGCAAGGAGCTTTATCCGCATCATCCGGTGGTGCTGGATCTGCTGCGCCAGGTCTACGTGGCACTGCGTGACTGGCGCGCACTTGAAAGCCTTCTGCCAGAGCTTGAGCGGCAACGGGTTTTGCCCATCGCGGAACTGCGCGGCCTGACCGAGCAGGTGTATCTGGGGCAGCTTGAGGAGCTGGCGCGCAGGCCACTGCCGCAGAGCACGGATGAGCAAGACCCCGCCTCCAGCGCTGCAGAGCTGCACGCCATCTGGGAACGCGTGCCGAAAAAGTTCAAGCACGACGCCGTGTTCATCGAGGCCTACGCGCGGCTGCTGTTGCAGGCCAAGCAGGACGAGGAGGGTGAGACGCTGCTGCGAGCCACGCTCAAACGTCAGTGGTCGCAGCCGTTGATAGACCTCTACGGTCTGGCTCAGACCGCAGACAAGCCCAAACAACTGCAACAGGTGCAGGCTTGGTTGAAAGATCATCCCAATGACGCAAGACTGCATCTAGCCTGCGGGCGGGTGATGCTGCGCAATGAAATGTGGGCCGCCGCTCGCGAACATTTTGCCCAGAGCCTGCAGCTCAACCCGTCACCAGAAGCCTACGCCGAGCTGGGTCGCTTACTGGCCTACATGGGTGAGCACGAGCAGAGCACCGGTTATTTTCAGCGCGGTTTGATGATGACCAGCAGAGACTTGCCCAACCTGGTGGCGCCTTCCTGAACGGCAATGGGTGCGCAGGGCACCCACCCGCCTCAACTCACGACCCTGCAAAAGCCCGCTTCAAGCCGTCCGCCAGGGCGGCCGTGGCCGGGCCGGCGTGGTGAGGCTGGCTGATGACCAGGCTTAAGGGCACCAGCCGAGTACCACCCATTTCCAGCGGAAGATGAACCAGTTCGCCGGCCCGCAGCAGGGTGTCAACCCGATGCTCCGGGACAAATGCAAAGCCCAGTTCCGCGCGGATGATGTCTACACTGGCGGCGAAATGGCTAACCGTCCAGCGCTGCTCCGACCCCAGCCAACCGGCATCCTGCTGACGGCGGGTGCCGCTGTCACGCACAACAATCTGCCGATGCTGCTTCAGCTCCTGCTCAGTAACATGGCTATGTCTTGCCAAAGCATGGTGTTTGTGTACGCAGGCCATCATCTTAACGGTGGCCAATGGGTGGCCCAGAAAACCCGGTGGCACCCGCGCCACAACGGCCAGGTCGCATTGGTACCCGAAAATGGCTTCATCGGTGCCCGACAGGGAAGTTTCCACTATTTTGACCCGGGTCAATGGACTCACCTCCGCCAGTTCCTGAAGCGCCAGTAGAACCGGCTTTGCCGGTGTCAGCGCATCGGTTACCAACGTCAAGCTGCTTTCCCAGCCGCCGGCCAGGAAGCGGGCAGCCTGTTCGGTCGCATAGGCCTGATCCAGCAGACTGCTGGCGTAGCGGTAAAGGGTCGAGCCGGCCGGTGTCAGTACCGCTTTGCGGCCCTCCAGCACCAGAGCCGGGGTGGGCAGCAATTCATTCAGTCGCTGAATGGCGTAACTGATACTGGACTGGCTCTTGTTGAGCCGTTCCGCAGCACGGGCGTAGCTGCCCTCGTCAATGACAGCCTTGAAGGCAGCCCACTGCTCCAGTGTAACTTTTGGCACGGCAAGATACGGTGCGGCCATTGTTCGAAAAACCTGTTTGATTAAGGCAAATTTTTGCGTCAATAGACGCACTAATTTTGGGTAAGCTGATGTTATACCCAATCAGCACTCAGGAGAACAGGGCATGACTCAACGCGTACTTCATTTGGATTCCAGTATTTTTGGCCGGTCCGGTGCATCGGCAGAACTGAGCGACTATCTGATCAGCCAACTGCAGACGGTCCATGGGCCGCTGAGCGTTATTCGCCGAGACCTGGCGGCCAACCCTCCGCCGCACCTGACGCTCGACACGCTGAGCGCCTCTGCCAGCCCACCGGAGCTGCGTTCAGAAGAGCAGCGGCAACAAGCGGCCCTGGCCGACCGCCTGATTGCCGAATTCATGGAGGCGGACATCGTGGTGGTGGCCGCACCCATGTATAACTTTTCCATACCGTCCAGTCTCAAGGCCTGGATAGATCATGTGGCCCGCGCCGGGGTCACATTCAAATACACCGAGCAGGGCTCGGTGGGCTTGGCCGGAGGCAAAACGGTTTATTTGCTGACCTCCAGCGGCGGTGTACACCGCGACCGCGAGACCGATGGGGTGGTGCCTTACCTGCGAACCATCTTTACGTTTTTCGGCATCACGGATCTGCGAGTGGTTTATGCCGAGGGGGTGAACATGGGGTTGCGACATCAGGCCGTGGCTGAGGCCAAACGTGCCATCACACAACTGGTAGAACAAAAGGAGGTCGCATGAGCGAACGCAAACCTGTTGAGCTGATTGCCGCCAGACCCGCCAGCGACGGCGACGGCGTCAAAATGCTGCGCGTCTTTGGGGGCGGGCGGCCCGAGCGATTTGACCCGTTTTTAATGTTGGACGAGTTCGGTTCCGACCAGGCGTCGGATTATATCGGCGGTTTTCCACCGCACCCGCACCGCGGTTTTGAAACCATCACCTATATGCTGCGGGGCAAGATGGAACACCGCGACCACATGAACAATGTTGGGCTGTTGAAGGACGGGGACGTACAGTGGATGACCGCTGCACGGGGCATTATCCATTCGGAAATGCCTCAGCAGACAGAGGGGCAGATGCGGGGCTTCCAGGTGTGGCTGAACCTGCCTTCGGCCGAGAAAATGGCCGACGCTCATTATCAAGATGTGGCCGCTGCCCAGCTGCCGGTTTATGAGAGGGGCGGGGTGAAGATCATTGCCATTGCCGGGGAAGTACAACTGGACGGGCAGGCGATGACGGGCTACTTCCACAAGGAGGCAACCCGCCCGGTATTCTGGGATGTGCATCTGTCCGCAGCTGCCAAGTTGCAGGTGCCGCTGGATGAGACCCTGAACGTACTGATCTACGTTTACGAAGGCAGTGTGCAGGTGGGCGGCACTGATGTGGGCGCTCAACATCTGGTGCGTCTGGGGGAGGGGCGGGCCTTGAGCTTGTACAATGGTGGCCCCTCAGAGGCGCGTCTACTGGTTCTGGCCGGGCGCCCGCTGCGCGAGCCCATATCGCAGTACGGGCCCTTTGTCATGAATAAGCCCGCAGAGATAGAGCAGGCTATTGCCGACTACCGCGCCGGCCGGTTAACGCACTAAATAGCCAGTCAACTCAAGCCATGGCTACAAGGAAAAGGTTCCATCCTGGCAGGAGCAGGGTGGAACGCCCCTGGGGGTAAGCGCGCAGGAGGTGCGCTATCTTCACACCTGTCAATTCACTTTGTCTTGCGCTGCACAGCTTCTCACGCAATCCGAATAGTGACGGGATGAGCTGCGCGGACGGGATGTGCTGCGCTGCCCGATACCCAAGGGCACGCTTGCCCGCAAAAGACGGTTGACTGCGGCCGATGCGGGCTGCCTCCGCAAGGTGGCTTCTGGCTGGCTTGAGGCCGTTTATTTGGGCAGATGAGTGTTGCGTCACACCCGGTATGTGGCAGATGCAGTAGGCAGGCTTGTTCAAAAAGCGAATAATAACGCTATTTGGAGGCCGCAGCGGGGCAGTACTCATGGAGAACATCAAAACACTTTTGCAGGCTGTGGTGCTTGCAGTTTTTGCCACCGTAGTGGTGTCCACCCTGACAGCCGTCAGCCAGAAACATGGGCTGTCTTCCAGCACCGCAGGCTCTGCTGCGCAATCTATCGACAGTAAAAGCCGCGCTCATGCCAAAGAGAGCCGCTAACTATTCACCCGTGACGGTTCAGATTGCGTGAGAAGCTGGGCAGTGCAAGGCGAAAAATCTGAGAGTACACGTGTAAGTACTGTGCACTCCCTGTACTCCTCCCCTTTCGGGGCCGCCTTGCAGGCGTTTCATCCTGTTCCCAACAGGATGTTGATCAATTTTTTACCAGCACATTAAGCCGCAAGGTGCATTGGCGCACCGGCGGCTTTGGCTATTTCCTCTCACCAACTGCTTCAGCCTTGCCCGCCGTACCAACTGATCAAGAGGCGGTCATCATGGCGCCGGCAGATGCCTGCTCCAGCTCAAAGGCCTCCCAGGCCGCATGTGCTTCGGTGATGGGCCTCAGCGACCAGCACTGACTGGCAAACAATTTGCGAAGCAGCATGTTGTTGAGTCGGTGGCCCGAGCGATGGCCTTTGAAGTGTCCAACGATCAGGTGCCCGGCCAGAGCCAGGTCGCCCACCGCGTCCAAGTATTTGTGCCGCACAAATTCGTCGGCGTAGCGCAAGCCTCCGGCATTGACTACCTTGTGATCGGCAATCAGTACGGCGTTGTCCAGCGAGCTGCCGCGGGCAAAACCTCGACGCTTAAGATCCTGCAGATGTTCTTCGAAGCCGAATGTTCGCGCGCGCGCAACGTTCTGGTTGAAATGGTGCGAGGTCAGTGGCAGTGACAGCTTCTGCCGGCCAATCAACCGCTCGGAAAACTCAATGGTCATATCCATCCACGGGACCAAAGACGGGATGAACGACGCGCTGGCGCTGGTGCGCGCTTCGGTCAGGCCCACCGCCTGATTGACAGTAATGACTTGCCGAACCTCTGCTTGTTGCTCCAGCCCCACATCATTGATCATGTCGATGAAGGGTGCAGAGCTGCCATCCATGATGGGAACTTCCGGTGCATCCAGTACAATACGCGCATTGTCCACGCCCGCTGCCCGCAGAGCTGCCATCAAGTGCTCGATGGTGCTCACCCGAACGCCTGAGCTGTTGCTGACGGTAGTGGACAGTTCGGTATCCGTCACCGCATGCCAAAGTGCCGGCACCAGGTTGTCGGCGTGCGTAGCATCGCGGCGAACAAACTCAATGCCGGTGTTTGGCTCGGCTGGCATAATGACCATGACCACCTTCAGGCCGCAATGCAGCCCGCGGCCCACACAAGTTACGGTGTCAGCCAAGGTGTGCTGGTAGAACGACAGGTCGGTGTTGGCAAAAAAATCCATGTCGGATGCACTCGGATAGTTGGAAGAGATAACCGCATTACACAATGCTCAGTGCATGTTTTACCGTCTACAGGCTTAACCCAAGCTGAACATCAAAAACTTTTTTTTGGACCCGCGCGGGGCCAGCATAAGCCTGCAGATTAAGCCGGCGTATTTCATCGGCCAAAGCCGGCCGTTCAGGCGCTTTAAGACTCTGTTCAGTTAGCGCGGTCCACAATCGGAGCAACGACTAAAAAGGAGTAAATCATGCGCGTCCCATTCCTGGCTTTGCTTAGCGTGTTCTTGTTTCTGAGTGGCTGTGACGGCAGTTCGCACCGTCATGGCGTTTCCTCTGGCCCCTACTTGAACTCTTTTGGATTGGTCGATTCCTATGGGTATGACAGTAACCTCGGCAACGGGTCACTGCACCTGGACACCTACCGTGATTACGGCCTGTTTGAGGTCTACTGGGAGGTTGACAGCAATGTCGACTATCGCATTACGGTAAGTGTCAATGATGCCCCACACCCTGTCGGGGCTGTGCGCCTGTCAAGCGAGGTTTGTGGCCCGGGCAGATCCTGCGACTGGGATGGCTATCATGTTTGCGAATATACTCCGGATTTTTATATGGGTTGCGGTATCGACCTGACTGAGATTGACGACAACCTGCGCTCAATCGAGCATTTTTTCCGACGGGTGCCGGATACCCTTTATCTGAACCTTGAAATGTGCGATCTGGCTGGCCGCTCCTGCGTGGTGGATTCGCTGCTGGTTACTGCGCATTAAAACCGGAGCAATTAACGCTAGTTGTTGAAAACCGATCTGTCAAATAATCGCCACCGTGAAGATGCCTGGGTTTGAAGGCAGCCGTTCATACGACCACTTAAGACGACGAATATGCCAAGGGCTCCGCATGGCCACCATCAACACCTACCTCTACCAACTGCAGGACGAGGATCTGCAGCAGTTTGATCAACAGTCTTCGCGCATGCTGCCTGAGCAGGAGCAGGAGCGAGCTGGCCGGTTTTCACATCTGCCCAGTCGGCACCTGTACCTGGCCGGGCGGTTTCTTCTGCGCAATCTGCTCTCTGCCCGGCTGGGCTTGGCGCCTGTGGAAATAGTGCTGAGCTTTGGTGACAAGGGCAAGCCCGCACTGGCAGGTGCTCTCGCTTCTGCATGCCATTTCAACCTGGCCCACAGTGGCGACTGGCTCGTGCTAAGCGTCTCGGACCGGAGCGAACTGGGTGTGGACATAGAGCGTGTGCGGGCGCTGCCGGATATGGATGATTTGGCTAGGCGCATCATGCATGTTGAAGAGCACCGGGTTTATCAGCAACTGCCCTCGGGCGCGCGGACCCACTATTTTTTCCGCATCTGGGCTGCCAAGGAAGCGTTTGTGAAATGGAGCGGGCGGGGGATAGGATTTGGGCTTGACCGCGTCTGGATTGATCCGCACACCCAGACTCTGCTAAAGCCAAACAGCGCAGCAAAAATGCGCTACTTGGCGGCGCCTTTTGATTTCACGGCAGCGCTGGTCTGGGCTGCGCAGGCGGAGCCAGTGCAGCATCGGCAAGTTCGCGTGATCTCGGTGTTTTCGCCAAACGTTAGTAAATAAGTCCTGCCGGGCACAGCGTTTTCTGATAAACCCGCGCGCTTTTCGGTAATCCATTAATTTATTCCTGATATTTGGCCGAATCGGCATCCGCCTTGCAATACATCTGTCAAGGCGCCACGCCAACGCAGTATTCACGGCATGGCAACGATGAAGATTGTAAATCTTATAAGTTTCTGGAGGATTTTATGAAGATTCGACATATAGTAGGTAGCGCAGTACTGGGCATGGCTTTGCCAATGGCTGCATTCGCGGATAAAGAAGACAAGGCGGAAGATGTGGTTAATGCGCTGAATCTGGATGATCAGCGAGGCGAGGAAGTGCAGCAGGTTTTGGAAAATTTTCACGATCAGAAAAAAGAAGTAAAAGAGCGGTCCAAGGATCAAATAAGTTCTCTCAAGGATCAAAAAGAAGAGCGTCTACAGGCTATTTTGACGGACGATGAATTCGAGCAGTACGAAAACCTGCAAGAAGCCAAAAAAGACCGCAAAGATAAAAAGCATAAGGGCAGAGACCACAGCTGATACGTTTTAAACTAACGGGTGTTGCGCCGGCTGTGACATTTTAGTTGGCGCGAATGCCACGGAAGGTGGGGGCGGCTCCAGCGCCTGACCAAGGCGGGGCCGTCAATGCAGGACCTTCGAAAAGTGCTGTCCAAATACCCGAATTTATCTGGCTTTGCTGTGACTGCAATGGTTCAGCGCCTATGGGTTAATTCGCACTTTTTTGTGCCGCTGCATCAACACCACATTGTCGCCCACAAATTCGCATTCAAAGCCGTCCCGTTCAGCAAGAAACGCAAAGGTCTCCCGACTGAAGAAACTCACGTGAGTTGGGTCATTTTTATAGGTCCAACGTGCGAATCTATTGGGGTGAATCAGCATCTGGGTCATGATGGCCAGGCAGCCATCAGGGGCCAGGAGGTTGTTAAGCAGCTTCCACTCGTGCGCCGGGCGGTGAAAATGTTCAATGGCTTCCGTGCAGCAGATAAAATCGTAAACCTGCTCTAAGGCCCAAGTATTCGGGTAATAGAACGGGTCAAATAGCGACATTTCCCGTCCGGCCTCTTCCAGCATCATTGCTAAAGCTGGGCCTGGGCCGCAGCCAAAATCCAGCCCTTGTACCTGCTCCGGGCGCAGGCGCTGCAGCAGCGGGTTGGCCAACCTGCTCAAGAAGTGCCTATAACCCGGGTCGGCGGCCCCGTTCTGGTGTAGATCGTAAATCGCCTTTTCTTCGGCTGCGCGGGGCAGAGAGCGGCGCTCGGCGTAAACCAGCGCACAATGTTCGCAGCGGTAGTATCGCCTGTGCCTATCCGCAAAAAAAGGCGTGGAGCAGGAGTCCCTTACGCACAGGGGGCACAAATCGTCATCAGCCAATGCCCTTGTCTCCTCTTCTTGAATGCTTCCCGAGCAGGTTGCCGCGCCGGGGTAGATGCAGTTTCGGCCGCTGCCCCCTGGCTGTCGCGCACTGATAGAGCCTTCATACGGCCGCCCTGCTTGAACTGCTGGTGTCCGCCTGCGGATTACCGGCCCCGGAAGAGTGATTGTCTATACTGAATTGAGCACGGCCGCAGGCCCTGCTCACGGGGCAAGTGTGAAGCACCACTCGGGCTGGCCTGCTAGCTGGGCGCAGGTCGAACTAACGCAAAGCCCTGCATTCAAAACCAGAGGCGCAAACACGCCGCTGCAACCTCACCGACCGAGACAAGACATGTTCAATGCCGAGCTATGCGCCGAGGTAACGCAAAGTCTGCCGGAATTTGGCCTGGCCAAGCCCTGCAATGCGTTGGGCAGTTTGTCTCATGCACTTCACAGCTACCTTGAGTTTTACGGCTACTATGAAACCTTGAAAGAGGTGCCGGCGGATTTTTACTGGGGTTATCGCACCTGTACTGCCGCCCACCATACCTATCGGATCGCAACTTTTTACTGGAAGCCTCCCTCGGCCCGAGGCACAGTGTTCCTGGTGCACGGTCTGTTTGACCATGTGGGCCTATTCCAGCATTTGATTCGTCATTTTCTAAAGAGTGGCTATGCGGTGGTGGCCGTGGATCTCCCGGGTCACGGCTTGAGTAGCGGTTTGCCGACGGCCATTGCAGACTTTCACTATTACAGCCAGGTTATAGCCGATACGCACGGATTTTTTTCCGGGCATTGCAAAGCCCCCTGCTATGGCGTGGGCCAGAGCACTGGCGCCGCCGTCCTTATGGACCTGGCTTTCAAAGGCGCAGCCAAGCAGCAGCCCCCGGATTTTGAGCGGCTGGTGCTCCTGGGGCCACTGGTCAGGCCGCGCCAGTGGTGGCTCGGCCGTCTCGCCTTTCTTGCCCTGGGCGGTTTTGTTCAGCATGTGCAAAGAGACTTTGCCAACGCCAACAGCCATGATGAGGAGTTTTGCAACTTCCTGCGCAACCACGACCCACTGCAGGCGCGGCAATTGTCTGTTAGCTGGGTCGCTGCGCTGAACCGCTGGATAAATGACTTCGACCACCAGCCGACCGTGGATGTGCCCACCTTGATAGTGCAGGGTACTCAGGACCGGGTCGTCGACTGGCGTTACAACCTGCAGAAGATTCAGCAGCACTTTTCCTGTGTTCAGGTCAATATGGTTGAGGGTGCGCGCCACCACCTGGCAAACGAGGCCGAACCCTGGAGGCAGGCCATCTATGGCGGAGTGAGCCAGTTTTTTCGCAGCCGAAGCGTGTGCTCCACCGGCTGAAGTGACTGGCAGCCCACAGCTGGCCGGGTGTGAACAGCCGCGCTTAACCGAGCCGCTCGAACAGCTTATGCAACTGCTCGCCGCGCAGGGGCTTCCCGTGCGGCGATACGCCGGTACCGGTTACCCGGGCGCTAAGCATCAGGCGGTTGTCTGCACTGCGATAAATATCCTGCTCAAACTCAAAGCGCAGCCGCCCGCGGCGCACCACGTTCAAGCCGCACCAGAAGTTGTCACCACTGCGCAGAGAGCCTTTGAAGTCAAGTTCGATGCGGGTCACCACCAGGTGAATTCCTTCCCGGGTCAGTTCGGCAAAGTCCATTTGCCGGCTGAGCAGGTATTCGTGGCGCGTGTGCTCCAGGTAGTTCTGATAGACGCTGTTGTTGACTATGCCCTGCATGTCGCATTCGTAGTCGCGCACTTTGAAGGGCAGGGTAAAGCGGTAGTCCATCAGAACAGTACGCGGCAGCGGATGGTGGCGGGTATTGATTTCAGTTGCTCCAGGGCCAGTTCACTGTAGCTGGACTCCAAATCAATGACCACATAACCCAGGTTTTCGTTGGTCTGCAGATACTGGCCAACAATATTGATGTTGTTGTCGGAGAAAATCTGGTTGATGGCGCGCATTACGCCCGGCACGTTCTGGTGAACGTGCAGCAGCCGGTGCATTTGGTTTTGTGTAGGCAGTGCCACCTCAGGAAAGTTGACGGAGCTGGTAGTGGTGCCGTTATCCGAGTATTTGATCAGCTTGTGCGCCACCTCGGTGCCTATGTTTTCCTGTGCTTCAACGGTGGAGCCGCCAATGTGCGGGGTGAGGATGACGTTGTCAAAGCGCCGCAGCGGGCTCACAAACTCGTCCTGGTTGCTCTTCGGCTCCACCGGGAAGACGTCGATGGCGGCACCGGCAAGCCGCCGCTCTTCCAGCGCCTGGGCCAAGGCATCTATGTCTACTACGGTGCCGCGTGAGGCATTGATAAGAATGGCGCCTTGTTTCATGGCGGCAATTTGCTCCGCCCCCATCAGTTTTTTGGTGCTGGCCAGTTCGGGCACGTGCAAGCTGACGATATCGGCCTGACCGAGCAGGTCATTCACAGAGGCGCAAGCGCTGGCATTGCCCATGGGCAGCTTGCCGATCACATCGTAGAATATGACGCGCATGCCCAGGCTTTCGGCCAGGACGCTGACCTGGCTACCGATGGCGCCGTAACCTATCAGGCCCAGGGTCTTGCCGCGTATCTCATAGGAGCCAAGTGCGGATTTCAGCCAGCCGCCTCGGTGGCAGGCGGCGTTTTTGGCCGGAATGTCGCGCAGCAGCAGGATGGCTTCGGCGATGACCAGCTCCGCGACACTGCGGGTGTTGGAGAAAGGCGCGTTGAATACCACCACGCCATGGGCCTGCGCAGCTTTCAGGTCCACCTGATTGGTACCGATGCAGAAACAGCCCACGCCAATCAGTTTTGGCGCCTGGGCAAAAACCTCCGCCGTCAACTGGGTGCGCGAGCGCAGACCCACAAAGTGCGCATCCTTAATGTGTTCAATAAGTTCGTCGCCGGCCAAGGCCTTGCTGACATAGTCAATGTTGGTGTAGCCGGCGGCCTTGAGTGTCTGCACGGCGGACTCGTGTACGCCTTCCAGCAGCAAGAATTTGATTTTGTCTTTTTCGAGCGAAGTCTTGGCGGTCATTGCAGTTCCAGATGGGATGGCTTGTGAAGCGTTCGATTGAAATAAGAGCAAGATTCAGGCAACAATCTCGAAACTATACAGTTGGTTCCGCAGTTGTTCATTTTGCCTCCGCAGTCAGCGGGTAATTTTAACACAGCCGCGAAAGCCCCGGCCGGTGCAACGTCTGCACGCCCTTTGCGGTTCCCAATAACAAGACGTCGGCGGGGCGGACCGCAAACAGGCCGTTGCTGATCACCCCGGGAATCTGGTTTATGCTTTGCTCCAGTGCCCTGGGGCTGGAAATGTGCAAGCCGTGCACATCCAGTATGTGGCCGCCGTTGTCGGTGACTACGCCTTCGCGGTAGACCGGTTTGCCTCCCAGGGCCGCCAGGGCTTTTGCCGCACGATTGCGGGCCTGTGGGACTACCTCAACCGGCAGGGGGAACCGCCCCAGTTGCTCGACCCACTTGCTCTCGTCCACCATGCACACGAAGGTGTCGGCGGCGTAGGCGATGATTTTTTCCTGTGTCAGGGCTGCACCGCCGCCTTTGATCAGCATAAGTTCTGCAGTGGTCTCGTCGGCTCCGTCGACATAGACCGGCAGGTCTTCAACGTCGTTGAGGTCGAACAAGGTTATGCCGTGGGCACGCAGCTTTGCAGCCGAAGCCTGCGAGCTGGCTACCGCGCCGGCAAAGCGGTCTTTATGAGGGGCCAGTGCGTCAATGAAGAAGTTGGCCGTAGAGCCTGTTCCCACGCCTAGCACGCTGTGCTCCTGCATGCGTGGCAGCACATAAGCCAGGGCAGCCTGGGCCACAGCCTGCTTGAGTTGGTCCTGTTTCATGAGGTATCTGCAGTCGAAAAAGAGCCAATTGTACGCGCTTTCCGCATGTGTCTAAATAGCGGTGGTCGCATCTTCTACCAGGGGCGGGCTATCAGCAGAGGTGTCCAGCGGTTGGCAAAGCGTTGGTGGTGGCTGCGCAAAACGTTTCATCACTGGGCCGTTCGGGTCCTGATGGGGTTGCGCCTGATACCACCCATCCACGCTCCCATGCGCAAGCTGAAGCGTCAATAAAATTTAGTTCATCATCTGGAGACATGGCTCATGGCCGTTATTGCGTTCCCCCGCACTCTGCACACCCTGGCCGGCGCGGCAGTGCTGCTGTTCTTGCTTGGCGCTTGTGACAACGTGGCCAAGGTCTCCGGCACCGACGCCGGAGGTCAGCCCAAGCCTGACGTTGATTGCACTGCAGACCCTTCGTCAGAGTTATGCCCTCCAGACGAGTTGCCCGGCGGCGGTACCTCTCCAAGTCTTATCAGCCGCCAGGGGCAGGATTTTTACCTCTCCGGTGTCAATTTGGCCTGGTTGGATTTTGCGGCAGATTTTGGCAGCGGGCTGCATGAAGACCTCCTGCATCAGATGCTGGATGACGTACAGGCAGCGGGCGGCAACAGCGTGCGCTGGTGGGTGCACGCAGACGGCAGTCGCACACCCGAGTGGGGTCTGGTGGACGGGCAGAGGCTGGTAACAGCTCCGGGCGGAAACATGATAGAGGACCTGCGCCGGGCACTGGATATTGCCAGTCAATACAACATATTCATTGTGCCTACGCTCTGGTCTTTCGACATGTTGCGAAACAATGAATTCAGGCAGCCTCCGACGCTGGACAATTACCGTTTGTTGGTGGACGAAGGGGTGCTGCAGTCCTATATAGACAACGCCCTGCTGCCCATGGTTGAGGCGCTCAACGATCACCCGCAGCTATTCGCCTGGGACTTGTTCAATGAGGCGGAGGTCATGACCGAAAGCTGGTTTCACGAGGAAGAAGCCGTCGACGAGACGCGCATACCCAGCCGTGCTGATATTGTTCGTACCCAGGCGGTGCTGGCGGCGGCTATCCATCGTGCTGCGGAGCAGAATGGTCAGCAGGCGCTGGTGACCACCGGCTCAAAGTCGATGGCCAAATACAATTCGGATGTGGCCGGTGGCAGCAACTGGTACCGCGACGATCGCATGATAGCTGCAGCCGGAGGAGACCGGCTGGCCGTTCTCGACTTCTACAAGCCGCATTATTATGACAACGAAGGGCGCGGTGGCGACTGGTCTGTGTTTCATCATGCGGCCACCCACTGGGGTGTCGACAAACCCATTCTCATTGGCAAATTCTACGCCGACCAAATCTTGGACTTGCTCGACGATCCGGTGGCGGGCTCCCAGATGTGCCAGCGCCTGGCTGACAATGGTTATGCCGGCGCCTGGCCCTGGCAGTGGCGGCAAGGCGAACTGCGCGCCACTGCACTGGAGTGCGTGCACAATGTCATGCGCTGAGGATTGGTGCAGTTCGGCCTTGCGGAGGGCTGTTTCACCGGCCGGCAGCGGGCGCTGACCGGTCATGACTTGTGGCTGAAACTGCTATACCATGAGGTTCCGATCGCGACCGCCAACAAAAGCACTGCATCATGCCGCACACCTACATCAAACGAATCCTCAATGCTCGCATCTACGACCTGGCCGTCGAGACACCTCTTGATGAGGCCCCTCAGCTAAGCCACCGCACCGGCAATCAGGTACTCATCAAACGCGAAGATCTGCAGCCGGTGTTTTCCTTCAAGATTCGCGGCGCTTACAACCGTTTGCTGCACCTGAGTGAAGAACAAAAGCAGCGCGGTGTGATTGCGGCCTCCGCCGGCAACCACGCCCAAGGGCTGGCGTTGGCGGCCCAGCACATGGGGGTGCATGCCGTCATCGTTATGCCCAGCACCACGCCCAGTATCAAGGTGGATGCGGTCAGGCGCCGTGGCGGCGAGGTGATTTTACACGGCGACACCTACGATGAAGCATCGCGTTTCGCCCACGCGCTGGTGCAGGAAAGAGGCATGACCTACATCCCGCCCTACGATGACGTCGATGTTATCGCGGGGCAGGGAACGGTAGCGGCAGAGCTGTTGCGTCAATGGCCCAAGCACATCGACGCGGTATTCATACCGGTGGGCGGGGGCGGACTCTGCGCGGGCATGGCCGCCTACATCAAGTACCTGCGCCCGGAGACCAAGGTGATTGCGGTAGAGCCGGAAGGGGCGGCCTGCCTGAAGGCTGCCATGGCCAGCGGCGAGCGAGTTGTTTTGCCGGAAATCAGCATTTTTGCTGACGGAGTTGCCGTGGCGCAGATTGGCGAGGAGCCGTTCCGGGTTATCCGCGAGTGCATTGACGAGGTCATTACCGTCACCACCGATGAAATCTGTGCCGGCGTGAAAGACATCTTTGAGGATACCCGCTCCATTGCCGAGCCTGCCGGCGCCTGTTCGGTGGCGGGGTTGAAAAAGTACGCCGAGCGCGCGGGAATTCGCGGACAGACACTGGTGGCCGTGCACAGCGGAGCAAATACCAACTTTGACCGGTTGCGTTACATTTCCGAGCGCACGGAAATAGGCGAAGGGCGCGAAGCCGTCTTTGCCGTAGTGATCCCGGAGCGGCCGGGCAGTTATCGGGATTTTTGCGAGTTGCTGGGAAAGCGGGGAATTACCGAGTTTAACTACCGCTTTGCCCATGACCGGGAAGCGCACATATTTGTGGGCCTGCAAGTCAATCCGCACAGCGGCGATCGCGCACGGGTAGTGGATACTTTGCAGCAAGCGGGCTACCAGGTCGTGGACATGACCGACAACGAAATGGCCAAACTGCACATACGGCATATGGTGGGCGGACATGCGCCGGCCAATCTTGAGCACGAGGTGGTTTATCGCTTCGAATTTCCAGAACGGCCCGGTGCTCTGCTCAAGTTTCTGATTAAACTGGCAGGCCGCTGGAATATCTCCATGTTCCACTACCGAAACCACGGTGCCGCTTTTGGACGGGTGCTGGTGGGTTTGCAGGTTCCGCCAGAGCAGCGCGAGGAGGTAGAGGCGTCGCTGCGTGAGCTCAACTATCGCTTCTGCGAAGAAACCCATAACCCCGCCTACCGGTTTTTTCTCGCCTAGGGTCTGTTGACGTTTCCTCATCACCACTGCTGGAGGCCATTTTTTCG
>CAYNST010000009.1:56602-57757 GCA_964399955.1 uncultured Cellvibrionaceae bacterium | reverse complement strand
TGTTCAACCCTAAAAAATTGTCGTACTCGGGGCGGAGCGTCCCTGCCCCTCACTAATGATTATTGTAAAAATGCCGTAGAGAATTCACCCGGTCGTTTGGACCCGGGTGAAAGAGGCGGAGCGTCTATTCTTCGTCTGAACCAGAAAGCGTCAGGCTTTCAATATTGGACAACACATCGCCTGCGCGCGGCTGCTTCTGGGCGAATACCCAGGGCCACAGGCCGGGCTCAAGAAAGGCGCGTTGCCACAAAAGGTGACTGTGTTCGATATTTTCAAACTTGGTCACCCAGGCACAACCGCCCTGGCTGCTGATGTGCTCCACGGCACTGTCTGTGTCACGCCAGGAGTTTACGTTGTCGCCAGTTGAGCTGAAGGCCCACACCGGCACCTTGCTGGCGGCAATGTCATCCAAAAACTGCTGCGCAGGAGTGTGTCCAGCCTGAGGAAAAGCCGCAGCAATTAGGTCCGGGCGACGCTGAACCAACTCCCAGGTGCCACCACCGCCCATGGAAACGCCGGTCACGTAAATGCGTGCTGGATCTACCTGATAGGTCTCAACCACGTGCTCTATCAGCTCGATCAATGCCGAGCCGTAGCGAGACGGCTCCGCCTGCACCTGAAAATTTGCCCCACCACTGGACGCCCACTCGTTGCCGTAGAACTGGCAACCCGCCGATTCTACGCAGTGAGGGATGACAATGTAGGCGGGATATTTGGCGCGGTTTTCTTCCGTCAACAGACCGTTGGTCGAACCCAGCATAAAGGGGACACCGTCGTGAAGGATATGAAAATCTTCATCTCCGCGCCCATAGCCGCCGTGCAAGGAAATGATCACCGGGAACAGCTCGCTCCCACCAGATGAAGCTTGCTCTGGCGTGTACAGGTGCCATGGCAACTCAATGCGCGAACCGGCAAACGGCTCCTGGCGCTCCAACATTGCGCTGTACACTTCTTTAGGTACTTCCAAGTCCCCGAACGGCGGCGGAGTTACATCGGCCATCTCGGGGGGGGCCGCCGGGCAATCCGTGCGCTCTACAATAGGCCCCAAATTTTCCGCGCCACCACTGGACGAACTGGAACTGGAACTGGAACTGGAACTGCTGGATGACGATGCAACCGGATCGCCAGAAGAACTCGAACTGCTGGATGACGAGC
>CAYNST010000009.1:8726-56502 GCA_964399955.1 uncultured Cellvibrionaceae bacterium | reverse complement strand
TTGAACTGCTGCTTGAACTGCTGCTTGAACTGCTGCTTGAACTGCTGCTTGAACTGCTGCTTGAACTACTGCTTGAACTGGAGTTGCTTGAGGACGAATTGCCGGTATTGGGCACATCGCCACCACAAGCTGCAAGACAGGCAGCCAAGGTAACCGCAGCTACACGTGGCAAGCCTAATTTTAGTGAAAAAACCATCAGAACTACCTTTGTTGAAGATTAGAGCGGAAGGCGGCATCAACGGTTGTAACAGTGCGAATACCGCTGCAGCACCGCGCCTGGGTGGATTTTAACCTAGCTACGGTGGCGACTTTGCAATATGCCATCAGGTGAAATTACAGCGGGTCGAATAGTAACACGCGTTGTTACCAAGGTTGGGGCTGAAAACGCCCATAACGTTATGTAAATAACAAAATCAACAATTTTTTTGCGCGCCGCCCACAGCAAGCCGTGTCGGCCGGCGGCGGCCTAGCTCAGTTAAAACAGAACAGGAAAGCTGGGCTTCGCGCCTGAAAAAGGGGCTTGCCCTCGTCGGCCGAACTCCGGGCCTGCACCGTTGGCGATGCGCGGCTATGAGCGGGGTGTCGGCAAGCCAAACCGTCGCGGTTACTGCCAGAACTGCAAAGTGCAACCTGCTGAACGGGTCGATCCGCAGCCGGTATTCAGGTGAACAGCGGCGGTCTAGCCGATTGTCATCATCCTGTCACACATCCTTTCCATGATACGCCGCCTGCGTGGTTGTTATTTGCAATGATCACCGGCCTTTTATCCTCAGTTGAACCAGGACCTCACCATGAAAAAGATCACTACTCTCATCCTTGCTGCATTGACTCCCGTGACAGCCTTTGCCGATGTCACGCTCTACGGCCGCGCTCATGTCTCCTTGGATTATCTGGACGATGGCGCAAACTATTCAGAGCTCAACGCGGCCAGTAACTCCTCCCGCCTGGGATTCAAGGGTAAAACGGACTTTGGTGGGGTGACGGCGGTCTTTCAGCTTGAGCAGCAAATAGACTTCAATCGCAGCAGTGGTGAAACCTTCAGCACGCGAGACACCTTTGTGGGGATTCAGGGCAACCTGGGTTTGTTGCGATTAGGGCAGTTTGACTCGCCCTTCAAGCGTGCCCGTGGTCCTGCCGATTTGTTTGGTGACCAATTGGGCGATATGCGAAACCTCACCCGCGTAGGCAACGCTCGTTTTGACGAGAGAATGCCCAATACCCTCCACTATCAAACACCCATCATTGGTCATTTGCAGTTTGATCTGGCTTATTCGCTGCATGAAGGTGACAACGCGGAAGTGGATACGCAAGACGACGGTGTGAGCCTGGCGCTGGCGTATGCGGACGGGCCGTTGAACCTGGCGGTGGCGTACGAAGCTTACGGGGAAGACACCTCTGCAGGGGGACGTGAAGCGGTACGACTGGCCGGCAGTTATGCAATTGCCGGGTCCGTCCGCCTGGTGGCATTTTATCAGACGGTTGATCACGACGACGATAGCCTGGACAGCGACCTGGTGGGTGGCGGAGCGGAATTCACGCTAACCCAAAAGACGCTTTTGCGCGGCCACTATTTGGTACGCACCAACGACAATGATGACCAGGACTCCAGTTTGGCGGCAGTAGGCATAGAGCACCGCATAGACTCAGCACTGCGGTTGTACCTGAACTACGCCCAGCTAAGCAATGACGCCAACATTGCGCTAACGCCCTGGAATCAGGCGCGCACACCCAGTACCCCCGGCGTCGATGGCGAAACGGCGAGTGGTTTGTCACTGGGGATGCGCTACGACTTCTGATGACCCGGCCGCAGGTAGTGCAACTCCCTGCGGCTGCTTTCACTCCACAAGCACGCAGTTTCCCGGACTCCCCCCCCTCCTCAGGCATCCAGCATTATCCGCTTGCCATCAAACTGAGCGTTTTGCGCCGCACTGGATGACGGCAGCAAGCCTCAACCAGATTGGCACAATTCACAGTTCCCGCGTATAACAGCAAATTGCGCTGGTAGCCACGCCAGTGGTCCAGCGCATGCTCAAACAAATATTGCTTTGGCTCAAATGACAACAGACGCTTCAGCACACCGGCCAAGCTCAGCCGGCGGTAGCAACGAGAAGGTGAACACCGGAATGCTTTCAAGACCCATGCAAGACCGGCGGGCGCGCCTGGTTGCGTTGATCGTCGGCTGCTCGTTTTTCATGGTATTGCTCGACAGCGCCATCATTGCCACATCCTTGCCCAAAATGGCGCAAAGCTTTGGTGTTCCCGCCCTGGACCTGAGCATTGGCATCAGCGTGTATATTCTTGCGGTTGCCACCTTCGTACCGCTTTCCGGCTGGATGTCCGACCGGTTCGGAGCGCGACGGATTTTTTTATTGGCAATTGTTGTATTTACGCTTGCCTCGGTGGCTTGCGGCGCCGCCGGAAGTTTGCCCGAGTTCATTGCGGCGCGCGCCGTGCAAGGGCTGGGTGGAGCCTTCATGACGCCGGTGGGGCGGGTGTTGGTATTGCGCAATACCCGCAAGTCGGAACTCATCCAGGCAACCGCCTGGATTACCTGGCCAGCGCTGATTGCCCCGGTGATTGGCCCTGTGCTGGGCGGGTTCATAACCACCTATTTTTCCTGGCGTTGGAATTTCTATATTAATTTACCCTTGGGCATCATCGCGTTTTCTCTGGCCTGGCGGGTGATCCCCGCGCAGCCTGCGGATACAAGCAAGCCGTTTGACCTGGCGGGGTTTTTATTGTCTGCGGGTGCATTGTTGTGCCTCTTGTATGGGCTGGAGTCTTTTGCTCACCGTCATATTGCGCCCGTTCACTCTGGCCTGCTGGTGCTGTTTGGCGTCACTCTGGCTTGGTTTGCAGTTTGTCACCTTAAAAGAAGCCCCAAGCCGCTGCTAAGTCTCACCGCATTTCGTATAAAAACCTTCGCAATGTCTACGCTGTGGGCGGGCACTTATATTCGCACGGGCATCAATTCCACTCCATTTTTGCTGCCGCTTTTGTTTCAGGTTGGCTTTGGCCTCAGCCCTTTGGAGGCAGGCGGCTACCTGTTGGTATACTTTCTTGGCAATTTGGGCATGAAGACCGTGACCACAATAACGCTGCAAGCCTACGGTTTCAGGACGGTGCTGATCATCAATGGTCTGTTGTGCGGCCTTTCCATTGCCGCTTGCGCTTTTTTCGACGGGGAAACAGCAAAATGGGCAATCATGCTTACCTTGTTTTTTGCAGGCCTTACCCGCTCAATGCAGTATACGGCACTCAACACCCTGGCATTTGCAGATATAGCAGATCAACAACGCAGCTCTGCCGCCACTCTCTCCTCCATGCTGCAGCAGGTTTCCATGGTATTGGCAATTGCGCTCAGCGCTTTAATCCTGAACTCGTCCCTGTTGCTGTCGACCGGCCGCGAGACTCTGGCCCTGGTAGACTTCAGCCGTGCATTCATGGCTATGGGTCTGATGGTAATGCTGGCGTCCATAGTCTTTATCAAACTGCCCTGCAACGCCGGCGCAGAGGTCACAGGACATAAGCCCGGCCGCTCCGGATGAGCAGTTGCCGATATTCCGAATTTTCAAGAATAACAACCCACGCCCTTGCGGGTCCGAAAGTAGCCTATGCACAAACAACCGGCTTTACCGCATTATGCTCTGCTTCTCCGCTTGAAAAACCGGGGGTTTTTGGCTATGAAAAAGCAGATCCAGCGCTCCAGAAACGACTCTGTTGCCGGATTTTTCAGATGAAAGTACCCGTAGATGCAGACCACGGCGGCACCCAGCGCGTCGATCATCAGATCAATCATCGTATCCGTAAGACCGGACGGGTCACCCAACATGGGCTTCTGAAGATTCAGGTCTAATAGCTGATCCAGCAGGTATTCGGCAATTTCCCATACGGTTCCTGCAGACAGCGCAAAAGTGAACGCAAAAAAAGCCACAAACGCGGATTTTTGTCGCAGGTCTTCTCCGCCTTTGCCATGGAAAACATACACCAGAAGAAAGCCCACGATACCCATGAGAAACCCCGTCACTGCATGAAGAGCCAAATCCCACCACCAGAAGCGCTCAAAATAATTGCGCATTTCACCTAAAAACAGGGCGGCAAAGACAATGGCGATTGTCATCAACTGAAATTGCGGTGGGACACGCACGCGAAGTTTGTTTGCCAACACAAAGGGCGCCAAGGTCAAAAATAGAATACCGGTCGCAAACAGTGCCGTTACCCAATGCCTTTGCAACAGCGCAATCACTATCTGAATAAATAAAATTGTCTGCAATACCAGACTCAAGCGGTGGTGGATTTTGGATGTCGCCACTGATGCCCTGCCTCAAATTGAACCGCCAGGGGTTCTGGGCCTCCGCTTTATTTGACGAGAGGCGCCACCGGCCCGGCTGATGATTCAAATACGTGTGCCAACCAGGAAAGGACGAGGAATCCTAAACGGCAGTTTCGGGGGCAAATCCAGTCGCGCGCACAAGTACCGGGAGCGCCCTGCGGCCAGGCTCAACCGGAGCACAGCGCCAGCAGGAGTGGGTCATGCTTCGGCAGCCGCCGCCAGAGCTTACTCAGGGACTCCCCGGGGGCGGGAATATCCAAACTGTCAGAAAGATTGGCCCGGGCGGCCTGTCCGCAATGAACCACCTGCGGCACGCGCTTGGCGGCGAGCCTGCGTTCAAAAAAATAGAGGTCCGCAAGCATGACTTCTGCGTTATGCCGGTTCGCCGCCGCGCCCGCTGCATCTACGGCCATAAAGCGCACAGTCTGCGGAATAACCCAGCTCCATGGGCGCCAGGCCGTGCTGTCCTCTACGGTTGATACCACCACGACCCCGTCGGGCAACAAGCTGCGCTGGTGAGCGTACCAGCTGTACTCGCTGTGAATCTGGAACCCGAGCATCGCCAACCCAGCGGCGACAGGTACCGTGCAACGCGGAATCCGGCGCCCGCCGAGTGCTCGCGCTGCCAGCACCATACCGGCCGCTCCCAGGCCCGCGAACACGGTGGCTATCAGCTCCCAGAACACCGCAACCGCCGCCTGTTAATGATCAACCGCTTTGCCGGCGCCGCGAGGGTATCTCACACTCTCAACCAGATCCTGAATCTCCAAAGGGGGCCGGGCTGTAAAGGCCGAAACGCCAAAGGCGACGCAAAAGTTGATGAGTGCGCCCACCGCGCCGAAAGACAGCGGGGAAATGCCCAAAAACCAGTTGTCCGAGGTATTGGCTATGAGCGCCGTGCCCGGCAGGAAGAACCAGCCCAAATACAGAGCGATGTAAATAGTGGTGGCCAGGAACCCGCAGATCATGCCAGCAATGGCGCCATAGCTGTTCACCCTCTTGGAGAAGATTCCCATGATCAGCGCCGGGAAGATGGAAGCCGCCGCAATACCAAAGGCCAGTGCCACCACCTGCGCGGCGAAGCCCGGCGGGTTCATGCCCAGCCATGTGGCTACCACTATGGCCACGGCCATGGAGACGCGGGCGGCCAAAAGTTCACCTTTCTCGCTAATGCCGGGATTGATCATACCTTTGATCAAGTCATGACTGATCGAGGAAGAAATGGCCAGCAGCAACCCTGCTGCCGTGGACAAAGCCGCCGCCAACCCACCGGCTGCAATAAGCCCAATCACCCATCCGGGCAGATTGGCGATCTCCGGATTGGCCAGCACCAGTATGTCGTTGTTGACGGTGAGCTCATTGCCTTCCCAGCCTCTCTGCTCTGCCGTTTCGCGAAAGGCCGGCACATCGTTATAGAACTGAATGCGGCCGTCCGCATTTTTGTCCTCAAACTGAATCAGCCCGGTGGTCTCCCAGGTCTTAATCCAGTCTGGCCGATCAGCGTATTCCAAAGCCGGCTGCTCTGCACCGGCAGGGTAAAGGGTGGTCAAAAGATTCAAGCGCCCCATGGCGGCAACGGCCGGCGCCGTCAGGTACAACAGGGCAATAAACACCAAAGCCCAGCCGGCGGACCAGCGTGCGTCGGCTACTTTTGGCACGGTGAAAAAGCGGATGATCACGTGGGGCAGACCTGCTGTGCCCAGCATCAAGGAAAGCGTGAACAATACCATGTTCAGTTTGTTGGACACATCGGCGGTATAGTCCTGAAACCCGAGGTCGCGAACAATTGCATCAAGAGTGGCCAGCAGAGGCATACCGGATTCTGTATGGGTGGAGAAGAGCCCCAGGGGCGGTATCGGGTTGTTGGTTAGCTGCAGAGAGATAAATACAGCCGGAATGGTGTAGGCAATGATCAGCACTACATATTGAGCCACCTGGGTGTAGGTTATACCTTTCATACCGCCCAACACGGCATAGAAAAAAACCACCACTGCGGCAATCATCAACCCCAGGTTGTTGCTTACCTCCAAAAACCGGGAAAACGCCACCCCGGCACCGGTCATTTGGCCAATCACGTAGGTGGTCGAAGCCACGATCAGGCACGCCACCGCAACAATCCGCGCCCCGCGGCTGTAAAAGCGGTCACCGATAAACTCCGGCACTGTAAATTTGCCGAATTTCCGCAGATAGGGTGCAAGCAGCATTGCCAAAAGTACATAGCCGCCGGTCCAGCCCATCAGATAGGAGGAGTTGGCGTAACCGCCGGCGGCAATCATACCGGCCATGGAGATAAACGACGCCGCAGACATCCAGTCGGCCGCAGTGGCCATGCCGTTGGCAACCGGGTGCACCCCCGCGCTGGCAACATAGAATTCTTTGGTGGAACCGGCTCTGGCCCACACGGCTATGCCGATATACACCGCAAAAGACGCACCGACAAACAACAAATTGATGGAAAACTGACTCATGAGGGTCTAATCCTCTTCCACGCCAAAGATTTTATCCAACTTGTTCATGCGCCAGGAATAGAAGAAGATCAGCAAAATGAAAGACAGTATCGAGCCTTGCTGTGCAAACCAAAACCCCAGGTCCGTGCCGCCCACCGGGATGCCGATAAGCAAGGGCCGCAACAAAATGGCACAGCCGTAGGAGACCATGGCCCAGACCAGCAGACAAATAAAAATAAGTCTCAGGTTGGCAGTCCAGTACATCTGGTCGTTGGTTTTGTTCTTGCTCATGAAAACGCCCTCAGACAACAAACGGCTACAAGACGCCACAGCAACCGCGGTTGCTGTGGGACCGGACGGGACCCGGAACCTGCTAGCTGGGTCGTCGGAAGGGGCTTGCAGCTGAAAATTATTATTATGGCGGCCTTGCTACGGGCCAGCCGTTCTGTCAAGTGTTCGCCAATAGCTGGGCATGACGCCAAGCCTGTCGGCGTAGCAGAGCTTACATCAAATCACTGTATATGATCGGCCTGACGGGCGGCGCCCCAAAAAATTTTTCAACGCCAACTGACCAAGCCCTGTTCATTGTTTCATTACGCAGCTCATGCCTTAACTGTTCAAATCGCGTACTTCCTGTGCTTTGCCCCCTCCGACGCTGCCCCTAGGGGAGTTCATCCTGTTTCTCACAAACTGGGGGCTCTTTATAGCCCGACTATGTGCAAACTTGGGCGTCCGCTGAATAGTGGCTTCATTTTTTTATCATCCCCCTTGCTACACATACGAGCATACCTCGGTATGGCTATTCGCTGGCACATTTGAAACCCATAGAACAACAAAGGCCCGCTTCCCAATTTGGCGGAGCGGGCCTTCGAGGCTGCAAACCAGGTACAGTGGTAACTATCCGATTTAAACCCGTATTTGTCCATCGCTGCGTTACCAGTGGGCCAATTGCACCTGCAGAACCTGGACTTTCAGTATTTCACTGCATCAACCTGCTTGCAATTTGACCATTTGCGAACAGCTTGAACAACTACGGTCGGATGATAATTAAGCAGAGGCCTTTGCTTTGATGGGAGGCGGAACGGGCCAGTCCCTGGCCTTCACGTGTACCGGTTAATTACATATGGCACCGGTTATGATCGCAGAGGGGACTGTGCTGCTCCCTTTGTTCCCTTGAAAACCAAACTCGACGGTTTGCCCCGGCAGTATGATGGCGTTCCAACCGAGACCTGCAGCCGTATAGGGGTTATTCCCCGTAACTTCGGCATTCCAACTGCTAGTGACTGATGAACCATCGGTGTATTCCCAAGTTAGATCCCAGTCCTCAATGGCTGTTTCACCGGTGTTGGTGATGCGAATCTCACCGGTAAAACCGGTATTCCAGTCGTTGGAAATAACATGGTCACAATGTGCTGCTGCGGAGCCCGTGTTGCCACCGCCTGTTGCACCCGATGAGCTGCTTGATGAGCTACTGGACGAACTGCTGGATGAGGCCGATTCGCCGCCACTGCTGGAACTGGACGAGCTGGATGACGAACTACTGGAAGAACTACTGGATGAACTGGAACTGCTGGACGACGAACTGGACGGCGGAACTGGCGATCCGCCACCACCGAACGCCACATCAACGCAACCGTGAAAGCGCTCATAGGTAAAGTGGTTGCGTCCCCACTCCCCATAGATTACGTGATGGCCAGACCGCTGAGGCAGGTTACAGCGAGTGTGGAACAAAGCCTCCCCTGGAACCGCAGTCACGTTTGGATTGGCAGTAGGGTTGCTGTCGGCATACGCCAGGTCACAAAACGGCTCGGCTTCAAAGTCGGCCCAAGTCAAAGGCCTATTGGGATCAAATTCAAAGTCGGCGCGAGTTATGTAATAGACGAATTCTTCCGAATCGTCGAAGTGCGGCCCCCAGGAAATATCCCAGGTAATCTCGATCTCACCGCCACTTATTTGTGTTGCCGGCCAATTGGTGGCCGTATCCCAAGGCGTGGCGTCGCCGCCCCAGGTTTCACTGTCGAAACCGCAAACGTTGTCACTGGTGCCTCCTTTTCTGCCAATATCATGCGTGAGCACGCTCATAAACTGATAACCGCCATTGGGGTCATCTTGAAAGGCTTCAACGCAGGCCGGGCTACTGGCCGCATCCGGTTTTTCCAGCATACCGCAGAGAGCGTTGCGCGAAGGTGGGTCTACCATAAGGCCGTGACCCAGAGCTGAGACACTGAACCCCAGTAAAAGAAAGCCGGTTCCGAAGTGGGTAAGAAGATTAGGTTTCATGTAAGCGGTTCCCCCATTTGTGCCATACAACATTAAACGGCGTTGTCGGGTCTAGTGCGCCAGGAATACTCCACAGCGACTACCCGTATGCTGAAATTGGTAACAGAAGAAAGATTTTGACGTCAGCCCAAAGGGGCGTTGTTATTTAGATCACTTGTTGACCAACTTGGTTCAAAGTGGAGTGAGGGGTTCGGTTTTTGGTCGTATTCGTGACTTGCCCGCCTGCCCCACATCCAACTGTCGCGCGGCGGATTTGTCTCTTTCGTAGGCTGATGCGGCTCCGGCTACTGTGCTGCCAACACCGGTTTCCAACCAGCGGCGGATGCGGCCGGCATCACCTATTGGCGACCGAGTTCCCAGGGAATCCAACAATACGATCACCTGGGTCTCGCCATTCACATTGGCGACCATCACCAGGCAGCGGCCGGAAGCTGTAAGGTAGCCGGTCTTACTCAAGGACACGCCCCAGCGCTCGCTGTGAACCAAAGGATTGGTGTTGCCATACTGCAGGCCATACCGGGGCTTGCGGAACTGCGCCCAATAGCCCGGGCTGGAAGACAGCTCGCGGATGATAGGGTGCGCAAACGCGGCGTTTGCCAGCTTAACCAGGTCGCGCGCGGTGGATACGTTGCTGTCAGACAGACCGGTGGAATCTACAAAGGTGGAGTGCGTCATGCCCAATTGCCGGGCCTTGTCGTTCATTGCCTGAATGAATTCGGCGTAGCCCTCCTGGTGATGCCGGGCAAGCAGGTAGGCAGCGCGGTTCTCGGAAGACATTAGCGCCAAGTGCAGCAAATCCCGCCGAGTGGCCTCGGAACCCAGCCGAATGCGCGAATAGGCATTGGCGGGCGCGGCATAATTTCTTTTTACTACCGGAAGCCACTCATCCAAAGCGGCGCCAGATTCCACTACAACCAGCGCTGTCATCAATTTGGTGAGTGAGGCGATAGGCATGATCCAGTCACCGCGTTTAAGGTAAACAGGCTCCTCCGCACCAAGCTTATATACGGCGGCACTGACCGACGCCAACCTCAGCACCTCGGGGTCACGCACGACCTCCGCTGCCACCCGCCCCCAGCACAAACTGCCAAGCAGCAGCCCTAAGTAGAGATATCGCTTCAATTTACAAGCCTTATTGCCAAAAACTCTAGGTAAGGTTAGACCACTACTCCGACAGATGTGGGGATTTTGCGGCGCAACAGTGCCAGCCGCCGACTTGCCGACCAGGCCGCGGACTCTCCGTAGATCCGTCATGGACCACCGCTATCCTGAAGCGCCATGGCGCCAACTTTTGCTCAGTTGGACACTGATAGTATCATGCAACGCGACCAGCTCCCGGAGCTGGCCGCGCAAATTTTCTGGGATAGCAAGCATGCAAATAGCAACTGTAGATCAGGAGCGCATTGCGCTGATTTATCAAGGCGAGTCGCGCCGGGTGCTGGCCACCTTGATTCGTCTGTTGGGTTGTTTTGACCTGGCAGAAGAAGCTTTGCAAGAGGCGTTTGCCGCCGCTGTCATCCAGTGGCCCAAGGAGGGATTGCCGCAAAACCCGCGCGCCTGGTTGGTGTCGGCCGGTCGCTTCAAAGCCATTGACCAGTTGCGACGCCGAACGCGCGATGAGCGGGTGCAAGATGAGCTGGCACGGCATTGTGCAGAGGTGCCTGAAGCGGATTTGGCTGATGAAGACGGTATAGGGGACGACCGTTTGCGGCTGATATTTACCTGCTGCCACCCAAGCCTTGCACCCGAAGCGCGGATAGCCCTTACCCTGCGAGAGGTCTGTGACCTGAGTACGGAGGAGATTGCCCGTGCATTTCTTACCGCCACTGCCACCGTGGCGCAGCGTATCGTACGAGCCAAGCGCAAGATACGAGCGGCCTGCATCCCCTATTCCGTACCCGCCACGCAGGATCTGGCGGAGCGTCTTCAGGGGGTTCTCCAGGTTATCTATTTGATTTTCAACGAGGGGTACAATGCCTCGTCCGGCGCAGACCTCATTCGGCCCGCTCTCTGCCAGGAAGCCGTTCGCCTGGCCCGCCTACTGATGGAACTGCTGCCCGAGCCGGAGGTGGCTGGCCTGCTGGCATTGATGTTAATGCATCATTCGCGTTTTGCCGCCCGCACAACCGGCGACGGCGAGCTTGTTCGGCTTGATGAGCAGGACCGCAACCTTTGGGACCGGCCGATGATCGCCGAGGCGGCGGCATTGATCGAGACCTCGTTGCGCTCTGGGCGATACAGCATTTACACCTTGCAGGCTGCCATAGCCGCAGTACATGCAGAGGCCCCCACCGCCGACCGGACTGATTGGGCACAAATTGTCGGCCTCTACGGAGTGCTTCAGGGAATAAATCCCTCACCTGTGGTTGCGTTGAATCGCGCCGTCGCCATTGCCATGCACCACGGACCGGAAGCCGGGCTGCTGTTGCTGGATTGCCCGGAGCTTGCGTCCTCGCTGCAGGACTATTACCTCCTGTACGCCGCCCGGGCCGATTTGCTGAGCCGCCTGAGTCGTACGGAGGAAGCGGCTCAGTGTTACCGCCTTGCCATTTCGAAGACGCTACAGGAACCGGAACGTCGATTTTTGCAGCGCAGACTGGACGCGCTTGTTGATCTGCCAGCGGATTGATTGAGTTTGTCGAATGCCGCAGCCGTGCATCGACCAAGGGTGCAGGCTCATCTAACTGAAGTGGCTCACGGAGGCCAAATGAAATACCTATGTCTTGTATACAGTGACGAATCCAAGCTGCACGATCTGCCCAGCAGCCCCAGGGACGCCGAATGTTTCGCCTATGCCAACGCACTGGCAGACGCGGGCCGCTTGCTGGCCGGTGAAGCACTGCAGCCGGTGGCAACCGCTACCACGGTAAGGCTACGAGGCGGCGAGGTGCACCTTACCGATGGCCCATTTGCCGAAACCAAAGAACAACTGGCAGGCTTTTACCTGATAGACGCAGCCGACCTGGACCAGGCATTAAAAATTGCCGCAGACATACCGCCGGCCCGGGTGGGAAGCATTGAAGTGCGGCCTGTGCGCCGCTTGCAAGTCGAGGACTAGTGGGAGCAATTCTCGGGCGCGCAGTTCGCTTTTAACCTCTGCTGCACCTCAACCGCAGGGGCAGCGCGAGCAAGCCCAGAGCGTGCAACCGCCCAAGCCTTGCGTCCCAGCCTTGACAGGAGCACTACCAAGGTTGCCGTTAATCAGCGGTTTCCGGGGCCAGACCGCTGAACCAGTCTTCCACCAGCACGGTTCTGCGCCCTTGGGATTGAAACAGCCCCCACACCCAGTACAATGGTGGCATCATAACCCTCCCGAGCGGTTCCATGACCCGCCTGAAGAGTTCTCGAGATACCCGACACACCAATAAAAACCGTAACTATTCAGCTCAAAAAAGGTGACTGTTCAGATTGTGTCCGAATTTGAGCAGAGCAAGGCGAAAAATGTTTGTTTACACGTATAAATGACCATTTTTTACACAGCCATGAGCAAATTCGGGCGTGGGCCGAATAGTTACTAAAAACCATCAATAATAGAGGAATCTAACCGAATGAGACTATTCAGTAAGCCGCTGGCGACGGCCGCAGCCGTCCTGGCTCTTAGCGGACTGCTTGGTGCTTGCAGTACGCCCCAGGCAAACAACAGCCGTTCAGCGCAAAACCCGGATCAAAACCACGGTTTTACCGCCATACAGGAATCAGAACGCGAATGGTGGAACATCCCCTATCCTAACTCCTTCGATGTCGAAACCCTCGCGAACAAACAGCAGAGCTTCATCAAGGTAGAAGGCAAAGGCTTTGTCACAGACACCGGCGCGGAGTACATCTTCCGTGGCGTCAACATTGCGGATCCGGACAAACTAAGTGGCGAGGATCGCTGGAACCAAGCCCTTTTTCAGGAACTGGACCGCTGGGGCGTCAACACGGTGCGAATCCCCATCCACCCCCTGGCCTGGCGCATACAGGGTAAAGACTGGTATTTCGACCGCCTGGATGAAGCCGTACGTTGGGCAAACGAACTGAATATGTACCTGATCATTGACTGGCATTCCATTGGCAATCTGGAGGCCGAGCTGTTCCAACACCCCATGTACGTCACCACCTACGCGGAAACCACACGTTTCTGGCGTGATGTGGCCTTGAGATACCGGAATGTGCCCACCGTTGCTGTTTATGAACTGTTCAACGAACCCACCCATGATTACATCGGTACCGGTGCTTACTCTTTGGGCAAAGCCAGTTGGTCAACCTGGCGGGTGATGCTGGAAGAACTGATCGACTTGATATACACCTACGACAAGCGCGTGATTCCGCTGGTGACGGGGTACAACTGGGGTTATGACCTCACGCCAATCGCCAAAGAGCCAGTGCAGCGCCCAGGCATTGCCTATGCCATTCACCCCTACCCCCAGAAAGCCCGCCTGAAAGTAGAAACCAAAGAAAATTTCTTCAAGGCTTGGGAGCCCACCTGGGGTTATGTGGCGGATACCTACCCCATGATTGCCACCGAGTTTGGCTGGGTGCGGGAAGACGGCTACGGCGCGCACGTGCCGGTAATTCACGACGAAGGCACCTACGGCCCCAGCATCATTGAATATATGAAACGCAAGGGCATCTCTTACACCGCCTGGGTATTTGACCCGGACTGGTCACCCACGATGATTGACGACTGGAACTTCACACCGTCAGAACAGGGTGCCTACTTCAAAAAGGTCATGCAGGAGGCGGCCGGCAAATAGCTGGCTGCTGGCCTGAACACCAGTGATAGTCACAACGCCGCGAATGCGGCGTTTTTTTTGACGCTGCGCATTAAACGCCATAAGCCCGGCAACCTGGCCAGCCGCATATCAATCAGGTTTGCGCGTGCCTGCCAATCAGGCGTTCTGGAGCCAAAAAACTTTTCCCATGGTCTGGTATACAATATTGACTCGAAAAACCAGAGGGGCGATTGATGCCTCAAAGCCGACCCAGGTACTGCCTCACCTCATCCGCAGTGCCTCGAAAGATAATCCTGTGGGCTTTCTGCTCCAGTTGGTAGCGGTACATTGGGTCGTAATAGTCCCGCAGCAATATGCGAATCCAGGCCCTGTGCGCTTCTTCATCTCCGCCCGCGTGTGACTGCAGCGCGTCTTCCAGCAGACGGTTCAACTCCATGAAGCGCACATTGCCCAGGCGTCGACGCAGCTTGCCCATGGACTGGCGTAAGTCATCGCAAAAACTGGCAAAACCGGCAGCGTCACCCTCCTGCTTCTGCCAATCGACCAGGTTGTCCAGAATATAGTTTTTAAATGAATGCTCCACGCGGTCTTCCAAATCCGCATGCAAAACCACCACGGGCGCCTGCGTCATGGCCTGCTGCAGTGGCAGCGGCAAGGCGCACTGGCCAATAAACCGGCCTTCGTCCTCCAGCACAACGGGCCCCGCGTGTTGCGGGTCTTGCCTGCGCAGCAGCTCAATTGCAAGTGCATTTTCAAAATCTATTTGTGTGGGCTGCCCACCCACCCGTCGGCCGAAGGCGCTGCCGCGATGGTGCGCCAGTCCCTCCAGGTCAACGCTATTTGCAAGGCCTCCCAGCAGGGCCGTCTTCGCCGCCCCGGTGCTCCCCGCCAGCAACACCAGCTTTGAGAGTGAACAGGCTTGCTCAAGGCTCTCGCTCAGGAAATTGCGCATGGCCTTATATCCACCCACCACCCTGGGGTATTCAACACCGGCCTCCGCCAGCCACTGCTGGCAAATCTGCGACCGCAGCCCGCCTCTGAAGCAGTACAAACACCCCTCGGGGTTGCGAGAGACAAAATCCGCCCAGGCCTCCACCCGCGCCGTTTTTATTGGGCCGCTCACCAGCCGGTGCCCCAGCCGAATGGCCGCCTCCTGGCCCCGCTGCTTATAGCAGGTACCTACCTGTGCCCGCTCAGCATCTGACATCAATGGCAAGTTCACCGCGCCGGGGAAAGCGCCCCGCGCAAATTCCACCGGCGCCCGGGTGTCTATCATTGGCGTAGATTGCAGAAACAGATGCCGATAGTTTTCCATGTCAGGGCCCCCGGCAAGAGTCACCGCCCTGTCTCCTTCTCTGCTGCACTCCAGCAACCGCGGCACCCAGGCCATAAGTTTCTGTGCGCAATGCCATTTGAGCCAGCGGCAAAAACATTGGAACAGTTGATAATTTGGTGAGGCATAGCGTGATCCGGGCGGGTGAATAACCGCCATTATAGAGGTTCACACCGGTATTCAGTAACCGGTAAGCCTGCCCATCGGCATCGCCCCCTGACGATCGGCGGGCCGCTGCCATTGCTTCTATTATCTGCCAACAATAAAAGGCCGCCGCTCTATCGGCGGCAGCTGGTGCACAATTTGCTAGCTTCTCTAGCAGGAACCCGGGCCCCGCTGACAACAACGGTGGGATCAACTGGGGAAATACTAACCTGAGCAACACGGCTTGAAGCTACCCCCCTAGATAAGCCGTCTGGAGAGCAACATGGCAAATGATCGAGACTGGGAGCGCCGCTCCAACGACTGGGTAAACACTCAGCACAAATCCAGCAAGAGAAAGGCAGAAGCGGACAAACTTGGTAAATTTGGCAAGGAGCGACGCAAATACATCACCCACCGCCGCCCTCAGGCCTAATGCACTGCTGATCTAGCCCCAGATATTAAGCACGGGTCATTGCCTTCTCACTACCAGATTGGCCACTCGTGACAGGCAGCTTGGCCACGGGTGCGCAGCCCATTGCATCAGCGTTATACTGCACGCTTTGACGCTGCATGGCCGGTGTGGCCGCGAAACGACTGAAAAAGGGGAAGGCAGTGAGGGCTATTGAGGCAGCAGCAGAACGCAGTCGACAATCGACGGGTATCGCGGGTCTGGACAATATCATCAACGGCGGCCTGCTGACTGGGTCCGTCTACATCATCCGAGGCACGCCCGGTGCCGGCAAAACGATTTTTGCCAACCAGATCTGTTATCACTGGGGCCGTCACGGCAAAAAATGTCTTTATATAACGCTGCTGTCGGAATCGCATGACCGTTTGATTGAAAACCTTCAAGGTCTTTCTTTTTATTCTGCGGATGCAGGCAGCCAAATTCATTACCAAAGTGGCTTTCAGACCTTCGAAAACGACGGGCTCAAAGGAATTCTACGCCTGGTTGTGGAGGAAACCAGCCGCTGCGACAGCGGCTTGGTAATCCTGGACGGGCTGTTTGTGCTGCAGGAACGCGTCGACTCCGAACCGCAGTTTCGGCTTTTTCTGAACCAGCTCCAGAATCTGGCACAGGTGACCGGCTGCACAATGTTATTGCTGACCAACAGCGACCGGGGGACCGGCAGCCCGGAGTACACCATGGTCGACGGCTGGATGGAGCTGGCCGTCCGTCAGCACGACTACCGGGTATCTCGCCACCTGCAAGTGCACAAATTGCGCGGCAGCGGTTTTGTTGACGGCCACCACGCTTTGACCATATCCGACTCTGGCATTCGCGTCTTCCCACGACTGGAGCGCAGCGGCGAAGCAGAGCGCCTGCTGCCCTGCGGTCGCGGTAAACTCAGCACCGGCATAGCAGAGCTGGACACCATGATTGGCGGAGGCCTGCGCCAGGGGAGTTCTACGGTATTGATAGGTGCCACAGGCGTAGGCAAAACCGCGTTTGGGCTGCACTTCATCGCCCAGTCCACCGAGGCCGAGCCGGGTCTAATCTTCGGTTTTTACGAAGACCGGGACGATCTCATCGAAAAAGCCCAGGTGCTGGGCATGGCTGATTTCAAGCAGGCACTGGACTGCGGCCCTGTGGAAATGATCTGGCACCCGTCATCGGAAAACCTGCTTGATGAGCTGGGCGACCAGTTGATCGCGGCGGTTGCTGAGCGGGGCGTGAAGCGCCTTCTGATAGATGGGATCAACGCACTGCGACAATCCACCCTGGCGCCGGAGAGAATTGGCCGGTTTTTGGCCGCATTGACCAATCGGCTCCGAAACCTGGGCGTGACAACCGTACTGACCCTGGAAACGCCGGAACTGGTTGGCGGTGAAACCCGAATAGACTTCACCTCCGTATCCTCGCTGGCGCAGAACATCATACTGCTGCGCTACGTGGAGCTGGACGCTAGAACTCACCGCACATTGGCCATCGTCAAGACGCGCACTAGCGGATTCGACCCCTCCATTCGCAAATTCACCATCAACGAGTTCGGTATCTCCGTGTCTGACGCTTTCCAGCTAACCGATGACCTGCTGACCGGCCACGCCCACCCACGTAAGCCGAAGGGTGCGGGCGTAGATGACTGACGCCGGCCAAGACAAAAGCAGGCGGAGAATACTGCTGGTAGAAGACGAACCGGGGCTTCAGGAGGCTCTGGCGCTGATACTGGAGTTAGAGGGCTTTGATGTGGCCAGAGCCAATGATGGGCGCGAGGGGCTTGCTCATGTGACGGACCTTCAACCGGATCTCATCATTACCGATTACATGATGCCGTACATGAACGGTCTGGAGATGATCAGCAGAATCCGCGCCAATACTACCCTTGCCCGCATCCCGGTATTGCTGATGAGCGCGGCCATACCGCCGTCCGCCGACACATCACAGGCCGACGCTTTTTTGGCCAAACCCGCAGGCCTACCGCAGTTACTTGAGCTGATTACCCTGCTGCTCAAGCAGGGTGAACCGCCGGGCGCAGCAAAAGTATGACAGGCTTTTTGCGGTGAGAGTCGATGCAGCGTCAAGGCTCAATGCCTGCAGGATGGACTTCCCCGCTTGAGGGCGTCAAACGCCATCAGCCCCCTATTCGACTCACCGCCCAGTCCATCCAGCGGCCGCTCGACACCCTTTTCAAGACGGTCATGATCTTTGTAGGCTGAGTGACCCGGTAGCGCAGCTTGGGCTGGGCCGCTTCCAGCGCGCGAAGCAGGGCATCCACTACCGCAGACGCTGGCAATGTGCCCCAGGTAGCAGTGTCTCTGCTCTCAAGTCTGGCCATGGCCTGTTGATACATCACCTTGTGGCGGCTGCGCTCGATTGCTATCTCCCGGTTGAACACGGCCAGGGCGTTTTGTCGAAAATGACTGGCAATGGGGCCCGGCTGAAGGATCGAGATCTTCACCGCAGTGCCTCGCAGCTCCAGCCTGAGAGTATCTGTCAGGCCCTCCAGGGCAAATTTGCTGGCCACATAAGCACCGCGATTGCGCATGGCTACAAAGCCAAGCACAGAGCTGTTTTGCACAATGCGGGCATCCGGTTGCTCAAGCAGCGTGGGCAACAGGGCGCAGGTAAGTTCATGGGTGCCAAAGAAGTTCACTTCAAACTGACGACGCAGGGCCTCGCGGGGCAAATCCTCCACCGCACCCGGCAAACCGTAGGCGCCGTTGTTGAACAGCGCAAACAGCTTGCCTCCGGACAGCTCAAGCGTCAACTTTACCGCCTGACGGATACTGTCACTGCAGGAGAGATCCAGGGGAATTACACGCTTTAAGCCCAAAGCCTGCAACCGTTCAATGTCCTGGGGTTTGCGGCAGCTGGCTATTACCGCATAACCCCGCGCTTGCAATTGGGTTGCCGCCGCCAAACCGATGCCGCTGGAGCATCCGGAAATCAAAATGAATTTTCCCGCCCGCTCGCGGGCAACGGCGTTCATTTTGGCGCCAGCTCTCGCAACAATTGTGTTTGGTGTGCCACGGCTCGCGAGGCCGCCTGCTGTGTGATCTGACGCGCCAGCACCTGATAGGCGGCGGAGCCGAAAGGCCGTTCCTCGCTGGGATACACATCGGCGGCCCAACTGCGGTGCAGGCTGACCACCTGGTTCAAATTTTGCGCCTTGGCTTTTTGCTTGACAGGGTCGGCGCTGAAACGCTTGTCAAACAGGCCAAAGCCTCTGTCCCACGCTTGATGCAGGTTGAGTTTGCAGCGCTCTTTGGGGTAAGTGAAGCGGCCAAGGCCTGCATCCACACAAAAACCGTTGCCTCCGGCATCGTGCTTGCAGTCTGGCTTGAGGCCGGCCATCAGGTGCAGGGGCTGGTGAGCGTCGCCCGCGGCGTGCAGGATGAAGGCCAGCAGAATGCTCTTATCGCGGGAATCGGTGCTTTGTTTGTATGCCTTCAACAGCTTGGGCCATACCGTCAATAGCTGGCCATTTCTGGGCGGCGGGCAGCGGCCCTTGGCCTGGCGTTTGCCAGCCTCTCTGACTTGCTGTTGATCGTCGACGTAGAGGACGTTCTCAAAGTGCCAATCGTTGGTGTTTTGCCCACTGTAGGCCGCCAGTGCGCGAGGCACTTCACCGCTGCCGTATTTGCGGAAGATATCTTGCACGCTGATGTTGCGCAAGTGATCCGGCCAGCGGGCCAAATACCCGATCTGGGCGGCCGGACGGTAATTGGGTTTGCTGATTTTGTTGCCTTTCAACAACCTGACATAGGCGGTTTGCTGATTGGGCGTCAACTGGGCGTAGGCCGCCTTGGCAAGATCCGCATGCACGCTCGCAGACCAGGCCCAACCAGGCGGCAAAGCGCCCAACAGCATACACAGCAACGCAATCTGCAGTATCCGCCTGTTACTGTCTGTGCTTCTTGATAAGGTCATAGGCCGCCTGTATGTCTTGCGCGCGCTCGGTCGCCACGCGGATCATATCGTCCGGTACCCCTTGCCCTGCAAGTTTGTCCGGGTGGTTTTCGCTCATCAGCTTGCGGTAGGTCCTTTTGAGCTCGGCATCGCTGATAGAGGGCTCCACACCCAGAGCCTCGTAAGCCGTTGCCAGAGCATCCTGAGTGGGCGGCGCCCGGCCCGGGCCCTGGTGAAATTGCTGCTGGGCTCGCGCCATGCGCATCATGTGTTCAAAGGCGATAGCCGGATAGCCCAACTGCGCGCTGATCTTCCGCAGCATATCCTCTTCCGCCTCATCTATGGCACCGTCCGACATGGCCATACTGATGAGGTAGACAAGCAGGATTTGTTTCACGTTGGGGTATGGCGCACACACCCGCAGGAATTCCTGCACCGTGGTTGCGGGGTCAAAGCCCGGCTGAGTGCCCTGCTTGAACAGAGCAATAGCCTGTTGACGCTGTTCTGTGCCCAGTTGCAGACGCGCCATGAGCAGTTCGGTGGTCTGGATCTCGTTCTCGCTGACGCGCCCATCCGCCTTGGCCAGGTGTCCCAGTAGCGGAAAAATGCTGTTAAACAGGCTGAGTTCCACCTCAGCGCGTTTGGCGGGGTCAAAATGTGACTGAAATCGCCTTAAAGCGCGGTCGAAAAAGTGACCAGCTACGTAACCTATCAGAGCACCAAATGGCCCAGCCACCAGATACCCCAGAACTGCACCAATGATTCGACCAATCCAATTCACATTCGCCTCGTGGAATTCCGCGGTTCAACCTACCTACACAGGAACACAGCTTGCCCTATGTTAACGCAAACGATTTTAGTCGAGCTGGCACGGCATCTTTCCAGCGCGCTCGAAAAAAACGTCCGTATTGAAAACGCCTTTGCTGTCAGCGGAGGGGATATTAACACGTGTTACCGGCTGCAAAGTAATGTCGGCGACTACTTCGTAAAAACTCAGTTTGCGCCCTGGGGTGCGGCCATGTTCCAGGCCGAGTGGGTGGGATTGGCCGCACTAGCCCAATGCAAGGCACTGAAGGTGCCGCAGCCCGTCGCCCTCGGCGCCGTTGGTGAGCGCCACTTTCTGATCATGGAAGCTCTGGACCTGCAGGACTCGGGTGATGAATCCGTACTGGCGCGGGCGCTTGCGCAACTGCATGAGCCACGCGCACAACAGTTTGGCTGGGGAGCCAACAACTTTATTGGCAGCAACGTGCAGTACAACACGCCGGCCAACAGTTGGCGGGAGTTCTGGTGGGAGTGCCGTCTGCAACCTCAAATGGAGCTTGCTTACAGCAATGGTTACGCCGCGCAACTGAAACCTTATGCCCGCGCACTGCAGGCTGCAAGCGACCATTTGTTGGGCACCCACAACCCGCAGCCGTCCCTGGTGCACGGTGATCTCTGGCGCTCCAATACGGCGTACCTGGACCTGCAACCCTGCGTATTCGACCCCGCCTGCTACTGGGGCGACCGCGAGGTGGATCTGGCCATGACGCGCCTGTTCGGCGGTTTCCCGCCGCAGTTCTATACCGCTTACAACAAGGCATGGGCCTTGCCGGCGGGCTATGAACAGCGCCAGCCGCTTTACAACCTCTACCACCTGCTCAATCACTTAAATCAGTTTGGCTGCAGCTATCTGCGCCAGTGCCTGACAGCGCTGGAGAGCATTACGGTGCGGGCCGCAAAATCCGCTTGAGACTGTCGTAGGCAGTCTGTACCGCCTGAAACGCCTGCGCGTTGCCGCCCTTATCCGGGTGGCTGGTGGCGGCCTTACGTCGATACGCCGCCTGTACTGCGGTCCAATCACTGCCCAGCGGCAGGTCCAGAGCGCTGTAGGCATCTTCCTGCTTCTGCCAGGCGTTGTATTGATGCCAAAAGCCGCCCAACAGGTCGGCGACCGAGGCGTCATTTGCTGCAACCAGGTGGTTGAGATCCAGGTAGTACTCACGCAGATGCGTATCCGATGCTTCGCAGATTTCCAGTTCCTGATCCGGGTCCAGATCTTCCATTTCCTCATCTGGCCGTTGCAGGTAGATGCTTACCGGGCTGATATGCAGCCGGCAATTGGAGTCACCCAGACGCGTCTGCAGCCTGTAGAGCGCATGCATGGTCAAGAAATGTTTTTGGAATTGCTGAAGTATTGCACTGCCTTTGGTTACGTTATTCCAAACCCCCTGCTTGGCCAACTTCACCAACAGTTCGTGTTCGGAAATAGGTTTGCGCTGTTGCTCCAGATGCTGCTGCACAGTCTGGATCAGCTGTTCTATGTGTTCGGGTACGAGCATGTCTTACCTAACTGTGTTAGTAACTAATCCGCTCACCCCCCATTTGCCCATAGCTGCGTTGAAAAAATGGTTTGCTACACAAGCAAACCCACGTTTTTCGCCTTGCTTTGCCCAAACGGGAAGGCAATCGGAACAGTCACGGGTTGAGCTGAATGGCTAGTTGTGATTGCTTTCAATCAATGCTCTCAAAGCGCGAATCTCGTCCCGCAGCTCTTTAAGCTCCAGCATTTGTTCATCGTGCTGCTCTTCCTCTACGGCACCCCAGTGTTTGCGGCGCTCCTGTTCCAGTACGTTCACCACGATGCCGATGACCATATTCAGAAAAGTGAAGGCCGTAACAAATATGAATGACAGGTAGAATATCCAGCTGTAGGGGTAACGCTCCTGGGTTTCGTACATGACCTGCGTCCAGCCCTCGAACGTCATGACTCGAAACAGGGTCAGCATACTGACTGCAATATCCCCCCAGTACTTCTCGTTGACCTCAGCAAAGAATGTAGCACCCACGGCGCCGTAAATGTAGAAAATAATGAACAACAACATCATTACATAACCCAGCTGGGGCATGGCTTTCAACAAAGAGTTGAGCAATATGCGCAGCTCGGGAATGATGGATATCATCCGCAGTACGCGGAAGATGCGGATCAGCCGGCCCACCACCGCCAGTTCGCTGTTGTCGATGGGAATCAGACTTACCGCAACGATCAAGGTGTCAAACACGTTCCAGCCATTCTTGAAAAAACTGCGTTTGTGCGGCTCGCCAAGGAAACGCACGGTCAGCTCTATCAGGAATATCACTGTAATGGCCCAGTCGAGAACCGTTATGGCGTTGTTGACCACCAGTGGGATATCGTAGGTTTTTGCACCGGTAACCAGTGCAGAAAAAATAATGATGCCCACCACAAAGGTCTCGAACACCTTGCTGGAGCGAATATCGTAAAAACGCTGTTCAAGCGCATTCAACTGCATGGTTTGGCAACCCTGAATGTAACGACCAAATGGAAGAGAAACGACAAAAGAATTGACTGCAGAGGCACGGCCAAGCGACGACAAGAACGCGAAACACGCACCGGCCGCATGACAAATTCGTACTTTTTTTGCGCAGTTTGGCGCTAGTCAACCATGCGCCAAGTAGTGCCTTGACGTGAGTCTTCCAATACCACGCCCATATCAGTGAGTTGCACCCGGATCTGATCGGCGCGGGCATAATCGCGGGCGGCTTTGGCGGCCGTGCGTTCGGCAATCAACGCTTCCACCTGCTTGGGGCTTATCCCGGCGGCGTCTGCAGCCCCCTGGAACCATTCGTCGGCATCCTGCTGCAACAGCCCCAACAGACGGCCAATTGCCAGCATCTCTGCTCGAGCAGGCAGTGCGCCCGCCGGGTCCTTGTTGATGCTGTGCGCCAACTGATGCAACTCGCTGATGGCAAGCGGCGTATTCAGATCGTCCAGCAGGGCCGCGTAGGCTCTGCTTTGCTCAAGTTCGACGCGGCCGTCGCCCAGCTGCTTTGTCTTGCGCAGAGTGCTGTAAAGCGTGTCGAGACTGGCCTTGGATTGGTCCAACAGTTCGGAGGAGAAGTCCAGTTCGGAGCGGTATTGAGCAGAAAGGAGCGCAAATCGAATGACCTCACCGCGGTAATGTTGCAGCAGGTCCCGCACCATCCTGAAGTTGCCCAGCGACTTGGACATCTTCTCGCCGTTGATGTTGACGTAGCCGTTGTGCATCCAGTAGCGCACGTATTCCCGCCCTGCGTGGGCGCAAACGCTTTGCGCCAGCTCGTTTTCGTGGTGCGGGAAGATCAGGTCGCGGCCGCCGCCGTGAATATCAATGGTTTCGCCTAAATGTTTTTTGATCATTGCCGAGCACTCGAGATGCCAGCCGGGCCGGCCGCGGCCCCAGGGGCTTTCCCAGCCCGGCTCGTCGTCTGTGGACGGCTTCCAGAGAATGAAATCCCCGGCGTACTGCTTGTAGGGCGCAACTTCTACCCGCGCACCGTCAAGCATATCCTCCAGGCTGCGGTTGCTGAGCTTGCCGTACTCGGCCATGGACTTCACAGCAAACAGAACATGCCCCTCCGCCAGGTAGGCATGTTTCTGCTGCACCAGGGTTTGCACCATCTGGATCATTTCCGCTACATGGTGAGTGGCGTAGGGGGTAAGGGTCGGCTCCAGGTTGTTCAAAGCCGCCATATCCTGCCGGTAGGCCTCGGCAAAGCGCTCGGACAGTACCGCGATGGTTTCGCCCTGGCTGCGGGCCGTTTTCATGATTTTGTCGTCAATATCGGTGATGTTGCGCGCGTATGTCACCTTGCCGTACAGGTGCTGCAGCACCCGGAACAGGGTGTCGAACACCACCACCGGCCGGGCGTTGCCAATATGCACCAGGTTGTACACCGTCGGCCCACAGACGTACATCTTAATGTGATTCGGGTCCAGCGGCGCGAAGGCTTCTTTTTTGCGTGTTTTGGTGTTGTAGATGGTCAAACTCATAACGGGCAACAACCTTTATGGATCCTAACTAGTGTTCTTGTGTTTTGTCCCAGGTGTCCCGCAAGCCGATGGTGCGATTGAACACCAGGCCCGGCTCGCGGCGGTCCCGGCAAAAATAGCCTGCCCGCTCAAATTGAAAACCCTGCTCGGGTGCGGCTTCACGCAGGCCGATCTCACCTTTGCAATTGTTCAACACCTGCAGACTCGCGGGGTTGATGCACTGTAGAAAGTCTTTCTCTCCAGAATCCGGCGTTGAGTCCAGAAACAAGCGCTCATAAAGACGAGCTTCAAACTCAGCGCACTCGTGCGCCGCAACCCACTGAATAACGCCTTTGGGCTTGGCACCATCTTCGGGGTCGCAGCCCAAGGTGTTCTCGATGATGCGTGCGCGCAGCTCAACAACCCTGCCCTGCTCGTCCTTGATGGCTTCATCGGCTTCAATAACGTAGGCGTTGCGCAGTCGCACACGCTTGCCCAGCACCAGGCGCTTGTACTTTTTATTGGCCTCCTCGCGAAAGTCGTCCTGCTCTATGTACAGCTCGCGGGAAAACGGCAATACCCGCTCGGGCAGGTCATCCCGCTGCGGATGCCCCGGTGCGCACAGTTGTTCGGTTTTGGCTTCGGGGTAGTTGGTCAGCACCACCTTCAAGGGGTGCAGCACCGCCATGGCGCGCGGTGCGTTTTTATCCAGATCGTCGCGAATGGCGTGCTCCAGCATGGCCACATCCACCATACCGTCCGCGCGGGTCACGCCGATCATCTCGCAGAATTTACGGATGGCCCGTGCGGTATACCCCCGGCGGCGGAAGCCTGCGATGGTGGGCATGCGCGGGTCGTCCCAGCCTTCAACGTGCTTGTCGTCCACCAACTGCTTCAGTTTGCGCTTGGAAGTGATGGTGTAATTCAGATTTAGCCGGCCAAACTCGAATTGACGTGGGCGGCTGGGCACCGGCAGGTTCTCAATGAACCAGTCGTAAAGCGGCCGGTGATCGGCAAATTCCAGGGTGCAAACCGAGTGGGTAACCCCTTCTATGGCGTCGCCCTGACCGTGGGCGAAGTCGTAGGTGGGGTAAATACACCACTTATCGCCGGTTTGATGGTGATGCTGCTTGCGAATGCGGTAAAGAATCGGGTCGCGCATGTTGATGTTGCCGTGCGCCATGTCGATCTTGGCGCGCAATACACACTCGCCTTCGGCAAAATCCCCGGCGCGCATCTGCTCAAACAAGCCCAGGTTTTCCTCGACGCTGCGGTCCCGGAAGGGCGAATTACGGCCCGGCTCGGTCAGGGTGCCGCGGTGCTCCCGCGCCTGCTCGGCACTCAGGTGGCAGACGTAGGCACGCCCCTGCTCTATCAAATGCACCGCCCACTGGTACAACTGGTCAAAATAGCTGGAGGCGTAGCGCACCTCACCGGCCCACTGAAACCCCAGCCAGCGCACATCCTCCATGATGGACTGCACGTACTCCTGGTCCTCCTTGGCGGGGTTGGTGTCGTCAAAACGCAGGTTGCAGCGGCCGCCAAACGACTCGGCCAGACCAAAGTTAAGGCAGATGGATTTGGCATGGCCGATGTGCAAATAGCCGTTGGGCTCCGGCGGAAAGCGGGTGACCACTTGAGTACAGCGCCCTTCGGCCAGCTCCTGCTGGATGATCTGTGCAATGAAGTTAAGCGGTTTGTTCGATTCAGACATAGCGGCGAGTTACTCAGGATTCCAATTCACGGCTGCGCGTTCTGCGCGGTTCCGGTTTGCAGGTAAAGCGCGTATTATAGCCGCCTCGTCGGCACCGGAGCCACGCCCAGTTGTAACTATTCAGCTCACGCCCGAATTTGCCCATAGCTGCGTTAAAAAATGGTCCTTTACACCTGTAAACTCACATTTTTCGCCTTGCTCTGCACTAATTCGGACGCAATTTGAACAGTCACGGGATGAGCTGAATAGTTGCGCCCAGTTTTAATTTGATTGCACGGGAGTTTAGGCACAATGATCACATTGCACACCAATTACGGCGACATCGTCTTGGAATTGGATTTTGACAAGGCGCCAAAAACGGCGGCCAATTTCAAACAGTACGCAGAAGACGGCTTCTACGACGGCACTATTTTTCACCGAGTTATCAGTAATTTCATGATCCAGGGCGGTGGCTTCACTGAAGACATGCAACAGAAAAGCGTTCGTGAGCCCATTCAGAATGAAGCTGACAACGGTCTGCCCAACAGCATCGGTACGGTCGCCATGGCCCGCACCATGGACCCACACAGCGCAACTGCTCAGTTTTTCATCAACGTGAGTGACAACCAGTTCCTGAATTTCAAGGGCAAAAACACCCAGGGCTGGGGCTACTGCGTATTCGGCAAAGTGACCGAAGGCATGGACGTTGTTGACAAGATCAAAAAAGTGAAAACCCGCAGCGCCAACGGTCATCAGGATGTCCCTGTAGATACCGTTATCATCGAACGCGTTACGGTCGCCGAATAAACCATGGCGGCGTATTTCATCTCCGACCTGCACCTGTCAGCCCAGCATCCACAGCTGACAGATGCCTTCGCAGATTTCCTGCAAAGTCGTTCACGCGACGCCCATGCTCTCTACATTCTTGGGGATTTTTTTGACGCCTGGATTGGCGACGATGAAGATCAAGCCCTGGCAGTAGAAGTTAAATCCCTGCTCAAGCAGCGGACAGCGGACGGACTGGCGGTTTATTTCATGCACGGCAACCGCGACTTTTTACTGGGCCACCGCTTTGCGGAAGAGACCGGGGTAACCCTGCTGGACGAAGGCACGGTGATAGATCTGTACGGTCGGCCGGCGCTGCTGATGCACGGTGACAGCCTCTGCACACAGGATGCAGAGTACATGGGCTTTCGCGCCATGGTGCGCAACCCGGCGTGGCAGGCGCAGGTATTAGCCGTGCCCCTGCAACAACGTCGGCAGATGGCCGCAGACCTGCGCAGTAAAAGCCAGTCGATGAACGCCATCAAGGCTCAGGACATCATGGATGTCACCGAGGATGAAGTTGTCAGCGTCATGCAGGCGGCAGGCGTAGATCTGCTGATTCACGGCCATACGCACCGTCCAGCCCGGCACCAACTCTGCCTTGAGAGCGGCAAGGCGGAGCGCTGGGTACTGGGCGACTGGCATCAACAGGGCTGGTACCTGAAAGCAAAAGGCGCCGACCTGCAACTGGTGGCATTTGACATAGACGTCAGGCCCTGCCCCTCAACTTGATGAGGCCCCGGTTCAGGCGGTGTTGCGGATGGCGCCTTAGCCTGCGGCGCCGTGCAGCAACACCCCGGAATGGAAGCGGAACTCGGTGTCCGGGCTTTCAATAAGCCCCTGTTCCTTTTCTAGAAAAAATGCCACCCGTTCTGCAATGTCACCTCCGGCCGCCTGGCGAGCCAGCTTCAGATAATCCTGAAAGTGCCGCGCCTCGCTTTTCAGCAGCGACAGGTAAAACAACTTCAATTCATCATCCAGATACGGGGCCAGCCTGGCAAACCGCTCGCAGGATCGCGCTTCGATGACCGCCCCCACAATCAGGGTGTCCACCAAACGACCGGGCTCCTCGGTGCGCACACCCTTGCGCAGTTCCGCCGCGTACCGGGAGGCGGTTATTTGCGGGTAGGCAATGCCGCGCTTGGCCATGATGCTGATGACCTGCTCAAAATGGCGCAATTCCTCTCGCGCCAGGCGCGACATCTTATTCAGCAGGTCCAGGTTGTCCACGTAGCGGTACATGAGATTGAGCGCCGTGCTCGCCGCCTTCTTCTCGCAGTTGGCGTGATCAATCAACAGCAACTCCGGGTGACCCAGCGCGGCCTTGACCCAGGCGTCAGGTGTGGGGCACAGCAGAAACGCGTCAACGGCCTGCATCATAGATGACCCGGGAAGTAGCGCTGATAATGCGCGCAGGACAATTGATAGAAGTTGGTTTCAATATCATTTTTCAGTTTTCGCACAGACAATGATTGCCACTCCGGCTCGGCTTCCAGGCCCAGAACGGCCAAATTGGGAAGATTGCCGCCAAACGCGCGCAACGCTTCGTAGGCCAGGGTATAGTCGTTGGTGTGCAGCTTGCAAACCAGGCCCTGTTCGTCAATTTTCTGGCGGAGCCGAGCCGGGTCCTTTACCGCCACGCGCGCCTTGACCACCTGGGTCAGCAGCATCTCAATGCGGCCATAGGCCGCCGCCCGCTCGGCTTCACTGTAGCGGTTCCAATTGATGATTTCATGTGCAAAGCGGTTGCAGCCCCGGCAAACGCTGTCGCCTATGCCCGTGGAGCAGACGCCTATGCAGGGGGTTTTGACACTGGCAGCCATGATTTGCTCGTCGTCGATTTCGGCCTGGCAAGTTAGCAAATTTACGCGGCGAAGAAAACGAATAATAGTGGTGCAGGCGCGGCGCGGCCGGAGACAGGCACGCCTGCCGGAGGGCATTCTTCTGGTTGATACCGACGTCAGGTGGCGCCTTAACAGGCGCCGGCCTTTGGTGTAGAATACGCGCCCGGATTTAACGGTCTTGATGGGCCTGATCTTGTCGGCGATTGCCCGCCCGGCGCTCACCCATCGGGTACCACATCCAGCTGCTGCCGCTCTAACCGGCTGTTTGCTTATGCGGTCCGCAGCCTCGATGATTTGCTCATCGATTATCTCGCTTTCACGATTCCTTCGCCAGGCGAGCCCACCATTCACTAGAGGATTTCGATGTGCTTGATGCTTATCGCGAACACGTAGCAGAACGCTCCGCCCAAGGTATTCCGCCCAGGCCGCTTACCGCAGAGCAAGTGGCGCAATTGGTGGAGCTGCTGAAGGCGCCGCCGGCCGGCGAAGAAGAAACCCTGTTTGAGCTGATCAGCGAGCGGGTGCCGCCCGGCGTGGACGAGGCGGCCTATGTCAAGGCGAGCTTCCTGTCTGCCATAGTGCGCGGCGACGCCAGCAGCCCCCTGATAACGCCTACTCAGGCGGTCAAGCTGCTAGGAAACATGCACGGCGGCTACAACATCGAAGCCCTGGTGGAGCTGCTGGATAACGCCCAGCTGGCGGCCTGTGCGGCAAAGGAACTGAAGCACACCTTATTGATGTTTGACGCCTTTCACGATGTGGAAGAGAAAGCCCGGGCGGGCAATCCGCACGCTCAGGCGGTGATGAAAAGCTGGGCTGAAGCCGAGTGGTTCACCAAGCGCGAAGAAGTGCCGCAGAGCATCAAGGTGGCGGTGTTCAAAGTGACCGGCGAGACCAACACCGACGACTTGTCTCCTGCTCCTGATGCCTGGAGCCGGCCGGATATTCCGCTGCACGCCCTGGCGATGTACAAAATGAAGCGCGACGGTCTGGAGCCCGAAGAGGCCGGAGTACGCGGTCCCCTGCAGCAGATTGAAGCCATCAAGGCACAGGGCCTGCCGGTGGCGTTTGTGGGCGATGTGGTGGGCACCGGCTCCTCACGCAAGTCCGCCACCAACTCCGTGCTCTGGTATTTCGGCGATGACATGCCCGGCACCCCCAACAAACGCAGTGGTGGCATCTGCATTGGCGGCAAGGTTGCGCCCATTTTTTACAACACTATGGAAGACGCAGGCGCACTGGTGTTTGAAGCCCCGGTGGACGATATCCATATGGGCGACATCATTGAAGTGCGCCCCTACGAAGGCAAGATCTTCAATCAGGCGGGCGAAGTCATCAGCGAATTCGAGCTGAAATCCGACGTACTGCTGGATGAGGTACGTGCTGGAGGCCGTATCAATTTGATTATTGGCCGCGGCTTGACTGCGCGCGCACGGGAGTCTCTGGGGCTTCCGGCCACCGGCCTGTTCCGCTTGCCTCAGCCCCCGGTTGACAGTGGCAAGGGCTTTTCACTGGCCCAGAAAATGGTTGGCCGCGCCTGCGGTACCGACGGCATTCGACCCGGCACCTACTGCGAGCCGCGCATGACCACCGTGGGTTCACAGGATACCACCGGCCCCATGACCCGCGACGAACTGAAAGACCTGGCCTGCCTGGGTTTCTCCACCGACCTGGTCATGCAGTCCTTCTGCCACACGGCGGCTTACCCCAAGCCGGTGGACATAGACACCCAGCACAGCCTGCCGGACTTCATCATGACCCGTGGCGGCGTGTCCCTGCGTCCGGGCGACGGCATTATACACAGTTGGCTGAACCGTATGCTGCTGCCCGACACCGTCGGCACCGGTGGCGACAGCCACACCCGCTTTCCCATGGGCATATCCTTCCCCGCAGGTTCAGGCCTGGTAGCCTTTGCCGCCGCCACGGGCGTCATGCCACTGGATATGCCGGAGTCTGTCCTGGTGCGCTTCAAAGGTACCATGCAGCCGGGCATTACGCTGCGCGACCTGGTGCACGCCATACCCTATTACGCCATACAGCAGGGTCTGCTCACGGTCGAGAAAAAAGGCAAAAAGAACATTTTTTCCGGCCGTATTCTGGAAATTGAGGGCGTAGAAAGCCTCACCGTCGAACAGGCATTCGAACTGTCCGATGCCTCGGCTGAACGTTCCGCAGCCGGCTGCACGGTGAAACTGTCGGAGGAGACCATCAGCGAGTATCTGCGCTCCAATATTACCCTGTTGCGCTGGATGGTCAGCGAAGGCTATGGCGACCCGCGCACCCTGGAGCGCCGCGCACGCAAAATGGAAGACTGGCTGGCCAACCCGCAACTGTTGCAGGCAGACGCGGACGCAGAGTACGCAGCCGTCATTGAGATTGACATGGACCAGGTCAAAGAGCCCATCGTCTGTGCCCCCAATGACCCGGATGACGCCCGCCTGCTGAGCAGCGTGGCCGGAGACCGGGTGGATGAGGTGTTCATCGGCTCCTGCATGACCAATATTGGCCACTTCCGCGCAGCCGGAAAACTGCTGGACAGCAACAAGAGCGGCCTGAAGGCCCGCTTCTGGATGTCGCCACCTACTAAGATGGACCAGCACACCCTGATGGAGGAAGGCTACTACAACATCTATGGCCGCAACGGCGTGCGCATGGAGATGCCTGGCTGCTCACTGTGCATGGGCAACCAGGCAAGGGTTGCCGACGGCGCGACGGTGTTGTCCACCTCCACCCGCAACTTCCCAAACCGGCTGGGTAATGGCGCCAATGTTTATCTGACCTCCGCAGAACTGGCCGCGGTCGGCGGGATTTTGGGGCGCCTGCCCACGGCAGAGGAATACATGGAGTACGCCGACAAAATCCAATCCATGAGTGCAGAAGTGTTCCGCTACATGAATTTTGACCAAATTGCCGCTTTTCAGAAGGGTGCTGAAGACGGTAAACGCATAGCTGCAACCCAGGTGGATGTGGTTGCCCTCTAAACCGGCTTACCAACCCCCGCGAGGGGGTTTTTTTTGCTCGTCGTACAGGAAGCATCCGCGCAGAGGAAGCGGGTCAGGCAAAAACCTTCTGCAGGAAGTTTTGCAACCGGCCCCACGAGTCCACATCTGCGTCCGGATCATACCGCAGCGGCAAGTCGTATAGCTCGCCCTTTTGATCGGCTTTGGGGTTGGTGAACGCGTGTTTGACCCCCGGATACTCCACGACCTCGCAATCCAATCGGGCGGCGGTCATCTCGGCCTTGAACTGCTGTAGATCCTCGTCAGGGACAAACGGGTCGCTGTCGCCAGTCAACACCAAAAACTTGGCTTGGGCGCCGACTTTTGCCGGTTGCAGATGATTAAGGGTGCCGTGGAAACTGGCAACGCCGCGCAATTCAAGCCCCGCGCGCCCCATGCTGAGTACCACACCGCCACCAAAACAATACCCCACTGCCGCAATCTTGCTGCTATCGACCAGCGGGTGATTTCTCAATGTCTCCATAGCCGCACGAAACCGCGCTTCGATCAGGCCTTCGGTATTCAGCAATGCGCCCTGCTTCTCCGCCGCCTGATCCGGCAACTCGGTTTTGTCACCATTGCCATAAAGGTCTACCGCCATGGCAAGGTAGCCAAGGCCTGCAAGCATCTCTGTTCGCCGCCTGACGTATTCGGTTTGCCCCCACCATTCATGAACTACCAAGATGCCCGGCAGGTTGCTGGCATCGGGTGGAGAGGCAATAAAGCCTTTCAGCTCCACATCCTTGGCGCTATAGGTCAGTTCTTCGGTCTGCATAAGGCGAATATCCTCCGGTACAGTACAAAACGCGGTCACGCCAGAGCGCCGGCCGCCGAATTTGAGATGGTAGAGGCGATTGATACGAAGGGAACCGCCAAACAGAGAGGTGGCCGGCAAGGAGACAAACCTGTTCGGCGGCTTGCCAACGCCTAAATGGCTTGTTCAATCTTGAGATGTTTGGCCGTGAAGAATTCTTCGATGGTGCTTCGCTCCCACATGGCGTCCTGATAGCCCAGCTCGATCAGTTCGTTGCAGTACTCCTTGGCAAACAGCAGGTAGCTGGCCACCGCAGAGCCGCCGCCTTTGGCGGTGGCACCGGTGTTGCGGAAAAAGAACCGCATATTGCGTGGCAGATGACGCACACAGCGGCCCGCAATACGGTCCAGTGGCTTTGAAGGCGAAATCACCAGAGTGTCGACCGATCGCAGCCCATCCGTGGCGGGGCAGCGATCACGATCCGCCAGGGCCAAGAGCGCGTTCACACGTTCCATATGTTCCAGGTCTCCTTCCAGGGCGTCAATGAATGCGCTGTTGAACATCTGCCCCACAATCTGCGCCATGGAGGGTGAATGTTTGGGCATGGCCACCCGCCGACTGAGATGTGCCGGGTTGCGGTTGCTACTCACACCAATCACGAATACCCGGTCCGCCCCCAGATGCAGGGCGGGGCTGATGGGAGCAACCTGGCGCATGGCGCCATCACCAAAGTATTCGCGATTGATAAAGGTAGCCGGGAAGATGGTAGGTATGGCGGAGGACGCCAACAGGTGATCCACCGACAACATGGCCGGCGTCCCCACCCTGCGGGATCGACGCCAGCCGCTCAGGTCGCCGTGCCCCTGAAAGAAGCTAACCGACTCGCCGGAGGTGTAGCCCATTGCGGTTACACATACCGCCTCAAGGCTGCCGGCGTCGATACGGCGAGTCAGGTTGCGAAAATTGATGGATCTGCCCAGCAATGAGCGCAAGGGGGAGTTGTCCAGCAGCGCCAAGGGCCTGCCTCGCGCGACGCCCTCATTGAACAGCGACATACCCACCTTGGCCACGCCACACAAGAGCGACCAGGTCCCCGATTCAAAAACGTCATCAATCGAGATTTGCTGCCAGATACGCGCCAAATCCTCAACCGCCAAATCAAAATCGTCTGAATGGGCTGCCAGGGACACGGCATTGATGGCACCGGCCGAAGTACCACAAATAATTGGGAATGGGTTCTGCAAGTGCGGCAGAATCTGCTTCAACGCCATCAAAACCCCAACCTGATACGCGGCACGGGCTCCACCGCCAGACAGGATCAGCGCGTTCTTTGGCTCGGGTGGTGGTAATTCCGGGGTTTTGGCCATGGTCAGATTATGCTTGCCCAGCGGCCTCTTTGCCACCCACGGTACAAGGGCTGACCTTTAACTGAGCGCCGCTCACGCCCTGCACCTCAACCAGCTCACCCAGGCGCAAGGGCCGGTCGCTGATAATGGTCCATATGGCATCACGTAGCTGCACTCGACCCTGCTTCTGAGTTTGCAGAGCCAATACCGACGCACGCTGCCCCAGAAGGCGCCGCTTGCGCGACAGCATACGGCGGGTAGCGTTCTGCGGCAGATGTTTTCGGCCAATCCAAGCCTGCACGAACAACGCCAACAGCAGGAAGCCCGTACCCCACAAAAGTTGACGGTAAAGGTCTACGTACACAAACGCCAACATCAACGCCAGCAAGTAAGCCGCAGCCGCAACCGACCGCAAAAAACGCACGCCAAAAAATACCGACGCCAACAACGCCAGTACCGAGACCGCAAGCCAGTGCCAGCCGCTGATGTTTGCAATTACCTCCATCAATAACCTCAAATCAATGACCAAAGTGCATCAAACGAAGCAAGCCGTTTAAGCTGGTACTGGACAATGCGTCCATACCCTGCAGCCAGGCACGCTGACCACAGGATCAATTTAGGCTTGGACGAGCTGATCAGTTAAAGCCCGGATCAGCCCGCAGTTGCCCGCAGCCAAAAACGGACAAAAAAATGCGCCGACTGATTTTTTTATTCGCCACCCACCGGCTCGGCACGCAAGTCCTTGCGCAGAATTTTGCCAACATTGGATTTGGGCAGCTGCGTGCGAAATTCAACCAGTTTGGGCACCTTGTAGGCCGTCAGGTTTTTGCGGCAGTGCTCCAGGATATCTTCAGCGGTTAACTGATCATCGGTAACCACTACAAACAACTTAACACGCTCGCCGTGAACCTCGCTGGCGGGAATGCCAACAACGGCTGCCTCCAGCACTGCGGGCAGCTGGCACACCACATCTTCAACCTCATTGGGAAACACTTTGAAGCCCGACACATTGATAATGTCCTTTTTGCGGTCCACCAGCTTGTAATAACCGTCTGCACGCTTTTGCGCAATGTCGCCCGTTTTGAACCAGCCTTCAGAGTCAATGACCTCTGCGGTCGCCTGTGGGTTGTTCCAGTAACCAAGCATCACCTGCGGACCGCGCGCCCAAAGTTCACCGGCTTCGCCATCCGCTACGGGCTGGCCGTCCTCGCCCATAATTTTCAGCTGGGTGTCTTTCAGTGGCAAGCCGATGGTACCCGGCTCTATGGCGGTGTCCGGATTGCTGCTCAACACCGGAGATGTCTCCGACAGGCCGTAGCCTTCGCAGATCTGGCTGCCGGTGACGGCCTGCCAGCGCCGGGTTGCATCTTCAGTCACGGCCATCCCGCCAGCGGCAGACACCTTCAACCTGGTGAAGTCCAGCCTGGCGAATTCAGCGTGCCGGGCCAGGGCGGCATAGAGGGTGTTTACCCCCACAAACAAACTGATTTTGTGAGGTTTGAGGGCTTTCACCAGCGCAGGAAGATCCCTTGGGTTGGGAATCATCAAATTGTTGGCCCCCTGAGAGAAGGCACACATAGCATGCATGGTGAAGGCAAAGATATGGTAGAGCGGCAAGGCGGCCACCGCAATTTGCCCGGGCGCGGAAAAGGGAGAGTTGATACGGTCCAAGACCTGATCAACGTTGGCGCAGAGATTGGCGTGACTGAGCATGGCACCCTTGGCCAATCCCGTCGTGCCGCCGGTGTACTGCAGCGCACACAGACTCTGCGGCTGCACCGTGATCGGCTGCCGCTCGGCGGACACCTGCAGGGCCTCTCTCAGAGAAATGCTCTGCTCCAGTTGGTATGGCGGCACCATTTTTTTGACATGACGCACCACAAAGTTGATGAGCGGACGCTTGGGCCAGGGGTGCAGGTCGCCCAGGTCCACCACGACCACCTTGCGTATGTCGGTTTCATGAACCACTTGAGCCGCAACATTGGCAACATTGGAGAGCACCACCAGGAGCTTGGCGCCGCTGTCTCGCAGCTGATGTCGAAGCTCCCGGGGCGTGTAGAGGGGGTTGGTATTGACCAAAACCATTCCCGCCCGCACGATGCCGTACGCAGCCACTGGATAGGCGAGTATATTGGGCAACTGCACCGCCACTCGATCGCCGGGCTCAAGTCCGGCCGAGTGCTGCAGGAAGCTGGCAAAACGACTGCTCAGCTCGTCTATCTCGGCATAACTCAGGCTGTGCCCCATGCAGGTATAGGCGGGCACATCCGGGTATTCACGAAAGGCGTGATCCAGTAACTCGGTAACGGTATCAAAGCGTCGACGGTTCATGGCAGTTCCTGTCCGGCTTTAATTATTTTAGTGTGTGCCCCAAAAAGGCACACCCACCTACCGAGTTTAGACCGCCAAAGGCCGTTTGGGTATCCGTAGGGCGCTTTACCAATGCGCAGGAGACAAAACGGCCCGGTGCATTGCGCTGTCAATCATCGCCCGGGCGCCCCGCAAATTAAACTGGAACCGCCACGGGGACGTCAGTCATCCACCGCTTGCAGGGGCGTCTGCAGGCCAAACTGCTGATGAAGCAAAGCGCACCAGGCATCCAGCCGAGCAGCGCTCTGCTCACTCTGCTGGTCTTCATCAATGCCCAAGCCGACAAACTTGGCTTGGCCGGGGATCAGCGCCTTGGAAGCGTCAAACTCGTAGCCTTCGGTGGGCCAGTGCCCGACGATATGCGCGCCGCGATCAAGCACCACATCGTGCAACATGCCCATGGCATCAAGAAAAAAATCACCGTAGCCGAACTGATCTCCAAGGCCAAAGAGTGCAACGGTCTTGCCGTGCATGTCCACCTCGGAAATGTCGTCCCAAAACTCTTCCCAATCGGATTGAATCTGGCCAAAGTCCCAGGTGGGAATACCCAGTATTAGGTATTGGTATTCGGCAAAATCCAGCTGGGTTACATCGGCTATGTCATGAACGTCAACCACATCGGCGCCGAAGCGCGCCTGAATACGTAAGGCAATTGCCTGGGTGTTGCCGTCATCACTGCCGTAAAAAAGTCCAATTTGCGCCACTGAAACCTCGACTAGCTCGCCAAAATCGGCCGCCATTGTCGCAACTAAACCTGACCAGCACAACTGCGCCCAAAGGGGGTTGTACCCTTGCTTCACGCGCCTGGGATCAAGCCCTGGGAGTTCGCTGGGGTGCTTTACTGCCCTTGCGGGACCCGCCGCCGGAGCGCAACTTCTTGACCAGTCGTTTCTCCTTGACCAGCGCCTGGGGTGAGGGTTTTTTCATTCTGGGGGCCGGGATGTCGGCCAACCGATACAGTTCACTCACCTCGGTCGCGCCCAACTCCAGCCAACGTCCCTCAGCAATGAAAGACGGGATGACCAGCGGCCCGTAGCGTACGCGCTTCAAGCGACTTACGCGCAAATTCTGCGATTCCCAAAGTCTGCGAACCTCGCGGTTGCGCCCTTCCATAATTGTGCAGTAGAACCAGCTGTTGCTGCCTTGCGCACGATTTCCCCGACTGATATCGGTAAAGCGTGCCTCACCGTCGTCCAACTGTACGCCCTTGCGCAATTGCTCCAGCGTGTCGTCCTCCACCGTACCCTGCACCCGCACCAGGTACTCCCGGTCTATGTTGGCGGAGGGGTGCATCAACTTATTGGCCAACTCACCGTTGGTGGTAAACAGCAGTAAGCCGCTGGTGTTGAAGTCCAGTCTGCCCACGGAAATCCATCGCCCGCCTTTCAACTGCGGCAGATGATCAAACACGCTCGGCCTACCCTCGGGGTCGTTGCGCGAACAAATTTGGCCTTCCGGCTTGTTGTACAGAATAACTCGCACCTCGGCCGCCTGGTCGGCGCCCACCGTAAGCGACTGCCCACGCCACTGTATTTTGTCCCCGGCACGGACCCGCGCACCAATGGTGGCGGTCTTGCCGTTCAGGGTGACCTCTCCGGCTTCGATTGCTTTTTCAAGCCCGCGCCGGGATCCAAAACCGGCCGCGGCCAAGGCTTTCTGTATTTTTTCGTCAATCATTGTTGCCGTTTCCAATCATGGGGGTTTGCCCGGTTGTGTGTTTGTCACTGGCATCGGAAGACGCCGACTCCGTAACTGCATCTGTCTGCGGTGGCAGACCGTCGTCGGCCTGGTTGTTTCCCGACTCTACCGCCAGCAGTGGATCGGCAAAACTTTCAAAATCCTGCAGCTCACTCAGTGACGGCAGCTGCTCCAGGCTGGTCAAGCCAAAATAATCCAAAAACTGCCGGGTGGTGGCGTAGAGGGCCGGCCGCCCGGGGACATCGCGGTGCCCTACCACCTTGATCCACTCGCGCTCCGCCAGCGTTTTGATGATCTGGGTACTGACGCTTACGCCGCGAACGTCTTCGATATCTCCCCGCGTGATTGGCTGCCGATAAGCAATGAGCGCCAATGTCTCCAGCACCGCACGCGAGTAACGCTGGGGTTTTTCCTCCCAGAGCTTATTGACCCAGGGCGCAAGCTCTGCCCGCACCTGAAACCGCCAACCGCTGGCTACCTCCACCAGTTGATAGCCCCGGTCCGCACTGGCCTGCTGTAATAGATCCAATACCTGCAGCAAAGTTGCCCGGTCCGGGCGCTCCTGATCGTCAAACAATAAGAGCAGGCGCTCCACGCTCAAAGCCTCACCAGCCGCAAACAGGGCACCCTCAATGATTCGGCTCAGTTGCTCATGATCGCTGCCGGCTGTGTTCTTCATTCTACCTCGCCTGAGGTGCGCGCCCGCACATGAATTGGCCCAAACTCTTCCGTTTGCACTATCTCCACCAGAGATTCCTTGATCAGCTCGAGCACGGCCAGGAAGGTGACCACCACACCAAGCCTGCCCTCCTCCACCTTGAACAGATGGACGAAGGGCATAAAGGGTCTGCCGCGCAGCTGATCCAGCACTTGCGTCATGCGCTCCCGGGTAGACAGTCGCTCACGGCCCACATGGTGACTCTCGAACATGTCGGCGCGCTTGAGTATATCGGCCAGGGCCAACAGCACTTCTTTCATCTGCACGTCGGGATCCGGCCGGGAAAGCTTGCGATCCGGCGGCTCAGCGCGCGCCACGTGAAAATCGCGATGCGTGCGCGGCAGCTCGTCCAGGTCTTCCGCCGCCTGCTTGAACTGCTCGTATTGCTGCAATCGGCGTATGAGCGCCGCCCGCGGGTCGTCTTCGTCCTCTTCCTGCTCGGTGTGGCTGCGGGGCAGCAGCATGCGTGACTTTATTTCAGCAAGCATGGCGGCCATCACCAGATATTCCGCTGCCAGTTCAAATTTCATCACATCCATCAGCTCCACATACGCGATGTACTGATGCGTGATTTTGGCAACATCTATCTCCAGAATGTCCAGATTCTGCTTGCGAATGAGGTACAGCAACAGATCCAGCGGCCCCTCGAAGGATTCCAGAATGATTTCCAGTGCATCTGGCGGGATATAGAGGTCGTGGGGAATCTGGGTATAGGCCTTGCCGTGCACCAGCGCCAACTTGGCCGCTACGGCAGGCTCAGCCTGCACTTGCAGCTGGGTCTCGGGTTGGAAAGGTTCGGCGCCGGGCAAACGGGTTTCCTCAACTGGGGTTTTGGATTGCACACCCAAAACCGCAGATTATAGCGTTTACGCCGGGAGGCGGACCAGCGTCATCAAAATCCGCTGACCGAGCCACAGCCCTCTCGCACCACATTGGGTGATGCTTCGGTCAAGTCGATCACGCTGGTCGCCTCCAGGCCACAGAACCCCCCGTCAATCACGGCCTCCACCTGGTGTTCCAGCAGATCGCGAATTTCGTACGGATCAGTCAAGGGCAGTGTATCGCCCGGCATGATCAGCGATGACGTCATAAGGGGTTCATTCAGACGCTCCATGATGGCCAGGGCAATGGCGTTGTCCGGCACCCGCAAACCTATGGTTTTGCGCTTCGGGTGCATCAGGCGTCGCGGAACTTCACTGGTGGCGTTGAGGATGAAGGTATAGGGGCCAGGCGTATGGCTTTTAAGCAAACGGAAGGCCGCGTTGTCCACCTTGGCGTAGGTTGCAAGCTCGGAGAGGTCGCGGCACATCAAGGTGAAATTGTGTTGTTTGTCCAGCTGGCGCAACGCGCGAATGCGATCCAGCGCCATTTTGTCGCCAACATGACAGCCCAAAGCGTAGGCGGAGTCGGTGGGGTAGACGATGAGTCCGCCGCGCTTGAGTACCTCTACCACCTGGTCGATCAGGCGCGTCTGTGGGTTTTTCGGGTGTATAGTAAGAAATTGCGCCACGAATTGTCCTTTCCAACTGCTGTTTCTGCCAATAAACGTTCCGAATACCGATGTAACCTGCCCCGTGCCACCCCTTAGGCGGCCGAGTCCCAGCACTGCCAGACCGGCTCACAGCCGTCCGGCAGGTGAGACGCCCGACCCAGGTCATGCCAGGGCTGATCCGGTGCGTGAAAATCACTGCCAATCGACGCATAGAGCCCAAATTGGCGCGCAATTATAGCCATGTTCTGTGTGTCCTGGAGTGTCTGACTGCCGGAGATAACCTCCATGGCCCGGCCTCCACTGCTGCGAAACTCCTGTAGAAGTGCACAAAGCCGGGAGCGCGTCATGGTGTATTTCAGCGGGTGCGCCAGGACGGCCACGCCGCCGGCGGCGGTGATGGTGCCGACGACTTCTTCCACGCCTGGCCACAACTGCTTGACGTCACCCACCTTGCCGGCACCCAGGTAGGTCTTGAAGGCCGCCTGGAAATTATTGACGTAACCCGCCTCCACCAAAAATTTGGCAAAGTGCGGCCGACCGATGTTGGAATCCTCGGCATGCGCCTGCGCGCCTTCGAAGGCCCCTCGCACACCGGCCCGGGCCAGCCGCTCACCAATCAAATGCGCACGCTCCAGACGTGCACCCTGCTGCCGATCAACCGCATCAATCAGGTCTTGCCGACAGCAGTCAATGTTCAAACCCACTACGTGAATGCCGCGGCCGGCCCATTGCGCGGACAGCTCTATGCCATTGATCAACTGCACACCACAAGCCTCCGCAGCCTCTCTGGCCGCGCCGATTCCGGCTATAGTGTCATGGTCTGTCAATGCCAGGACGTCCACTCCGTTGTCTTTTGCTCTCGACACCAGAGCCTGAGGGCTTAAAATACCGTCCGAAGCGTTACTATGGGCGTGCAGATCGTATATCAAAGCCACCTCTGGGAATGATTGCAGGCGTACAGAACCTGCTGGACGCATCTTACTTGCTACTCAAGTCAGCGGCGCTGCGCCGTTGCACAGGGGCAATTGGCAGCAGACCTTGGCTCTGCCACCACGCTCGCCGCCAACTCAGGGCGGGCCAACCGCACGGGCATTGTAGCCTTGCAGCCACCATCACAGCAAAGAGAACAGGAATGACAGCAACGAATCCCGATCCAGCTCCCAAACCTTACAAAGAAAGTATGCTGTTCAACATCCTGCTGAACATTGTCGTGCCAACTGTCATTTTGACCAAAGGCAGCAATGAAGATTACCTGGGTCCGACCTGGGGCCTGCTGGTGGCGCTGGCCTTCCCTATTGGCTATGGGTTGTACTCGTTTTCGATCACTCGCAAGGTAAATTTGTTTTCCGCCCTGGGGGTGATCAGTGTAATCCTCACCGGAGGCATCAGCTTGTTGAAGTTACCCCCGGAGTACATGGCCATCAAGGAGGCCACCATTCCCGCACTGCTCGGATTGGCCACTCTCGGCTCACTGTGGACCCGCTTCCCGCTGGTGCGCACCTTTCTGTACAACGACAAGATCATGCAGGTAGACAAGGTTCATCAAGCGCTGGAAGAGACCAACAATGTCGCCGCCTTCGAGAACACCTTGCGCTACGCCTCCTGCATGCTTGCAGCCTCTTTTTTCCTGTCGGCTATCCTCAACTATGTACTGGCAAAGCTAGTGCTGGTAAGTCCGCCTGGCTCGGCGGAGTACAATGCCGAGCTGGGCAGGATGACGGCGCTGAGTTTTCCCGTTATAACCATACCTTCCGTACTTGTGATGATGGCTGCTCTATACTACCTTTTCCGCAACATAACCCGGCTTACGCATCTGCCCTGGGATGAATTGCTGATTGAGCCGGACAAAAAACCCGAACAACAATAAAGATACCCATCATGTTATACGCCATTATCAGTGAAGATGTACTTGATAGCCTGCCCCTGCGCCAGTCGGCACGCCCACAGCATCTGGCGCGCCTCGAAGCGCTGAATGCGGCGGGACGGTTGCTGCTGGCCGGGCCACACCCGCGTTCCGAAATTGCCGAGGAAGGCTTTAGCGGCAGTTTGATTGTGGCCGAGTTCGGAACCCTGGAAGAAGCGAAGGCCTGGGCCAAGGCAGATCCCTATGTGGCAGCCGGCGTTTACGCTGAGGTCCTGGTAAAACCGTTTCGCAAAGTTCTGCCCTAGCGCCCCGCTTCCCGAATGGAATTATTTATGAGAGCAGCTTTAGTCTTGGCAGTTTGTCTGGTTTGCAGTAGCTGGGCCCATGCGCAGTCCACCCAGTATGTTTCTGATGTGGTGCATGTTCCAGTGCGTTCGGGCGCGGGCAATCAGTATCGGATAATATTCTCCAATCTGCGCAGCGGTGCTGCGGTTACGGTGCTCAGCCAATCAGAGGGCGGCGAATGGTCGCAGATTCGCCTGGCGTCTGGAACAGAAGGCTGGGTTCCCAGTCAATACCTGACGGCGAAGCCCACGGCGGGCATGCAGTTGGAGAACGCTCAGGCGCGCCTGGCCACTGCCACTAACCGCATTGCCGCTCTCGAAGAAGAGCTGGCAACAATGAAACGAGAGCACGGCGAACTGTCCGGCCTTACCGCCCAGCAACAAAGCGAGGGAGAAGCCTGTGCAGAAGAACTCAAAAACCTCAAGGTACTGTCTGCCGGCGCCGTCAACCTCAACGAGCGCCATCGCGACCTGCTGGCCAAATACGAGATGATGCAAACCGAGCGCGACTCCCTGCGCGCAGAAAACGACCAGCTGAAAGCCGACCGAACCGTCAGCCAGTGGCTCTTTGGCGCAGGTTTACTGTTTGCCGGTATGGTGCTCATGCTTGTTTTACCCGCCCTGAAACCGGCCAAACGCAACTCCGACTGGGTCAATTAAACCCGACACAAGGACAACCCATGCGAATCACAAGACCTTTGCTACTCAGCTTCTTATTAGCCTTTGCAGGCCAGATAGCCACTGCGCAAACGCCCCCTGAAGAAGCCATACCGGCCGCGATAAAAACCGAGACTGTACGCTTTGAAACCACACTGGGTGACATTGACATAGAGCTATTTGCCGAGGAGGCGCCGCTGAGCGCGGCCAACTTTCTGCAGTATGTGCAGTCGGGCTTCTATGACGGTGTGATATTTCATCGGGTGGTGCCGGGCTTTGTGGTACAGGCCGGCGGATATGACGCGCGCCTTCGCCAGAAAGAGACAGGCAATCCTATCGTCAATGAGTCCAAATTGTCGGTAAAAAATTTGCGCGGAACCCTGTCGATGGCGCGAACTTCTGCGCCCCACAGCGCAACATCACAATTTTTCATCAACTTGCAGGACAACCGCAGTCTGGATGCCGGACCCGGCAAACCAGGCTACGCCGTCTTCGGCCGAGTGGTCAAAGGCATGGAGGTGGTTGATCAAATGGCGCTTCAGCCACAAGGCAATCACAAGGGTGTTTTTGTCAACGCACCCAATGAGCCGATCGTCATCAAAAAAGCCACCGTCAAGAGCACGCCCTAGGCGCTATGGAGAACAAGGACGTGACAACCGCGTTATCTGTCAATCTCAACAAAATTGCTTTGCTGCGCAACTCCCGCCTGGGGGACTACCCCAGCGTGCTGGCACACGGGAAGCTGGCACTGGCGGCAGGCGCACAGGGGCTGACTGTGCATCCGCGCCCCGATCAGCGCCACATTCGTCCTCAGGATGTACACGACCTGGCAGCCCTGGTTCGAAACCGTCCCGGTGCGGAATTCAACATTGAAGGCAACCCCTTTGCCAAGCCTCTGGGCGGCTACCCTGGGCTCCTGCCGCTGATTGAACAAACCCGGCCTCAGCAATGCACTCTGGTGCCGGATAGCAGCGACCAGCTCACCTCGGACCATGGCTTCAATCTGCTGCAGGACAAACAACGCCTGCAGCCCATCATTGCGCAGTTGAAGGCCTGGGGCGTGCGAGTGAGCTTGTTCATGGACCCGGACGTGGAGCAGATCAAGTTGGCAGAACGCGTTGGGGCCGACAGAATCGAGCTTTACACCGGGCCCTTCGCCGAGGCCTTTTCGCAGTCGGCACCCAATCTTGCAACCCTGGTGGATAGCTACCGCGAAGCCGCGAGGGTGGCTACCGCAGTTGGCCTGGGTGTGAACGCGGGGCACGACCTGAACCTGGAAAATCTCACACTGTTTTTGCAGATCCCCGACATATTGGAGGTGTCCATCGGCCATGCACTGACGGTGGATGCCCTTGACATGGGTTTTGTGCGGGCGGTGCAGGCCTACACACGCCTCTGCCAGCATTCATAACCAGTAGATCACAACAGGATCGGCAACAGTCCCATCACTTCCAGCCCCACGAGTCCCCCATGGAACCCTCCGATACCTATCAGCAAAAAAAGCAAATGTTTGCCCGTATGATTACGGTTTTCGGGCGCAACCCGGTGATGGAGGCGCTGCAGGATGACGCCATCAGCGCCTTCAAACTGCACCTGGCAGAGAGCAACCGCGCCTCCGAAGGTATTCGTCGTATCGAGGCTATGGCTCGCGCACGTGGAATTGAAACCGTCTACCACACGCGTCAGGCACTTGCCCGCATCTCCAAAAACGGCAAGCAGGATCAAGGCGTGGCGCTGGATGTGCGCTGTGAACACCTGGCGCCTCTGGACGATCTTCTGAGCAATCCCCCCGAGGCTTTCGAACTGCTGGCACTGGACGGCATTACCAACCCCCAAAACCTGGGCATGATTATACGCAGTGTCTGCGCGTCACCCATGCACGGGTTGCTGCTGCCCGACAAGGGCTGCGCAAAACTTGACGCATTGGTGATCAAGGCCAGTGCCGGTACCCTGTTCCGCGCTACCATCTACCGCTGTGACAACCTGAGTACTGCGCTGCGGGCACTGAAACATCAACAGGCGGCGGTTTACGGGCTGGCGGCCCACGGGCGCAATACCATCGGCGAGCTCACCGCCGCCAAGCGCAGCGTTTATGTGCTGGGCAATGAAACTGCCGGGCTGTCCGAAACGGTGCAGGCTGAATGTACAGAGCAGTTGCGTATCCCCATGAGCAACGGCGTTGAATCGCTCAACGTCAGTGTTGCCGCAAGCCTGATCGCCTTCCGCAATCTGTTCAAGCAACCGGCTCAAGGCTCGCTGTGACGGGCGGCTCTGTCGGCGACCGTTACGCCCCACAGGCCCTTGCTGAGCAGAGACAGGGCGAAGAGCGCAAAACTGCTGTAGGCAATAACGCGGAAGGCCAACCAAAGACTGGCGTGCTCCACCACATAGCCCGCCAGTAGCGCACCCAGTGGAGCCATGCCAAACAGGGCAAGCTGATAGATAGACATGGTCCGGCCGCGCAATTCACTGGGCATCAAAGACTGCACCACCAAACGGCTGAGATTGGCCGAGATGCCCGCCACCACCCCCCACAGAAACACCAGAGCAAAGAGCCCAAACACCGTCGGTTGTGACGACAGGCCGAAGCCGATCACGCCAGTGTAGAGCAGGCTGAAGAGAATGTTCTGCCCGGGGAACTGCACACTCCGGTAATACATCACCAAGTGAGAGAGCACCGTTCCCAAAACAAAAGAGAGCTGTAAAAAGCCGTACTCCAGTGAGCCAAAATTCATAACATCGCGGGCCAGCAGAGGCAGGAGCACCATGAACATTCCCAGATGCATAAGCCCATTGAAGCCCACCAGTAGCATGATATGGCGCACCGGGACCTCGCGCCAAGCGGCCTGAAAACCTTCTGAAATTGCCGAGCGCACTCGCAAGCTCAGAACCGCTCCGCTCGGGACTTTTCGAATCAGGCTGGCGTAGGTCACCGCCGCCAGCAGGCAGATACCGGTCTGCAGTACAAACAGCACCGGTGGCCCAAGCCAATCGGTAAAGCTGGCCGCGCCTATACCCACCCCCTGCGCCGTAAATTGACAAATACCGGCCAGTGAAATCACCCGCTGCAAGTCGTCGTGCCCCAACTGCGCCACCAGTTTCTCGCGGGCCGTCTGCACAAAGGCATTGCCCACCCCCAAGCTGAAGGCATACACCAGCAAAGTCGCCAGATTGAGTGCGCCAGACAGATAGCACAAAAGCGCAAAGAGGTGGCAGAGCGCCAGACCAACGTTGGCCATAACCAATATGGCACCGGCGTGCAGGCGGTCGGCGATGACGCCGGCGGAAAGCAGCAACAACAGGTTGGGCAATAAGGCCGCAGCCTGTACCCAGCCCAACTGCCCTGCCGGCAACTGTAAGGTTGACGCGGCAAGCCAAGCCACCAGAACCAGTTGGACACCGACACTGAGTGCGTTGAAACTTAATCCTGCGGCAAAAATGGGCAGTACGCGCATATGAGAGTTGTTTCCTTCAGCAAACTGCCAGTGTCACAGGCTGGCCAGTACAAGAAGCGGATCATCAAGCGAACGCCGCCCCGGCACAGCCGCTCCATCCTGTTGCTGACAGGATGGGGACCTACTCTTAGCGCAGCTATCGGCAAATACGAATGTGGCCAGGCTAGTTACATTCAGGGCAGAATCATTTTGAAGCACCCACCGCCCAGCGGCTTGCCGTTTTCCAACTTGACATAACCAAAACGGTTTTTCTGCTTGTGCAGAGCGGCAATCTGCTCGGCAAAGTACAGGCCCAAATGGGTGTTACCGCCGCTTACCGAGGCGTCATCCACCCCATGGGCAGGCGCAGTAAGCATATGGGGCGGGTAACCTATGCCGTCGTCCGCCAAAGTTATGCACAGCAGGTCGTCCTCAATGTTGGCCGCCAGCAGCAGTTCGCTGCGGGTGTAACGGGAACAGTTGACCAACACGTTCTGTACCACACTGCCCACCAGGTCGGCGTCAAAGCACCACTCCAGATTGTCCGCGCAGCTCAGGGTCAAATGAATGCCGCGGTTTTGTATCATTGTGTGGTAACGCGCCACTTGGTCCTCCAGCACATCGATCACGTAATGTTTGTCCAACCTGAGCGGTAAGTGGTTGTTTTGCATGCGGTAGAGTGTCAGCAGCTGTACCAACTCGGCATTGATGCGCGAGGCCTCGTACTGCAGGGTGTTGTAATGTTTGGTCTGCCCCGGATTTTCAGGAGGGTGCTCCTCCATGAAATGCTCCAGGGAGGCTACCAGCATGCCGATCGAATTTTTCATGTCGTGTACGCTGGACGCGATCACCATGGAAAAGTCCACCTTTTCCTTACTGTCAAACATTCTTATTATCCTGTGGTTTGCACGCGGTTGGTCGCCCGCGTCTTCACGCGGCGCCAACGTCCGTACTGAATTTTGTCGGGCTGTTACCCGTTGATCCAAGGTTGACGGGGCCAGAAGAGCCTTGCCAGCCGTTCCAGACCGCCTTGGCCGGCCCGCATTTTACCGATCAAACACTGTAGCATGTTGAGCTGAATGCCAAGATGTTGCGGATCGCTGTAATGGGCCTGGTTGAAGCACTCGAACACTCATTTCAAATCCGGCGCTTCGGTTAACCTCCGTTCGCAGTGAAAGCCCGGGCAACTCCCCAATCGGCCTAAGTGGAAGCATGACAGGAATCTTGGCCAGACTTCAACAACCCCCCATTGTGCAGTGAGGCGTTCGGTCTGCATCAAGCGCTTCCACGCGAAACGGCCTGCAGACGCTCGGCTTGCTGCTGCCGTTGCAGATAAACCTGGT
>CAYNST010000009.1:0-8626 GCA_964399955.1 uncultured Cellvibrionaceae bacterium | reverse complement strand
CGCGAAACGGCCTGCAGACGCTCGGCTTGCTGCTGCCGTTGCAGATAAACCTGGTCCAGCGGGTAGCGCAGGGGGGGGCGCCAACAGCCATAGCAGCCAGTGCTCAATCAATTGAAATGCCCCGTGAGTGCGCTCTCATCCAACCATGCCCAGCGGGACTCAGCCGGTCGGCCGGGTTGGGAGGGCCAAGGCAAGGCCCCGTTGCCTTTTCCCAACGCAGTTGCCTGGGGTGCTTACCCTGCCGCAAGCTGAGTCTGAATGACTTAGGCGCGGTGCGGCATCGCCTCCATACGCCCGCTGCGTTGTTCCGGGGGTGCGAAATCGCTAGAATCCCCACCTCAACTTTCAACCACTGCGGTAGACCCCATGCCAGAGCCCGTTGACCGAATCTTTGCCGAGCCGCAGGACGCGATTTCCGGGTTCACCTTTGATGCGCGTGTGGTTTCCGTCTTTCCGGACATGATCAAGCGCTCTGTGCCCGGCTACGCCACCATAATTCATATGATCGGTCAGATTGCCGAACGCTACGCCCAGCCGGCAACGCGGGTTTACGACCTGGGCTGCTCCTTGGGTGCGGCCACACTGGCCATGCGCCACCGCATAGCTGCGGCCGACACGGAGATCATTGCGGTGGACAATTCGGCGGCCATGATAGAGCAGTGCCGGGCGGTGCTGGCGGCAGATTCCGGTCTGGTACCTGTACACCTTGTCTGCGCGGACATCGACGATGTCCGCGTGAACAATGCCTCTGTTTGCGTGCTCAACTTCACTTTACAGTTCATACCCCTGCAGCAACGTCAGTCCCTGCTCGAGCGTATTGCGGGTGGGCTGAACGCCGGCGGGGTATTGATTCTCTCCGAAAAAATTGCCTTCGCAGACCCCGAGCACCAGCAGCTGATGACGGAGCTGCATCACAACTTCAAGCGCGCCAATGGCTACAGCGATCTGGAAATTGCCCAAAAGCGCGCCGCACTGGAAAACGTGCTGGTGCCAGAGACCCTGGAGCAACACCGGACACGCCTGCTCAAAGCCGGCTTCCGCTCGGTAGACGTTTGGTTCCAATGCTTCAATTTTGCCTCGGTGATCGCGTTCAAATGATTGATTATGCGGATTTTTTTCTAGCCCTTCGCGGCAGCAGACTGGAGGCGCTGGGTGAATACTTGCGGCCGCAGGTAGAGTCTGTGCTCACACCCTCGCGCTGGGGAGACCTGCCAAGGTGGCTGGAGGCCCTGGCCTGCCTGCCGGACCTCAAACCATCACAGGTGGATCTTCTACAGGGCGTGCGCATAGGAACAGGGGCAGACGCCGAGCACCAGGCCTTGGCTGATCTTACTGAGCAGCTGCAACGGCTGATACCCTGGCGCAAGGGCCCCATTGACATTTTTGGCGTTCACATTGACACCGAGTGGCGGTCGGACTGGAAGTGGCAGCGGGTGGCGCCGCATCTGCAATCGTTGCAGGGGCGCACCGTGTTGGACATAGGCTGCGGCAACGGTTATTACGCCCTGCGTATGCACGGTGCCGGCGCGGCACGGGTAGTTGGAATAGACCCCTCGCCGCGTTTTGTCGTGCAATTTTACATGCTGAAAAAATACCTGGGCGCCATCCCGGTTGACGTCCTGCCACTGGGTATCGAAGCGCTTCCGGCAGAGTGCGCAGCGTTTGACACCACCTTTTCCATGGGTGTTTTTTATCACCGCAGATCGCCGATGGATCATCTGCGTGAGCTAAAGGAAACGCTGGCGCCGGGGGGCGAATTGGTTCTGGAAACCCTGGTCATAGACGGCGGCCTGGGCGAAGTGCTGGTGCCGGAGGGGCGCTATGCCATGATGAACAATGTTTGGTTCCTGCCCAGCTGCCCCACCCTTATCAGTTGGATGAAAAAGGTCGGCTTTGAGAATGTGCGGGTAGTGGACTGCTGTGTGACCACCACGGACGAACAGCGCTCTACGAACTGGATGCGCTTTCATTCCTTGGAAGACTTCCTCGACCCTGCCGACAGCCGCCGTACCCTTGAAGGACACCCGGCCCCAATGCGCGCGGTGATACTGGCGAACAAACCAAACCGCTAGACGCCGCCGGCCTTCAAACAGGCCGGCACTGTGGCTGGTCAGATAACCCCCGAATTGCCCAGAGGCTGCACAAAAAACAATGCCCATCCTGTCAGGAACAGGAGGGGCAGGCTGAAGAGGCGGCGCTGGAGAAATACGGCACAGGCAGTGCTGCACGGTCATCTCAACCCCACCCAAACCGTCTAGAATTGAGCTGGCCGTTTCGGCTGTGCTGAACGCCCCCTCTATCTAAAAGTCCTCGGCAGGCAGGTCCAGCAAGTTATCCATGCCCGAGCGTATCGCCGCCGCGTGTGTCAGGGTACGCGGCAGTATGCGCTGATAGTAGAATCGGGCAGTGGTTATTTTGGCCTGATAAAAACCCGGCTCGGAACTGCCATTGCCCAGCTTTTCCGCTGCCGTTGCCGCAGCCCGGGCCCAGAAGTAAGCCAGCGCGACGTAACCGGAATACATCAGATAATCCACCGCCGCTGCACCAACCTCTTCCTGATCCACCATCGCTTTCATACCGATCTGGGTAGTCAGCTCGCCCCATTCACGATTCAGCTCGGCCAGCGGCTCGACAAACTCTTCCGCTTCCGGGTTACCGGCTTGGGCCTGGCAGAATTTGTGGATGACCTTGGTGAAGCGGCGCAGGGTTTCACCGCGGGTCATCAATACCTTGCGGCCTAACAAATCCAGCGCTTGCACGCCGGTGGTACCTTCGTACAGCATGGCAATACGCGCGTCCCGAACGTTCTGCTCCACGCCCCATTCGCGGATATAGCCGTGCCCGCCAAAACATTGCATGGCGTGATTGGCGCACTCAAAGCCGGTCTCGGTGATGAACGCCTTGCAGATGGGCGTCAACAGCGCCAGTAGGTCTGCGGCTATTTCCTGCGCGTCCGGGTCATCACTGGTGCTTTCGATGTCCAGCTGCATTGCAGCAAAGTAGGCCAGCATGCGCTGACCTTCACTCAAGGCTTTCTGCGTCAGCAACATGCGCCGCACATCGGGGTGAACAATGATGGGATCGGCGGGCAGCTCCGGGTGCTTAGGCCCGGACAATGAGCGCATCTGCAGCCGCTCGCGGGCGTAGGCAAGAGACGCCTGATACCCAAGCTCCGCGTGGCAAAGGCCTTGAATACCCGTGCCAATGCGCGCCCGGTTCATGAAGGTGAACATGCTTGCCAGACCGCGATTGGCCTCTCCCAGCAGAAAGCCCTTGGCGCCGTCAAAGTTGAGCACACAGGTGGCATTGCCGTGAATTCCCATCTTGTGTTCAAGTGAGCCACAAATTACCGGGTTGCGCTCACCGGTTTCCGCCAGGAATTTGGGAACAATGAACAAAGATATGCCCTTTGTGCCTTCCGGCGCATCCGGCAGCCGTGCCAGCACGATGTGGACGATATTCTCTGCCAGATCGTGATCACCGGCGGAGATAAATATCTTGGTGCCGTCCAGGCGGTAGCTGCCATCGGCTTCCGGCGTTGCTTTGGTCTTCAGCAAGCCCAGGTCGGTGCCGCAGTGCGGCTCGGTCAGGCACATGGTCCCGGTCCAGGCGCCTTCGATCAGTTTGGGCAGGTAGGTCTTCTGTTGGGACTCCGACCCGTGAGTGACCAAAGTGCGGATTGCGCCGTGAGACAGGCCCGGATACATGGCCCAGGCCCAGTTGGCTGCGCCTACCGCTTCGCTGAGTATGGAGCCCAGTGATTCCGGCAGACCCTGTCCGCCTACATCTTCGCCATGACACATCGCAGGCCAGCCACCCGCCACATACTGCTGATAGGCCTCTTTGAATCCGCCTGGGGTGGTGACCACGCCGTCGGTCAAGGTACAACCTTCAAGGTCGCCCACGGCGTTGAGTGGAGCTAAAACGTTCTCGCAAAATTTGGCCATTTCTTCACAAATGGCATCGATGGTATCGGCAGCCACATCGCTATGGCCCGGCAAGGCCTTGCAGTGGCCCTCGTAATCAAACAGTTCGTGCATCACAAACTGCATGTCGCGAAGGGGGACTTTATAATTGTTCATAATTTTCCTCTGCAGCGGTAGAGTCCATTGTAGCGCCAGTAAAGGTGCCAAGGGCAATGGCTGAATCGATCAAAACCATGGGCAACTTGTTCCACATTAAGACCGGTCCTGCGGGGGTTCGCCCCTTATTCAAGAATAGCCTAAACGGCAATTTTCGGGGCCTGCCACTGCATAACAATGATCAATCAGAGGCTCCACCTATTTGCGCAAGGCTCCGCTTTCCGGCGAAAGATCTCGCCGGTAGGCACCGGGTGTACGGCCGGTCCACTTTTTAAAGGCTCGGAAAAAAGCACTGGGTTCGTCAAATCCCAGTTTTTCACCAATTTCGTTATTGCTGAGATCCGGGCAATTCAGATAGTGCAAAGCGGCCTCAAGCCGCACCTGATCCTTAAGCACCTGATACGTTACCTGCTGCTGAGTAAGCTTGCGCCTCATGGTGGGCACAGACACATTCAACTGGCGTGCAACCGCCTCTGCAGAAGGCATATTGCGTCCGACATCCCGATTGAGAATAGCTCGGACCTGATCCGCCAGGGATACCTCTATCTGGGTCGGAACAATCAGGTGATACGGAGCTGTACGCAGAAACTCCATGGTGGAGTCTTCCGATTGCACCACCGGCAGCCGCAGAGCAGCTTGCGGGTAGATCAACTGATTGTAGGGCTGATCAAACAAAACGCTGTCCGCGCAGAAATGATCAACATTGAACTGTGCTTGCGCAGCACCACTGGTGAGCTTCACTGACTGCAGTGGAATCTCCCGCCCTACCAGCCAGCAGTGAAACCGATAACTGGTGAACATTGTACAGACCAGATTGGCCGGGTCTGCTGCCGCCTGCATGCGGGCAAATTGCTGGCGGTCAACAGAGCGGATGGGCCCCAGCGTCAGCACGGCTCGGCCGGCCTCCGATCCGATCAAAAACCGTGAGTTCATCCCCCGACAGATCTCTGCGAATTCGCCGTAGCGCACCAGCGCCTGAGAAAAATCGCGGCACGAAAGCAACGACAGACACATCAGTCTGAATGCGCCTAAAGGTACTTTGCCGTCGGAGAATAAACCAAAAAACTCATTGCCCGTCTCGCGCATTACCCTCTGATAAAGCTGCCCATAGACAAACGCTGAGATCACCTGCCGGTTCTGCCACTCGGCAGGCGCGATATTCAGCTCGGCCAGCAGGGCGTCAACATTGCAACCCTCCGCCCGGGCCTGTTCAACCAGGCGGTGAAAATACTCAAGCGGTATTTGAGCCAGGGGCATGGGCGTCAGTCGCTCCGCTTTTCTTTGGCAAGCCGCCATCTATGCAGGGCGTACGCCACCATTGCCGCCGCTCCCACAATCAAGGCCAGCAAAAGTACACATACGACAAAAAATAATAATACGGTCTCTACTGGCAGCTCCCAACCCCAGACCGCCAGCGCAAGAAAGGAGGCGCTGGCGAACATACTGGCGGTCAGGCGTGCGCGTTTTTTGATCGTGAAGCGCATATCATAAACCTCTCTAATGCACCGGCCGCACCAGCGTCATCCGCCAAAGCGCTCACGGGACGGGCCGATCGTGGTACTTTTTTTGACATCGCCGGGGGCAATACACCAATTTGCCGGCCACGAAAATGATAGTTTGGAGTGCGAGTCGCCAGAACTCCATGGCGGGAGAAAGTTGAGGGTGCTCAAGCCGAATGATAAAGGCGGTGATCCTGTCAGTGACGCGGTCGATCACCGTGGCGAACACCCGGTCCGGCCGCAGGATATTGGACGTTATCAACGGTTCAAAGTTTTGACATTCAGCTGACAAAGGCAGCGGCCGGACGAGGTCAGACTGCCCGATGGCTCGCAGCCGGGCGGGAAAAACCAGTTCGCAGGCCTGGGGCTTCCAACAATAACTCACTTGATCCCGGCTGTTGCGGCCGGCTGATCGCGCAACCAGGCGCTCAGCCGGCCGAATCTGGGCTATGCCAGAGTTGCAGAACCGCGCCTGGAGCCGCGCAGTTCAATTTGAAGGTGCTGCACCGTGCTCTGCCAGCAAGGCGAGAAACGCCTCTTCGTCAAGCACTGAAACCCCAAGGGTCTCCGCCTTGCCTAATTTGGAGCCGGCCCCGGGGCCCGCCACCAGATAATCGGTTTTACTGGACACGCTGCCGCTCACCTTGGCGCCCAATGCCTCCAGGCGACTCTTGCCCTCTTCCCGGGTCATGGTCTCCAGAGTGCCGCTGAGTACGAACACGCGGCCCGCCAGGGGCGCGCCGCCGGCTTCGCTGTGGGTTTTCTCGGCCGGCCAGTGCACGCCGCAGTCAAGCAACTCAGCAATGGCGCTGCGGTTCACCTCCTGCCGGAAGAATTCGGCCACCCAGCGCGCCACGACCGGACCCACATCCGGCACTTCCTGCAGCGCGACTTCCCCCGCTGTCATCAGCGGCTCTAGCTCGCCAAAATGGCGCGCAAGAGCGGCGGCGGTTGCTCGACCAACTTCACGAATGCCCAGCGCGTACAAAAAGCGCGGCAAGGTCGTGTTCTTGCTGCCCTCAATGGCGCGCAGCAAATTGGAGGCGGACTTTGTTCCCATTCTCTCCAGACCCGCTACCGCGTCCACTCGCAGACGGTAGAGATCGGCCAGTCCGTGAACCATGCCCTGATCCAGCAATGCATCCACCAGCTTGTCACCCAGCCCTTCAATGTCCATGGCCTGCCGACTGGCAAAATGTTTGATCGCTTCTTTGCGCTGTGCCGGACATGCCAGGCCGCCTGCGCAGCGCACCGCCGCCTCATCCGCCTGAACAACCAAGGTCGAGTGGCAGGCAGGGCAGGTTTCGGGGAAAACCACAGGCTCTGGATTGAGCGGACGCTTGTCCAGCACCACCGATACCACTTGGGGAATCACATCTCCCGCCCTCCTCACCACCACTGTGTCTCCCAGCATCAAGCCCAGCCGCTCTATCTCATCGCGATTGTGCAAACTGGCGTTGGACACGGTTACGCCACCGACAAAGACCGGCTCCAGGCGCGCAACCGGCGTGATGCTGCCGGTGCGGCCCACTTGAAACTCCACAGCGCGCACCCGGGTAAAGGCCTCTTGAGCCGGAAACTTGTGCGCGATTGCCCAGCGTGGCGCACGCGCAACAAACCCCAGCCGCTCCTGCAGATCCAGCCGGTTTACCTTGTAGACCACGCCGTCGATGTCATGGCCCAAACGCGGACGCAGCTCTCCCAGACGCTGGTAATAGGTCAAACAACCTTGCGCGCCCTGGGCCAGAGCCACCTCCTGGCTCACCAAAAACCCCCATTGCCGCAATGCCTGTAAAACTTCAAAATGCGTCTTTGGCCACGACCCGCTCTCGGCCAGACCCACCCCGTAGGCGCAGAGCGTCAACGGGCGTTTAGCGGTGATGGCGGGGTCCAGTTGACGCAGGCTGCCGGCGGCTGCATTGCGCGGGTTGACGAACCCCTTACTGCCCTCGCGGCGCGCGGTATCATTCAGGGCTTCGAAGCCGGCTTTGGACATGTAGATCTCGCCGCGCACTTCAAGCACTGTGGGGAAATCTTGCCCCAGGAGCTTCAGAGGAACCGACGGGATGGTGCGTACGTTGTGGGTAATGTCCTCGCCGGTGGACCCGTCACCCCGGGTGGCACCGCGCTCCAGCACCCCATCGCGGTACAGCAGGCTGACGGCGATACCGTCGTATTTGGGTTCGCAGGCGTACTCAATGGCCTCGCCCCATTTGAGACGTTCGCGAATGCGTTTGTCAAACGCGTTCAACTCGTCGCCGCTGAAGGCATTCTCCAGAGACAGCATTGGCAGAACATGCACTGCCGGGGCAAAGGCTGCCAGAGGCTCGGCTCCCACCCTTTGGCTGGGCGAATCCGGCGTGACCCAGTCGGTGTGTTGCGCTTCGATGGCTTTGAGTTGTTGCAGTAGGCGGTCGTACTCGGCGTCGGAAATCTCCGGCGCGTCGAGTACATGGTACCGATAGTTGTGGTGCAGGATTTCCGCTTTCAGCAGGTCGTACTGCTCGCGTGACGCGTTTTCACTGAACTTCACAGACGCTCTCTGGCTCAGGCGCGCACCAGGCGTCGCTTACGTTCGTATTCGATAACCCGCTGGCGACCGTGCTCGATGGTCTGTCGGGTCATCACGCTGCGGTTTTCATCTTTCAGCTCACCGTCAAGCTGCTCCGCCAGGTGGCGGGCCGTGTCGGCCATCAGGGTGTAGGCTGCGAGGCTGTCACCGCGAATTGGCAGGGTCAGGAACATGCTGATGCCGGGTGTGGCAAAGTTCTCCATTGCGGAAAGATCAAAGGTGCCAGGTTTGACCATGTTGGCCACGCTGAAGAGAATCGGGCCCTCTCCGTCGGTGGTGTGATGGCGATGAAAAATGTCCATTTCGCCAAAGCGCAGCCCCTCGTCAAGCATTGCTTGCAGCAGTTCCGCCCCCGCAAAGGTATTGCCGCGCCGGGACATAACATTGATGATCAGCACTTCATCCGGTGCGTCCGCCGGTCTGGCGGGTTGCTCAACCGCGTGCGGCTGTTGTTCCGGTTCCTGTTCCGGTTC
>CAYNST010000008.1:16944-59180 GCA_964399955.1 uncultured Cellvibrionaceae bacterium | reverse complement strand
CGACATCGCAGAACGGGCAGCGGCGGGTGCAGATGTCGCCCATGATCATGAAGGTTGCCGTGCCACCGCTGAAACACTCACCCAGGTTGGGGCAGTTGGCCTCTTCACAGACCGTGGACAGATTGGCCTTGCGCAACAGTTTTTTGATGCGCTCCACCTCCGGCGATACCGACACGCGTACGCGAATCCAGTCCGGCTTGCGCAGCATGCGGTCACTGGCAATGACTTTGACGGGGATGCGCTCTACCTTATCGGCATCGCGCAGCTTTTCACCCTGGGCTATGCGGCGGGTGCGCTTGACCGGAATACTGTCACTCATAGACTTCTCTTTGCGGGCCGTGGCCATCGCTGTCATCACCCTCGAGGGGCGAAAGGCCCAAGCTCTGGGCGATGTGGCATACCAAACGCTGCTCAACCTGAGCCAGGCTGAAGCTGCCGGGCGGCAGCAGATCGGCCATTTGCGTCATTTGCAGGCCATTATACCCGCAAGGGTTGATCCGTTGAAACGGTTGCAGATCCATGTCCAGATTAAGGCTCAAACCGTGGAAGCTGCACCCCCTGCGTACCCGCAACCCCAGCGAAGCAATCTTGCAGCCATCAACATAGACGCCTGGGGCATCCGGGCGAGCCTCCGCATTGATATTCCACTCCGCCAGCAAGCCGATGATGCTGTGTTCCAAAGCGGTCACCAGCTTGCGCACACCCAGGTCCAGGCGACGCAGATCCAGCAGGGGGTAGGCAATCAATTGTCCGGGACCGTGGTAGGTTACTTGACCGCCCCGGTCGGTCTGCACCACCGGGATGTCTCCTGCGGCCAGAACGTGCTCGGCTTTGCCGGCCTGCCCCTGGGTAAAGATAGGAGGGTGCTGCACCAACCACAGCTCATCGGCAGAGTCTGGCCCGCGACTGTCGGTGAAGGCTTTCATGGCCTGCCAAACCTGACTGTAAGGCTGCAGGCCAAGACGCTTGACCAACAGGTGGCTCGGTGGCGCGGACGCAGTTTGTACAACCACTAGAGAACCATCTGCACCGCAGGGTTCTGCTTCAAATCGGCGAACAGCGCGCTGAGCTGTGCCGCTCCAGTGGCGGTGATCTCCACGTTCACCGATTCAAAACGGCCCGTTCGGCTGGGGCGTACCTGGGCACGGCTGCGATCAAATCCGGCATCGTGCCGCTCCATGACCTGATACACAAATTCTCTGAAGCCCTCGCCGGCATAGCCCATAACTTTAATGGGATAGTTGCTGCACGGGAACTGAATCTTCGGGGATTCGACGTCTTCACTCACCGGAAAAGCCCTGTCACAAAAATGATTACGCTGTCCCACAGCCGGGCAAAAATGCCCGCCTGTTCTACATCCTCTAGCGCCACCAGGTCGGCGCTGTAGACAACCTCGCCGTTCAGGGAAACAATCAGGTCACCCAGCACCTGGCCCTTCTCAATAGGTGCCTCAATCAGGGTTTCAATTGAAATCTCCGCATTGAGTGAATCTGCCGCGCCACGGGGAATGGTCATCAGCACCTCCTCGGCCGCGCCAAGGGCCAATTCACTGCTTTTGCCTTTCCACACTTTTGCGCGACTCAATTCACGGCCGGCCGGGTAGAGCGAGTGAGTCTGAAAATAGCGAAAACCGTAGGACAGCAGCTTCTGCGACTCAACCGCCCGCGCCTCTTCCGACTGGGTGCCCAGCACGGTGGCAATCAGCCGCATGCCCTGCTTCTGCGCCGAAGACACCAGCCCGTAGCCCGCCTCATTGGTGTGCCCGGTTTTCAAACCGTCAATGGAGGGGTCGCGAAACAGCAGGCGGTTGCGGTTGGGTTGATTGATGCCGTTGTATTCAAAATATTTTTCGGCGTAAATTGGGTAGTATTTGGGGTGCTCCTCAATCACTGCCCGGGCAAGAAGGGTCAGATCCCGCGCCGTGGACAAGTGCCCCTCAGCGGGCCAGCCGGTGGCGTTGACAAAATGGGTATTGTTCATGCCCAGCAACTGAGCGTGCTGGTTCATGACATCGGCAAAGGCTGTTTCGCTGCCGGCCAGATGCTGCGCCAGAGCAATGGAGGCATCATTGCCGGACTGCACTATGATACCGCGCAGCAGATCAATGACGGGGACGCGGGTGCGGGGATCAAGAAACATGGTTGAACTGCCGCTTTTGGTGCCCCCACGCTGCCAGGCGTCATCACTGATCAGCACCGTATCTGTCTCTTTGAGCCGCCCACGATCCAGCTCGTCGGTAACGATATAACCGGTCATCATTTTGGTAAGGCTTGCCGGCGGCAGCTGAACGTCAGCTTTTTCCTCGACCAGGACTTTGCCGGTGGCCGCGTCAATCAGCATGTAGGCTTCGGCAGACAGTGCTGGCGGTGCCGGTACGATGATGGGGTTGGCCGAGACGGGTACAGCCAGATGCAGCAGAACAATAGCAGAGGCGCTGAAAAATTTTTTAATCATGAGTCATCTGTTATTTACAATTTCTTCGGAACGACACCTTGGCATGGTCAGGTCTCGCGCGGGGTTGAACCTATTGTAACAGCAATGGCCAATAGGACACGGGATTTGGCCATTGCTGCCATCAACCAGCATAAACCTCCAGAGCAGTCGGACAACCGCCCCTCAGTGCGTGGCCTAAAGCTCCACCACATACGATTCACCCAGGTCGGCATCCAGCAAAACTCGGCGCAGATGCAGCAGGTCGTCCTGGTAGACCACCGGACCTATCAATACTTTGTGCAATTGGCGATTGGATTCGCTGTGTATTCGAGTGCCGAACTGCGTCAGGCCCTTGATGCGCTTCTGCAAAGCAAGAGCACCCTCTTTACGTGAAAAGGCGCCGGCCTGCAGGTAAGTGTTATCGGCCAGCTGAATGCCGCTGATGCGCTCGCCGTCACCGGCCAGCGCGGGCTCCACCGCCTCAATGATATCCACCCGTACTCTGGCCGTCCCCTGTTGGTGAAAGTCCAGCCGTTTGGCTGCGGCATAGCTCAGGTCAATGATGCGCCCGTCGTGGAAAGGGCCGCGGTCGTTGACGCGCACGACAATGGTCTTCTGGTTGTTCAGGTTGGTCACTCTGACGTAGCTTGGTATCGGCAGGGTCTTATGCGCCGCTGTCATACCGAACATATCGTAGATTTCACCGTTGGAGGTGTGTCGCCCGTGAAATTTTTTGCCGTACCAGGAGGCGTAACCCACCTCTGAGTAACCACTGCTTTCGAAGTTAACGTGGTAGGTTTTACCCAGCACAGTGTAGGGGGTCTTGTTGCCGGCCAGGCGCACCAATTCCCTGCGCGGGATGGCATCCGGCAAGTTGCTGACGTCAATGTCCCGGTCCGGCCCGCGGTCTTGTTGTTCGGAGAACGGAACTTCTCTGGAGGGCTGTAGGCTTCTGCTGGAGCAACCAATCATGCCCAGCTGAGCCAGCAACGCTACAGAGCATAAACCAGCGCGCCAGAAGCGGCTCTTCTTATCAATTTGCATGGTGTTTTCCCGTGCTATTGTTTTGCGGAACTGGCCATCCAGGCGGCTTTGATTTCTTCACTCAGCTCCCATACAGCCCGGGCATAAAGATGGCTGCGGTTATAGCGGGTGATCACATAAAAATTATTAAAACCCAGCCAGTATTCTTCGCCCTTTTCAGCAGTGAACTGCAGCGGCAGGGCAATTTGAGCGCCTTCAACCGGAGCCACAGCAGAGATGCCCTTGCCTTGCCACTGCTCAACACTGGTATCGGGCCGGTTCCGGCTGTTGAGCTGCTCCCGGTCAAACTTGTCCGTGATCCTGGCGGGCACCATGACCGGGCCGTCCTTCTGCCAGCCGTGGGCTTTGAAATAGTTTGCCACACTGCCGATGGCATCACTTTTGTTGCTCCAGATATCAATCAGGCCGTCACCGTCGTTATCGCGGGCATAGTGCCTGTAGCTGCTGGGGATGAACTGACCGTAACCCATGGCCCCGGCATAGGAACCGGTCAAACTCAATGGGTCCTGCTGCTGTTCGCGGGTTAACAAAAAGAAGTGCTCAAGCTCACTGGCAAAAAATTTGCCCCGCGGCGGATAATCGAATCCCAGCGTCGTCAGAGCGTCGATGACCCGGTGGTTGCCCATGAAGCGCCCGTAGCGGGTCTCAACTCCGATGATGGCCACAATGATGGAGGGCTCTACGCCGTAGTGTTCGGCGGCGCGCGCTAAGGTTTCTGCGTTTTCTTTCCAAAACTCAACCCCCTGAACCACGCGGGTGTCGCCTAAAAATATCTGCCGATACTCAAACCAGGGTTTGGTCCTCTCCGCCGGGCGGGCAATGGCGTCAAGTATGGCTTGTTTTTTCTCTGCCTTGGCCAGCACCCGCATGACTTCTTCCGCCTTGAAGCCGTGCTCGGTCACCATGCGCTCGACAAACGCCGCCGCCTGGGGATGTTTGCTGTAACCCTCTGCCTGCACTGTCATTGCAAGGCAGGCAGCACCAATAAACAATGCCTTCATACCGGTGTGGAATTTTTTCAACGTCATAGTTGCTCTCTTGTTATTAGTCCGTCGTCTTATTACGCTCGGCAGATATGGCCATAAGCAATCCAAACCCCAACATCAAAGATATCAAAGATGTTCCACCCAGGCTAACCAGTGGCAGGGGCACACCAACAATGGGCAGGATACCGGCAACCATGGCGATATTGACAAAGATATAGACCATAAAGGTGAGAATAATGCAGCCTCCAAGCAAGCGGCTGAAGGTTGTCTTGGCGGTCAAAGCTATCCACATGCCGCGGGCGATGACAAAAAAATACAGCGCGAGCAGCAGCAAAAAACCCCTCAGGCCAAACTCCTCCGACAGTACTGCGATAATAAAGTCAGTATGGGTTTCTGGAAGAAAATCCAGCTGGGACTGAGTGCCCTTAAGCCAACCTTTACCGTACACACCGCCCGAACCTATGGCCGTCTTCGCCTGAATGGTATTCCACCCTGCCCCCAGGGCGTCGGCATCGGGGTTGAACAGCGTCATGACCCGCTGCTTCTGGTAGTCCCGCATGACAAACTGCCACATCGGGTAAATGGACAGCAATAACGCCAGGCATGCGCCACTGATAAAACGCCAGGGCAGCCCGGCAAGAAACAGGCAAATCAGCCCGGAACTGGACACCATGATAGAGGTGCCAAGATCCGGTTGTTTGAGGATTAAAATGGTGGGTACAGCAATGATCATCAGGCTTATAGCGACGTGTTTGAACTTGGGTGGCAACAAACGCGTGGAAAAATACGCCGCCAAGCACATGGGCACCGCCAGTTTGAGAACTTCAGAGGGTTGAATACGAATAAAACCCAAACTTAGCCAGCGTTGAGCCCCTTTGGCGCCCACGCCAAATAACAGTACCAATACCAGCAGAATCAGCCCCACCCCGTAAAAATAGTAGGCCCAACGCGCCACCAGCCTCAGCTGGACATGGGCAACCGCAAACATGGCGCCGTAGGCTATGGCAAAAAAGACCAATTGTCGCTTGACCATGCCCTGACTTTGTCCACTGGCGCTGTAGAGTATGATCAGGCCATAGGCGGTGAGGGCAACCAAACCAGCGAGGAGCCAGGGGTCCATGCGCAGCAATTGCCAAAGCCCGGGAACCTGTTTGAAGTGATGGCTGGAATCCGGCAGACGGCGGACAAAATCCTGACTTTTACTCACGGGTTATCCTGTGTGGTCGCCACTTCTGCCGATGCCGCCTCGGCACGAGCCGCCTCTATGGCAAACCAACCGTCAAATACCTTGCGCGCGACCGGCCCCGCAACACTGGAGCCGTGCTCACCGTTTTCAACGATGACTGCCACTGCAATTTGCGGATTCTCTACGGGAGCAAAGGCCACGAACAGGGCGTGGTCCCGCTGCCTCTCCAGAGTTTTTTCGCGATCGTAGCGCTCTCCCTGCGCAATGCCCACCACCTGTGCGGTTCCGGTCTTGCCCGCGATGCGGTAGCTGAGTCCGGGAGCAATGACCTTTGCGGTGCCGGCGCGGCTGTGCACCACATCTTCCATTGAACTGTGAACATAGTTCCAGTGCGCCTCGGACCCACGCCAATGGCCGGTCGCTTCCGGGGCTAGCGGCTGCTGATCAATCTGCGCGACCACCTGCGGCTTCATCAGGGTACCGCGCGAAGCCAGGCCAACCGTCATGGCTGCCAGTTGTACCGGAGTGGCAAGCACATCACCTTGGCCAATACTGACGTTTAGACTGTCTCCTGGAAACCAGGATGAGCCGCGCGCGCCGCGCTTCCAGGCGCGCGAAGGCCAAAGGCCAGGGCGCTCGCTCGGCAAGTCAATGCCTGTTCGGCGACCAAGACCAAAGGCATCGCCTAGAGGGTGCATTTTATCGATGGACATCTTGAAGGCGAGGTCGTAAAAATAGGTGTCACAGGACTCCACAATGGCTTGACGCAAGTCCACCTGGTTACCGTGCCCGGTACGCTTCCAGTCGCGATAAAGCCGCGTGTCGCCGTCGAGCCGGTAAAACCCAGGGTCGCGAATGCGGGTATTTTCAGTGACCACGCCGGCATCCAGCGCCCCTACCCCCAGCATGGGTTTCAGCACCGAGCCCGGAGGGTACTGGCCCTGTAAAAACCGGTTGAAAAGCGGCAGCTCGTCGGACTCGCTCAGCGCCCGATAGTTTTCGTAACTGATACCGGTGACAAACAGATTGGCATCAAAACTCGGTGCGCTGACCAGTGCCAGTACGCCTCCGGTGGCCACATCCATGGCCACGACGGCCCCGCGGCGGCCTTCCAGCGCATCACTGGCCACTTGCTGTAACTGGATATCCATGTGCAGACGCAGATCGCGACCTGGCTTGGGATCCGTTCGCTCCAGTACCCGCAAGACGCGGCCGTGGGCGTTGGTTTCAATGTGTTGAGCGCCCACTTCGCCCAGCAGGTGTTGCTCGTAGGAGCGCTCCAAACCTATCTTGCCGATGGTGTGGGTGCCGGCGTAACTGCGGTATCTTGCTTCGTCAAAATTAGCCACTTCCCGCTCGTTGATGCGCCCGACGTAACCGATGGCATGGGCAAATAGCTCACCATGGGGATAATGGCGTACCAAAAGCGCATCCACCTCTACCCCGTCCAGTTCGTACTCGTGCACGGCGATGCGGGCAATTTCCTCCTCGGTCAGTCGGTACCGCAGAGGTACGGCTTCGTAGGGCCGCCGTCGCTGCCGCAGGGCCTTGAAAAACGCATCTCGGTCACTGGGGCCAACCTCAATCAATTCTGAAATTCGAGCAATGGTTTGCTCCAGATCCTGGGTCCGCTCCCTGACAATCGACAAGGTGTAGCTGGCACGGTTGTCTGCCAGCAATACCCCGTTGCGGTCAAAAATCAGGCCCCGTGTAGGAGGGACGGCCTGAACCTGAATGCGGTTGCTATCGGAGCGGGTGACGTAATCTTGATGGTGCACCACCTGCAGGGTGTAGACCCGCCCAATCAACACACCAAACATCAGCAAGACCATAATGAAGGACAACAGCATTCGCCGGCTAAAAAGCCGGTCCTCCAGACTATGGTCCTTGAACTGCAGGTGATCCTGTTCGGTATTTGACAGCGACATTATTATGGGTAGGCTTGGCCCGGAGATGAATGTGACAGTTGCTTTACAACAGCTTACACCCAATTTCCAAAACTGCCAGAAAACCGCCGTACTTACAGCAAATTGGCATAGGCTGCCAGCCGCTCACTTGTGGTAAGGGTGATTGCGAAGCATGGTCCAGGCCCTGTACAGCTGCTCTATGAAGACCACACGCACCAGCGGATGTGGCAGGGTAAGTCTTGAAAGAGACCACCGAGCGTCGGCGGAGTTCAGGCATGCCTGGCTCAGTCCGTCCGGACCGCCAATGACAAAGGCCAGATCATCCCCCTCCATTTGCCACCCGGCCAGCCTTTCTGCCAGCTCATCGGTTGACCAGGCAGCGCCCTGAACATCAAGCACAATTTTTTTTGTCCTGGGTGCAATAGCCTGGGCAATGGCTCGGCCTTCAGCGTCTTTCAGTTCCTCTATTCGGGCGCTCTTCAGACGACCGGCCGATGGAATTTCTACCAGCTGGGGCGTCAGCTCGCGTGGCAATCGTTTAGCGTACTCGCCGTACCCCTGAACCACCCACTGGGGCATTTTATTGCCGACCGCAACCAGCTGAACCTTCACCGTCCTAAGACTCCCGCGACGGATTCTGCCGGGCGGCATCTTCTCGATTGGCGGGCACTTTGGACCACAGCTTCTCCAGCTCGTAAAAATCCCGCGCGGTCGGCAACATGACATGCACTACGGTACTGCCATAGTCCACCAGCACCCACTCACCATCTTCCAAACCCTCAACGCCCAGGGGTTTGAAGCCCTTGGGCTTGAGCTCTTCCACGACCTTGCCGGCCAGAGACTTGACGTGCCGATTGGATGTACCGTTGGCTATGATCAGGAAGTCCATGACCTCGGTCAGCTCTCGCACATCAAGCTCCACAATCTTCTGCCCCTTGAGGTCATCAAGCGCTTCGCGAATCAGTGCATTAAGGTCTTCAGTGTTTGTCATATTTTTTTCAACTGTAAAGTGTGTGAGTTTCAATATAGGACTGCACAGGATTGGGCAGCAGGTAAAGATTTGACTTGCGGCGCTTAATGTTACTGCGAATGGCACTGGAAGACACCGGCATTGGTGTGGTTTCCAGGAATGTGACGCCACCACAGGGAGGAAGTTCGTTCAGATCCCGGCAACGGGGCTTCAGCCACGAAGCCACTGCGCCTGCCTGCGGGCGGACAAAACCCGGTCGGTTTACCACCAGCAGATTGGCGTGCTGGGTCAACAAATGCCATTGATGCCAGCTGGAGAGGTTTACAAGGCTGTCCATGCCGATCAGCCATAGCAGTCGATCCTGCGGGTACTTCTTGCGCAAGTCCGCAAGCGTGTCAACGGTATAGGACGCCTGGGCCCGCTCCAACTCACAGAGTTCAGTGGCAAAGCAGGCTTCCCCCCTGATCAGGTTCAGTTGTTCGACCACCAGGTTCAGCATATTCAGCCGGTGCGCAACACTGACATCGGGTTGTGGCTTGTGAGGCGGCTGATGGCTTGGCACAAACATGAAATGTTCAGCCCGGAGCTGGTCTTGTGTCTCCAGCGCCAGGCGGCCGTGCCCCACGTGTACCGGATTGAAGGTACCGCCAAACAAAACTCGCGTCCGCGCAGTCACTGGCGCGTATGGCCATCCCCCAGCACAACCCACTTCTGGGAGGTCAGGCCTTCCAACCCCACAGGGCCGCGGGCGTGAATTTTGTCGGTGGAGATGCCAATCTCAGCACCCAGGCCGTACTCGAAACCATCGGCAAAACGCGTGGACGCATTGACCATGACAGAGCTTGAGTCCACCTCGGTAAGGAACACGCGGGCGCGACTGTAATTCTCTGTGACTATGGCATCGGTGTGATGAGAGCCGTAGCGGTTGATGTGGGCAATCGCTTCGTCCATCCCGTCTACTATACGAACAGCCAGGATTGGCGCAAGGTACTCGGCGTACCAGTCTTCCTCTGTTGCGGCAGAAACGTCGCCCACCAGCGCGCGGGTTTGCTCGCACCCCCGCAGCTCCACCGACTTGGCCCGATACTGCTCAACCAGGGACGGCAATACCTTTGCAGCAACGGTAGCGTCCACCAACAGCGTCTCCATTGCATTGCAAACACCGTAGCGGTGGGTTTTGGCGTTGATGGCAATTTTTTCGGCTTTGGCCAGGTCTGCGTCCCGGTCAATGAAAACGTGGCACACGCCATCAAGATGCTTGATGACCGGCACGCGGGCTTCGGCACTGATGCGCTCGATCAGCCCCTTTCCGCCGCGAGGCACAATGACGTCTACCCATTCACTCATGGTGATCAGTTCGCCCACCGCCGCGCGGTCAGTGGTCTCAACAACCTGAACCGCAGTGTCGGGCAGCCCCGCTTGCTGCAAGCCCGCTTTGATACACTCGGCCACAGCCCGATTGGAGTGGATAGCCTCACTGCCACCGCGAAGAATGGTGGCATTACCGGATTTGATGCACAGGCTGGCGGCCTCCACCGTCACATTGGGCCGCGATTCATAGATGATACCCACCACACCCAGCGGCACACGCATCTTGCCTACTTGGATTCCGGATGGCCGAAAGTTCAGATCGGTGATACCGCCACAAGGATCCGTCAGCGCAGCAACCTGCCGCAGCCCCTCAATCATGCCGTCTATGCGGCCGGGCGTCAGCTCCAGGCGGTCCAGCAGCGCCGCATCCAGGCCGTTGTCATGTCCTGCGGCCATATCCGTAGCGTTTGCTGCCGCAAGGCGCTCGCGCGCAGCGTGAATCTGCTCGGCGATGGCCAACAGCGCTGCATTCTTCACAGACGTATCACTGGCGGCCATGATGCGGGATGCAGCGCGAGCCTGGCGGCCCAGCTGAAGCATGTAATCTTTGATTTGGGTCATGGTTGGGTAACGTCTTGCTTGATATCGGATAGGAGATTATATCAGCCGCACTCCAGCGACAACAGGATGAGCTCGACAAAGCGCATGGGGTGTTGCACGGTTGCGCCTGCTGCGGCAGGGCTGCCTGCGCACGAACTACATATTTTTTGTACTTTTAACCAGCAGACGGCTTGCTGCACTGGCGCCAGCATCGCCAGCCACAGGGACTCTGTACTGGGTGCCCAGGCATCTTCATGAATATTGGCCTGCAAACGGGCCGATGCCCCCGAGCTTTGCAGTTATCCAAGGTTTGACTGGCAAGCCGAAAGTCCACGAAACGGGGCCTGTCGATGTAAAGACTATCTTGGCACAGTTATCGCTAATAAGCAGTTAAATCCAACAATGAGAGGATCTTGCCATGAATACTTTGAAAAAAGCAAAGTTGGCTCTGCTGGTCGGCCTATTGACCGGCGGTACTGCGGCCTACGCACAGGGCGACGAAATGTCTCAGAATCGTAGTGATCGCGGAGCCTACAACCCGACAGAAGAAAGCTACAGTGCCAGCGACGCTCAGGATTGGGCGGAAGATCAGCGTGACTCTGCTCAAGAATCTGCAAGTGACGCGGGCGACTGGGCGGAAGAACAGCGTAATGCCGCCAGCGAAGAATGGAATGAACAGGAAAGTGACCTGCAGGCCAACGTGGAGGAGCAGCGCCAGGAATGGAGCGAAGACCGGCAGCAGTTGAGCAGCGCAGGCCAGGGTCAAGGTGACCAGCACACAGTACACTTTGAATTTGACTCAGCTGAACTGAGCGATGACGCGCGGCAAAAACTGGAGCAAATGGTCGAGCAATTTGAAGGTCAGGACGGTGCACTTTCATTGACTGTAACAGGACACACCGATGCCATGGGTCCGGAAGAGTACAACCAGCACCTGGCTGAGCAACGCGCCAAAGCCGTTCGCGAATTTCTGGAAGAAAGCGACTTGGAGATCAGCAACATCGAGATTGAGGCCGCAGGCGAAAACCAGTTGATTAACGAGGGCGACGCCATCAGTGACCGGCAGGAAAACCGACGGGTGGAAATTTCCGTGGATTCTCAGTCAGAAGAACTTAGCGCAATTACAGAGTAGCTGCGCCTTGGCAAAAGGGGGGTTGGCTGACCTCCCTTGTCGCCCACAGATCATTGTCGATACTGGAGGATAAACTTATGCCAAAGCTCGCCATTTTTGTATTTATTTTTTTGGCTTTTTTGACAGCAAGCTCCAGAAGCCATTTGCAGGCCGGAGCCACACCAAGCCCCGTGAAAACCGCCGCCGTGCATACGCATCCAGGCCACGCACAATTTGCAGGAGTCAACCGCTAATGCCCGCAGCAGTTGCTCCGCTTGGGGCCGCCCCAACCACCGGGATAGGCTATCGACTCTCCCTGCGCATATGCGGAAACAGCAGCACATCCCGGATGCTGGGAGAGTCCGTAAGCAGCATGACCAGCCGGTCTATGCCAATTCCCTCACCGGCCGTCGGCGGTAAACCATACTCCAAAGCCCTAATATAGTCCGCGTCATAGTGCATGGCCTCCACATCTCCAGCATCCTTCTCTTCCACCTGCTGCTTAAAGCGGTCCGCCTGATCTTCCGCATCATTCAGCTCCGAGAAACCGTTGGCTATCTCACGCCCGCCCACAAAAAACTCGAATCGGTCGGTCACAAATGCGTTGCTGTCGCTGCGGCGCGCCAGAGGTGAGACCTCGGTTGGGTATTCAGTGATGAAGGTCGGCTGCTGCAAACGGTGTTCGACGGTTTTTTCAAATATCTCAATTTGCAGCTTGCCAAGTCCCCAGCTGGTTTTAACAGGGATACCTAAGCCCTCTGCCACGGCCCGGGCACCGTCCAGATTGTTGATATCCTGCGCAGAAAGTGCGGCATTGAATTGTAAAATGGAATCAAAAACACTGATGCGTTCAAATGCCTTGCCAAAATCGTAGACCACCTGCTCCGGCTCTTCATCAGCCTGCGCCGGCAAGGTATTGACCACTTGTGTGCTTCCCAACACCGACAGCGCCAGGCTCCTCAGCATATCCTCTGTCAGGTCCATCAACTGGTGATAGTCGGCGTAGGCCTGGTAAAACTCCAACATGGTGAATTCGGGGTTGTGGCGAGTACTCAACCCCTCGTTGCGGAAGTTGCGGTTGATCTCATACACCCGCTCGAAGCCGCCCACTACCAGACGCTTCAAATACAGCTCTGGCGCAATACGCAGGTACATGTCCATATCCAGCGCATTGTGATGGGTAACAAAGGGTCGGGCCGTGGCTCCGCCTGGGATGGCCTGCAGCATGGGGGTTTCCACTTCCAGAAAATCCCGGCCGTTCAGGTACTCGCGTATGAATTGTATGACTCTGGAACGAACAACAAACGTCTGCCGCACCTGCGGGTTGACGATCAGGTCAACATAGCGCTGACGGTAGCGCATTTCCTGATCCGCCAGGCCGTGAAACTTGTCAGGCAAAGGTCGCAGAGACTTGGTCAGTAATGTGCAGTCGTCCATGTTGATGTACAAATCACCTTTGCCGGATTTGTGCAGCAGGCCGCGCACACCAATAATGTCCCCCAGGTCCACCAGTTTGGCAAAATCGCGGGCGGCCTTGGTCACATACAGTTGGATCTGGCCGGAGCCGTCCTGGAGCACCATAAACGCGCCGCGATTGCGGATTACCCGACCGGCCGCACTTACCGTCAGCGCCTGGGCCTCCAACGTCTCTTTGCTGTTGTCACCGTAGTCGCGCTGCAGGTTCTGCGCCAGGTGTTCTGGCCTGAAGTGGTTGGGAAAAGCATTGCCCTGCTCTCGCAAGGTGGCAAGTTTTCCCCGGCGCTCGGCTATCAGCTTGTTCTCGTCAAGGTTTTGCTCAGTCATGATTACAGGTACTTGAATAGGGTAGGTGAGATATCAAAGACCTGCTTTAAGGCTGGCCTCAATGAATTGATCCAGATCGCCATCCAGCACTGCCTGGCAGTTGCTGGTTTGCACACCGGTGCGCAGATCTTTGATGCGGGAATCGTCCAGGACATAAGAGCGGATCTGACTGCCCCAGCCGATGTCAGCCTTGCTGTCTTCCAGGGCTTGTTTCTCCGCCGAGCGCTTCAGCATTTCCTGCTCATACATTTTTGCACGCAGCATTTTCATGGCCTTATCGCGGTTCGAATGCTGCGAGCGCTCGCTCTGGCACTGTACCACAACCCCGCTGGGTTCATGGGTTATGCGCACCGCCGAGTCGGTTTTGTTGATGTGCTGACCGCCGGCGCCGCTGGCGCGGTAGGTGTCAACCCGCAGATCCGCAGGGTTGATTTCTATTTCAATATCGTCGTCAATTTCAGGGGAGACAAAGACCGAGGCAAACGATGTATGGCGACGGTTGCCGGAGTCAAACGGTGACTTTCTGACCAGGCGGTGCACGCCAGTTTCTGTGCGCAGCCAGCCGAAGGCGTATTCGCCTGCAAAATGAATGGTGGCACTTTTGATGCCCGCCACTTCGCCGGCAGACACCTCCTCCAGGGTGGCCTTGAAGCCTTTGTCCTCCCCCCAGCGCAGGAACATGCGCAACAGCATATTGGCCCAATCCTGCGCCTCGGTGCCGCCAGAGCCGGCTTGAATATCCAGATAGGCGTTGTTGGGGTCCATCTCGCCGGAGAACATGCGCCGGAATTCCAGTTTTGCCAGCTGCTCTTCCAACTGGTCAACTTCCCGCACCACATCGGCCAGGGCGGCTTCGTCGTTATCCTCTACAGCAAAGTCAATCAAGTCGCGACAGTCCGCAACCCCCTGCTCCAGATTGTCCAGCGTCTGCACTATTTGCTCGAGTGCCGCGCGCTCACGTCCCAGTGCCTGCGCCCGCTCTGGTTCATTCCAGACGCCGGGCTCCCCCAGCTCCAGCTCTACTTCCGCCAGGCGTTCTTTTTTGGTGTCGTAGTCAAAGATACCCCCGAAGCGTGGCGGTCCGCTGTTGAAGATCGGCGAGTGTTGTCAGTAGAGGGTTGATTTCCATGCTTGATTCTCATTGGATGACAGGGCTTGAATAGGGGCGTGATTCTACCTCAATCCGAGTGGGCGGCAAAAAATCTGCGCCGTCAGCCGGGCTCCAGGTATTCAATCACCATCTGCACGGTGCGCCGGCCGCGGTACTCGTTGACAGAGAGCCGGTAGGCCGCGCGCACGGTGCGACAATTCGGATCGGGCCACTGATCGCGATCAACATTGAAGGCGATGGCATCCACCACCGTCTGACTGTGTTGCTCGGGCGCAAGCGTCAGTTTCAGGTGTTTTTCCCCCACCAATTTTTGATTGATCAGGGTGAAAGTGCCGTCAAAAGCGGGCTCCGGAAACCCCTGCCCCCAAGGCCCGCCCCGTTCAATCCGCTCTGCCAGCTCGATGCACAGGTCAGCACCCTGCAGCTCGCCGTCGGTCTCCACCACTGCTTGCAGACCCTGCTCTCCCAGGTGCCGGGCAACCACATCCCCGAAGGCGGCGCCAAACTCGGCCAAGTCTTTTTTTGCCAGACTGAGTCCCGCAGCCATGGCGTGGCCACCAAACTTGCTGAGCAGGCCCGGGTGCCCCGTGGCCACCTCGTCCAGCACATCGCGCAGGTGAATGCCGGGAATGGAGCGCCCGGAGCCCTTCAAGGCACCTTGCTCGTCATCCGCAAATACGATGACCGGGCGATGTAACCGGTCTTTGATGCGCGAGGCAAGAATGCCGATGACGCCCTGGTGCCAATTCTCCTGATACAGGCACAGCCCGCAGGGCAGGTCTTCATCCAGCTCCGCGCTCAAGCGCTCCAGCTCCAGCAGGGCTTCTTTCTGCATTACGGCTTCTATGGCTCGCCGGTCGCGGTTGAGGCTGTCCAACTCCTGCGCCAGTTCACGGGCCTGGTCCGGGTCGTCGGCCAACAGGCAGCGAATGCCCACGCTCATATCGTCCAGCCGGCCGGCCGCGTTCAGTCGCGGGCCCACGGCAAACCCCAGGTCCTGCGCGGCGATCTGCGCCGGGTTGCGGCCGGCCACATCCAAAATGGCGTTGATACCAGGGCAGGCAAGGCCTGCGCGCATGCGCTTCAGGCCTTGATCCACCAGAATGCGGTTGTTGAAGTCCAAGGGAACTACGTCGGCAACCGTACCCAAAGCTACCAGATCCAGATGTTCAGACAGGTTGGGCTCTGGACGGGCAGCAGAAAACCAGCCGGTTTGCCGCAGCCGACTTCGCAGGGCCAGTAAAACATAAAATATAACGGCGACGCCGGCGGCGGCTTTGCTCGGAAAGTCGCAGCCCGGTTGATTGGGGTTGACCACCGCGTGGGCCGGCGGCATCTGCGCGCCGGGCAGGTGGTGGTCGGTAATGATTACCTTGATACCCAAACTCAAGGCAGTTGCCACCCCATCCAGACTGGAGATGCCATTATCAACTGTGACGATCAGGTCCGGCTTGCCGGCTGCGGCAACCTGGACAATTTCCGGCGTCAGGCCGTAACCGTATTCAAAACGGTTGGGCACAATGTAATCCACTCTGCGGTGACCCATGGCGCGCAGACAGCGTACAGCCAGCGCGGTGCTGGTGGCGCCGTCGGCGTCAAAGTCACCCACAATCAAGATTTTCTGATTCGTTGCCATGGCTTCAGCCAGCAGCGCCGTGGCCTGATCCATGCCTTTCAGCAACGGAGGACACAGCTTTTGCAGCCGATAGGTCAGTTCATCTGCTGTTCGCACGCCGCGGGCGGCGTAAATCAGGCTCAGTACCCGGCTGTCGTCACACAACGGCTCGGGCATGGCCTGCGCAGAACGTCGGCGTATTTGTTTGCGCATAGGGTTTGTCAATTATCAGGGATTTAGGCGCCGCGCCATGGACAGGAGCTCGGCGTCAAAGCGGGTGTAGACGACATCAACCACCGCCGTGGCGGCAGCGTAGAAGTCTGCGGCCGCGACCTGCGGGCTTCCATGCAGCAGATGGGCGTCTGTGTAGGCCAGAAACTCTATCATGCAGCTTTGTTCTTCCGAGTTCAACTTGGCCTGGCAGCGCGGCAGGTTCAGGGTACGCGCCACCGCGCGCAGGCTTTTTTGTAAACTGTCACGCGCGCGAGCCTCTTCCAACATCGCCATTTTGCCGGCGCCGGCCGCTATGGCCGTGCCCAGCGCGCGCACATGACCAAGATCTTCGGCCAGCGACAGTAGGTCCCGCCACAGGTGGCCGCCGTGATCAACCTGCAAATGAAAGCGAGCGGCCACTTCATCCACCAACAGCAAGGTGCTGCGTATCAGCCGGTTGTGCTGGTCAATGCTGCGGGTAACCGGCAGCTGATAGATATTGCGGGCCAGGCGCGCCCAGTGCTGAGTGATGTATTGCCACAGCTCGTGCTGCTTGATCCAGGCACCCAGGCTATTAATTGCGCCAAAGTCCAGGCTGATTTGAATCTGCACATCTTCCAACTGCGCTTGCAAGGAAGCATCCCCCCCCACCACACCAGAGGTCAAACCCCGGTGGTGTTGCAGGTGGGTAATCAGTGCGCGCAGGGCCTGCAACCAAACCAGCCCCTCCGCGCGCAGATGGCGCGTGTTGCGCATGGAAATGTAGATTGCAGCAACCAAACCGGCAGCCGCCAGGCTCAACAGAGCTACTCCCCACGCGCCAGCTGTGAAATGCAACATCAATCTGCCCCGGGACCCGAACTGATGTCCGTCAGAGCAATTAATGTTCCATCCCGTTATTGCCGTTGCCGCGCCGCCACCGTATGGCTAACAGGCCAAGCGGCCGGCCTCCGCAGCACTGCTATGGGCTGTGACTGCCATGTTATTGCACCGGAATGTTGCACTGAAGCAAGCTACAGGCAAAAACAGTGTTCATCGGGCGGCCCACCGCTGCCCGGTGATTGACACCTGCCCTGCAATCAGGCGGACAACGTTCTGGCAATGTAGTCCTGCACGGCAGCCAAATTGTCCGGCAAGACTTCGAATTGCTCAGGCCGCTGCAGCAAATCCTGCATGTGGACTGGCAACTGCGGCTCGCTGACCACGCCCGATTCCTTCACCGCTTCGGGAAATTTGGCCGGGTGCGCAGTGGCCAGACAAATCATGGGCACGCTATTGCTACGGCGTGTTTGCCGACCGGCCTGCACGCCGATTGCCGTGTGAGGATCCAGCAGATATTCGGTGTCACCGAACACCTCCGCGATAACGCGCTTGGTTTCCGCGTCGTCCAGGCGATAACTGCTGAACAGGCTGCGAGCCTTGTCCAGTACGGCAGGGTCCAGCGCCAGGGTGCCGGTGTCTTTGAACGTCTGCATAAGTTGTTTGATTCTGGCACCATCGCGGTCGTACAGGTCAAACAGCATTCGCTCAAAATTGCTGGAGACCATGATATCCATACTCGGCGACAGTGAGTGCCTCAGCGGCTTTTTGCTGTGATCGTTGTCGCTGATGCAGCGGTGCAGTATGTCGTTGGCGTTTGTGCCAATGACCAACTGGTCAATGGGCAAGCCCATGCGTTTGGCCAGATAGCCCGCAAAAATGTCGCCGAAGTTGCCCGTGGGCACAGAATAGGAAACCGGACGCGCAGGCGCACCCAGGGCGATGGCGGAATAAAAGTAATAGACGATCTGCGCCATGATGCGCGCCCAGTTGATACTGTTGACCGCCACCAGTTGTCGGCCTGCCGGCAGAAAGCTTTGATCGGAAAAACTCGCTTTGACAATGTTCTGGCAATCGTCAAAATTTCCTTCAATCGCGATATTGTGCACGTTGTCGGCAATGACGGATGTCATCTGTCGCCGCTGCACTTCGGACACGCGGTTGTGTGGATGCAGAATGTAGACATCCACATTGCTGCATCGTCGGCAGCCCTCAATGGCGGCCGAACCGGTATCGCCAGAAGTGGCGCCCAGCACCACCACGCGCTGCTGGCGACGCTCCAGGATGTAGTCCAACAGGTGCCCAAGAAACTGCAGGGCAAAATCCTTGAACGCGAGCGTCGGGCCCTGGAACAACTCCAGCACCCATTCGTTGTGTCCAATTTGCACCATTGGCGCCAGCGCCTTGTGGCGGAAGCTTTGATAAGCCCGGGCAATGATCTTTTTAAGATCTTCGTCGGGGACTGCACCATCGACGAACGGCGCCATGATCTCGAACGCCAGTTCCTGATAGGAAAGCCCGGCCCAGCCGGCGATGGTTTCTGCAGAAAAGCAGGGCAGCGTCTCGGGCAGATACAATCCACCGTCGCTTGCCAAACCGGTTAACACAACGTCTTCAAACGAGAGCGCCGGCGCCTCGCCACGGGTACTGATATATTTCACGGCCATGATCCAGTCGTTAATCTAGCTGAGGGTTTCCACCCGGATTTTTACCACGGCGCCACCTATGCTGGGCAGGGCCTCGATCTGCCGGATGGCAGTATTCATATTGCGCTCCAGCACCTTGTTGGTCAGCAGAATGACCGGTACTTCGGTCTCGCCCTGCCAGGGCTGCTTCTGAATCAGCGCCTCGATACTGATGCCGGCGTCGCTCAAAATCTGCGTCACCTTTGAGAGGACACCGGGCTTGTCGAGCGCCGACATACGCAGGTAGTAGCAGGTTTCCGTATCGTCCATGTCCAGAATGGGGAAGTCCGTCAGCGAGTCGCAATGGTATCCCAAATAGGACACCCGGCTGTTGGGATGACAGTTCAAGGTGCGACTGAGGTCGACAATGTCGGAGATAACGGCGGAGGCAGTCGGCTCGTCTCCGGCGCCCGGGCCATAGTAGAGGGTAGGCCCTACGGCGTCCCCCTTTACGACTACGGCATTGGCCACGCCGTCTACGTTGGCAATGAGCCGCCTCTGCGGAATCAGCGTGGGATGCACCCGCAGCTCGATGCCGTGGGCATGTTTGCGGGCCAGGCCAAGATGCTTGATGCGATAGCCAAGTTCCCCCGCATAAGCAACATCGGCGGGCAGGATACGACTGATACCTTCGGTGAAGACCCGGTCAAACTGCAGCGGCATGCCGAATGCCAAAGACGCCAGAATCACCAGTTTGTGTGCCGCGTCCGTACCCTCCACATCAAAACTTGGATCCGCCTCGGCGTAGCCCAGTTCCTGGGCCTCCTGCAAAACGTCGGCAAAGGTGCGGCCCTTGTCGCGCATCTCCGTCAAGATGAAGTTGCCGGTACCGTTGATGATTCCGGCCAGCCATTGAATATTGTTGGCGACCAGACCTTCGCGCAGCGCACGAATAATGGGGATTCCTCCGGCCACGGCGGCCTCGTAAGCAATGCTCACACCTTGCTTTTGGGCCTTCTGAAACAGCTCGTTGCCAAACTCGGCGATCAGAGCCTTGTTGGCGGTGACCACATGCTTGCCGTTGGCAATCGCCCGCTCGATCAGTTCTTTGGCAACGGTGGTTCCACCAATCAACTCCACCAGGATGTCTACTTCCGGGTTGTCCGCTACCGCAAAGACATCGCGCGTCACATCAATGCCAGAGAGATCGCATTTGGGGTTGTCTCGGCGTGCGGCAACCTGGGCCACACGTACTTCGCAGCCGGCGTGGGCGTTGATTTTTGCCTGGTTGCGGGTAATAACGTTGACGGTGCCGCTGCCGACCGTACCAAGCCCGCAGATGCCAATGTTTACAGGTTTCAAGGGACTACCTCAGTTGCCAAAGCCGCCACTTTGCAGGCGGCCAGAAAAAGAACCGCAACCATACTGGCGCGCCTGGAAACTGTCAATCTGGCGGGGTGTGAGCAGAGCGGGAAGCGCGGCTACTGGGAGCAGCCGCGGTGGTGCCGTTACGACTAGAGTTCCAGCATCTGCTTCAAACGCTGGGGCTCCACGTAGCCCGCAATCAACTCGCCGGATTCGGTTATCATGGCTGGAGTACCCGTCAGGCCCAGCTTGCGCGACAGTTCAAAATGCGACGCTACCGGGTTGTCGGCGCACAGATTCTGCGGAATCTCCTGGCGCAGCTTCAGCTTCGTCAGGGCATCGTGAGGGTCCTTGGCACACCAGGCCGATACCATCTTGTTTGAACTGTTGGAGCCCATGCCTGCCCGCGGATAGGCCAGATAGCGAATCTCAACGCCCATCTCGTTGTATTCCGGCACTTTGGAGTGCAGTAGCTGGCAGTAGCCACAGTCTACATCAGTGAAGACATAGAGCACTTTTTTGGCTTTTTCTTTGGGCGCAAAGACAACCATGTCTTTTTTGTCCAATGATGCCATTGCTTTGGCGCGTTCTACGTTGCGTTCCTGATCGGTCAGGTTGACGATCTTTCCGCCGCTGACCGCATAGATTTCTCCGGCAACAAAGTGCTTGCCATCCGCAGTGGCATAGACATGGGGCCCTTCCCCAATGGTGGCTTTGTAAAGCCCCGGGATGGGAGAAGCCTCGACCGCAGTCACGACAATACCGGCTTTACCTGACTCCAGGCCTGCAGATATAGACTTTTTGATCTCGCTGAGGTCCTCGGTTTTGGCTTTTTGCTCTGTGTTGGCCGCAGCAGAATGAGTGACAGCCAGAGCGGCCGCAGCCATCAACCAGCACGTAACAATTGGAGTCTTAAGCTTCATTATCAGAGAATTCCTGCTCTATCGGTAAGTTCAAGATGAGCCTTGCGGCCCATCACTCATGGTCTGATCACAATGCAACCAAGACCTCGGCTCCTGCCTCCGGTTGCGCAGCCAATCGGCGGCGAGCGGCCCGTTCAAACAGCCCCCCTAGCCACGCGGATGGTGCTCCGCCACCAGCTGCTGCAACCGGTATTGTGCTACATAAGTGTAAATCTGTGTGGTGCTTAGGTCACTGTGACCCAATAAAAGTTGCACAGATCGGATGTCCGCACCGTGATTTAATAAGTGCGTCGCAAAAGCATGGCGCAATGTATGCGGCGAAAGAGCCGTTGAGATGCCTGCCGCTTGTGCCCAGTGCTTGATGCGGTACCAAAAGGTCTGCCGGGTCATTGCGTCACCGCGCAGACTGGGAAAGAGCGCGTCGCACGGGCCTTGGGCCATCAAGGTCGCCCGCCCTTTTTGCAGATACACGGCCAGCCAGTGCAGCGCGGTATCGCCGACAGGCACCAGCCGCTCCTTGTCACCCTTGCCACGCACCCGCACCACCCCCTGGCGCAGGTTAAGCTGGTCCAGAGTCAGGCCTACCAGCTCGGACACCCGCAGACCGCAGGCATAAAGAAGCTCCAGCATCGCCTTGTCCCGCAAACCCAGCGGCTCGCCCACATCCGGCGCAGCAAGCAGTGCTTCCACGTCATCTTCGGACAGGGATTTTGGCAGAGACCTACCCAGCCTGGGGTTGTCAACGTGCTGCAGCGGATTGGTGAGTAAGCGCTGCTCTCGCACGCAGTAGTCGAAATAACCACGCAGACACGAGAGAAAGCGGGCACTGGAACGCGGTGAAAGGCCAGCGGCGGAACGTTCGGCCAGATAGCGCTGCACATCTTCTGCGCAAGCCTCCAGCAGCGGCCGCCCTTGCGGCTGCAACCAGGCCAGAAAGGCCTTCAAGTCGCGCCTATAGCTCAACAGGGTGTTGTTGCTCAAGCCGCGCTCGGCCCACATACGCTCCAGATAAGCGTTTATCTCCTGCAGCTCATCCATGCTCACCTCGTCCAGCAAACGCAAAAACCCCGCAGGCGATGGACGCCAGCGGGGTAAAGGAGATGCAGTCTGTGCGTAACTCAGCCCAGCTTTTCTTTGATGCGAGCCGCGCGACCGGTCAGTTCACGCAGATAGTAAAGCTTGGCCTGGCGTACATCGCCGCGACGCTTCACCTGGATGCTGGCAATCTGGGGGCTGTGCGTCTGGAATGTACGCTCTACGCCAACGCCATGCGACATTTTGCGCACAGTGAAGGCAGAGTTCAGGCCGCGATTGCGAATGGCAATAACAAAACCTTCATAGGCCTGCAGTCGCTGACGGTCACCTTCAATTACACGCACCTGAACAACGACGGTGTCGCCCGGTGAAAAACTGGGAACATCTTGCTTCAGCTGCTCGTTTTCCAGCGCTTGAATGATCTTGTTTTTAGAACTCATGGTTGACTCCAAAATTAACATTGCCGGCTCGGCAGCATAAATAAAACCCGGCTGCCTGCGGCCAACCAGGGGGTTATCCGCGAGCAAACCTGCCATGCACCCAGAGATCCATGGCTCTATACACATCGTTGTATCTTCCACGCAGCCGCGGAGACACTGCAATGACCATCCGCCGGCAACTGGCAGCGTTTAAAGTCATCTTCAATGGGCGGCTTACAGCAACCGGGCCCAAACAGCTCAGTTGCTGTGGCGATGTTCCGCCCAGTAGTTCTGTAATAACGCCTCTTGCGCGGGCGTCAAATTCAGAGCCTTGATCAAGTCCGGGCGGCGTTCAGCCGTGCGCCCTAAAGACTGCATCAAACGCCACTGCTCTATGCGACCGTGATCTCCACTCAAAAGCACAGGCGGAACCGCAACCCCCTGATGAACCTCAGGGCGGGTGTAATGCGGGCAATCCAGCAAACCATTGCTGAACGAGTCCTGCTCGGCAGACTGGGTTGCACCCAGCACCTCGGGCTCCAGGCGCACCAGCGCATCTATCAGCACCATGGCTGGCAGCTCACCGCCACTTAGCACATAGTCGCCGATGGACCATTCCTCATCCACGCAAGCGTCAATAAAGCGCTCATCCACACCTTCATAGCGGCCGGCCACCAAAATCAGATTGCGCGCCTGCTGCAGCGACTTAACCGCCTGCTGGTCCAACCTTCGGCCCTGCGGCGACATATAAATCACTTTTGACTCGACCGGACCGGCACCCGCCTGACATTGACCGGCAATCCAGTCTTTGGCCGCAGCTACCGCCTGCACCAGCGGTTCGGCCATCATGACCATACCGGGACCGCCACCGTAGGGGCGATCATCAATTGTATTGTGCTTGTCCCGTGCAAACTGCCGGGGGTTGATGCAATGCAGACGCACGCGTTCTTTAGCCACTGCACGCCCGGTCACACCGTATTCACTGACCGCTGCCAGCATCTCCGGAAAAAGCGTCAGCACGGCGATGTTCATCGGCCGTGTCAAACTGCTCAAAACTCCGGGTCCCAGTCCACCCAGATCACTCCGGCGTCCAGGTCTACCCGTGAAATATATTGCCCGTAAACGTATGGAATCAGGCGTTCACGCAAATCAAGGGCATCGGCATGCCCGGCCACCACCATCACATCGTTGGCGCCGGTTTCCAAAAACTCACTGACCAGCCCAAGACAGCTCTCTTTGCCACCATGGGTACTGACTACAGTCAAGCCGGTCAGTTGATGCCAGTAATAGTCGCCATCCTCAAGTGGAGGCAAGCTTTCTGCCGGCACCAGAATATAGCGTCGCATCAAAGCGGCCGCCTGATCGCGATCATCAACGCCACGCAAGTGCACCACATAGCCCTGAGGGCGGCTCTGCGACGCGTCCACCTCTACCTCTTGCCGGTCGTTACCGGCTGGGTCGGCGGCAAGCCACCAGGGTGTATATTGCAGCAGATTGTCTGCGGGCTGCGTGAACGACTTGACCTTCAGCCAGCCTTTGATGCCAAACACACCAACTACCTGGCCGGCTACCAGCAGCTCTTGCCCGGAAGACGCAGACACAATGACAGCCCGGATTTAGGCGGCCTTGGCTTTCTGATCTTGTTTGACCAACTGCTGAACTCGGTCAGACATCTGCGCGCCAGTGTTCAACCAATGCTGCAGACGCTCTGCGTCAACACGCAGACGCTCTTCCTGACCGCGCGCGATCGGATTGAAAAAACCCAGACGCTCAATAAAACGACCATCGCGCTTGTTACGGCTGTCGGTGACTACCACTTGGTAGAATGGACGTTTTTTGGCGCCGCCACGGGTCAATCGAATGGTTACCATGCAAACTGTGTCCTGTGTGACTGTCATTACTTAAGGACCGACCAAATTGGCCAATCGCGATAAAAAACTGTGCCGCAACCGAAGGGCCGCGGAAGGCGGCGTATTCTAATGGAATCAAAAGATGATGTATAGACTTTATGCAGCCTCATTTGCAGTGCCGCCCGCCGGCTCCCAAAGACCCGGCGGGCGGCACCCTTAGCGGCCAAAGCCTGGCGGCAAACCTCCGCCGGGCTGGTTGGGCAGGCCGCGCATCATCTTGTTGATGCCGTCGCCTTTGAACTTCTTCATCATCTTGCCCATCTGCTTGTGCTGCTTCAGCAGACGGTTAAGATCCTGGATATCAACCCCCGCGCCCTGCACCACGCGGCGTTTGCGCGACCCGTTGAGGATATCCGGGTTGCGCCGCTCCGCCGGCGTCATGGAGTTGATCAAGGCCTCCATGCGACCAAACTGCTTGGTCACATCAGCCTGCTCGGCCATTTGCGACATATTGCCCATGCCGGGCAACTTTTCCAGCACCTTGCCCATGCCGCCCAAGCTTTTCATCTGCCCAAGCTGATCGCGCAGGTCTTCCAGGTCAAAGCCCTTGCCCTTCTTGACCTTGCGGACCAGCTTCTCCGCCTTGGCCCGGTCCAGCTTGTGCTCGGCCTCTTCAATCAGCGACATGACGTCGCCCATACCCAGAATGCGAGACGCCATGCGGTTCGGGTGGAAGGCCTCCAGCGCTTCGGTCTTCTCGCCCACCCCCAAAAACTTGATGGGTTTGCCGGTGATATGGCGTACCGACAAGGCTGCACCGCCGCGCGCATCGCCGTCGGTTTTGGTCAGAATGACCCCGGTCAGCGGCAGGGCTTCATCAAACGCCTTGGCCGTGTTCACCGCGTCCTGACCCGTCATGGCGTCCACCACGAACAGGGTTTCAACGGGTTTGACTGCCGCATGCAGGGCCTTGATCTCGCCCATCAATTCTTCATCAATGTGCAAGCGACCGGCGGTATCCACAATGACCACATCCGCGTGGATCTTGCGCGCATGGGCGATGGCGTTGTTGGCAATGTCAACCGGGTTCTGCGCTGCGTCCGAGGGGTAGAACTCCACGGCCACTTCGGCGGCCAGGGTCTCCAGCTGCTTGATGGCAGCCGGGCGGTAAACGTCGGCACTGACCACCAGTACTTTTTTCTTCTCTTTTTCGCGAAGAAACCGTGCAAGCTTGGCCACCGAGGTGGTCTTACCGGCACCCTGCAGGCCGGCCATCAGCACCACTGCGGGCGGGTGGTTACCCAGCGCAAGGCGCTCGTTGGCCTCACCCATAACGCGGGTCAGCTCATCTTCCACAATTTTCAGGAATTGCTGGCCGGGATTAAGGGCCCGCGATACTTCCTGCCCCAGCGCGCGTTTGCGCACCTCGCTGATGAAATCCTTGACCACAGGCAGGGCCACATCCGCTTCAAGCAGCGCCTTGCGCACTTCTCTGAGCGTATCCTGTATGTTGTCGTGGTTCAGTCGCGCCTTGCCAGTGATTTTGCGCAGCGACCGATTGAGGCGATCGGATAAACTTTCAAACATAAGCGTATATTCGTGCCAGTGTGCTGGGTTACGGGAATGCGCGCAGTATATCGGCAACTCTGGCGAAAAACGACCGTGGATTGTGCCTGCGGTGCAGACTTGCCAAACTTGCGCTATTGACACTACTCTAGACAAGCAGAGCAGGTGCTTGGGGCGGCACTATTGCTAGCGCGTCGAACTATGCCCTATAAATGCGCACTAACTAGCTTGAGAGGTACCAGCACGGAGAAGGTATGCACCACCTCACGGTTGCCAAACCCGCCTGCGCGCCTGATCCACTCAACAGCGTACAACCCTTGAAACAGTCACCCTCCGGTTCATGATAATGCCGATTACAGCTGCCATTCTATTTTACTGCATCGCCTGGGGCCTGTTGATGCGCGCAGCCTCTCGCAGGCTGCCGCAGCCGTCCGCCTACTTACCCTGGCTGCTGGCCGCCGGGCTGCTGATGCACGCGGCCGGCATCTATCAACAAATTGTTGTGCCGGCGGGCTATCAGTTGGCTTTATTCAAGATTGTGTCGCTGTTTTTTTGGGCCAGCAACTTCCTGATTTTGGCCAGCAGCTTGCGCAAACCACTGCACAATCTGTTTTTGATCACCCTGCCCCTTACCGTGCTGGCGCTGCTGGCCAGCCTGTATGGAGATTCCCGTACAGTAGAACCTATTGCTGGCCTAACCTGGGGTACCGCAGGCCATATTCTGCTTTCCATTCTCGCCTACAGCGTCATGATCATTGCCACATTGCAGGCCTTGGTGCTGGCCTATCAGAATTACAATCTGCGCCACCGGCACCCGGGTGGCCTGCTGCGATTGCTACCGCCGCTACAGACCATGGAAACCCTGCTGTTTGAGATGCTCTGGACCGGCCAAATACTGCTGACCCTGGTCATTATCACCGGATCGTTTCAGGTGGACGACCTGGCGGGGCAGCACCTGCACCACAAGATCACTTTTACCGTCATCGCCTGGATGATTTATGCGGTGCTACTCTGGGGGCGTTACGCGCTGGGCTGGCGCGGCAACGCCGCCATCCGCTGGACGCTGTCCGGTTTTGCCTTTCTGTTGCTGGCCTACATGGGCTCCAAGGTGGTGCTAGAGCTGGTGCTGGGTATCCGCTGATCCGGGCATGGGTCACAGACGTCCGGCATCGCCACGCGGTGATCGGCCGCAGGGTTGAAGCTTGCGGCAAAGTGCGTCAAGATTACCCTCCACTTTCCATAAAGGCATCAGCTCGTTGGACGAGATATCGCTGGACGTGCTTTTTATAGCGCTTATCGTCCTGATTTTCCTATCGGCGTTTTTCTCAAGCTCCGAAACCGGCATGATGTCGCTGAACCGTTACCGGCTGCGCCACCTGGTGAAGAAAAAGCACCGGGGTGCGGTGAGAGCGGCCGAGCTGTTACGCCGCCCCGACCGGCTGATTGGTGTCATTCTGATTGGCAACAATCTGGTCAACGTATGGGCTACCGCCATTGTGACGGTGATTGGTGTCCGGCTATACGGTGAAGCGGGCATTGCCGTGGCCACCGTACTGCTGACGCTGGTATTGCTGATCTTTGCCGAGGTCACACCCAAAACCCTGGCCGCCACCAACCCCGAGCGCATTGCCTTTCCCGCCTCCTTAATTCTCAAGCCATTGCTGTGGGTGCTTTACCCGGTGGTAGCGTTGGTCAATGGCGTATCTTCTCTGCTCTTGCGCCTGCTGGGCATTGACGCCAACGCCAAGGCCGGGCTGACCGACTCCCTGGACCCCGATGAACTGCGCACGGTGGTGGATGAAGCGGGCGACCTGATCCCCGATCAGCACCAGGGCATGCTGCTGAATGTGCTGGACCTGGAAAAGGTCACGGTGGAAGACATCATGGTGCCGCGCAACGAAGTGATTGGCATTGATCTAGAAGATGACATGGCGGAGATACTTCAGCTCATCCGCACCACCGAGTACACCCGCCTGCCGGTATACGAAGGAGACATCAACCACGTGGTGGGTGTTTTGCATTTGCGCAATGCCGCCCGCTTCATTGAGGGGGACGACAGCAGCATCACCCACGAGTCCATCCGCAAGCAGATGTACACCCCCTACTTTGTGCCCGAGACCACGCCGCTGCACATCCAACTGTCCAACTTCCAGAAAGAGAAACGCCGCTACGGCATTGTGGTGGACGAGTATGGCGATGTGCAGGGCATAGTCACCCTGATTGACCTGCTGGAGGAAATAGTAGGCGACTTCAGCACCGATGTGGCCGAAGAACAGGACTCGGTAGTACAACTGCTGGATGAAAACTGGTATTTGATTGATGCATCGGCCTCGGTGCGCGATATCAACCGCTATCTGGGCTGGAAGTTGCCCACCGACGGTCCCAAAACCATCAACGGCATCATTGTTGAGTACCTGGAGAACATCCCCGACGCGCTGTGCGGGTTTGACCTGGACCAATACCGGTTTGAAGTCAGTGAAGTGGCAGACACTCGCATACTGGCGGTCAAAGTGCGGGACATGAACGGCCCCTGACCTGCCCACCCAAGGGTCTGCTCCCAGCCAGCGGACCGCATCACAGATTTGAATAATGCTTTGGGCGCCAACCGCGACCCCGGCTGTTTATAGCAAAGTTGTCTAGGTGCCTGCCTTACCATAGCCGATTGAAGTTTGTTAGCATGATTTTCTGTCAAGTCAATAACGGACGCATGGCTATCCGGATATAGGTGCATCATGAGCAACGGCTTGCCGTCATTTGATCAACTGCTGGAAATTGCCCGGCACAACCCTGACCAGCTGGAGGCCATTCGCCAACAGGAAGTAGAAGCGCTGATTGCCCGGGCGCCGGTTCACCTGCAGCGCAGGCTGCGCGGCTTACAGTTTCAGATAGACTGCCAGCGCAGCATGCACAAATCGCCCATGGGCTCCTGCCTGGCCATATCCAAAATGATGTTGAACTCACTGGACGAGCTGAACAGTGCCTTGCACCGTGCCCGTTTGGGAGGCCGGCAAAGGTCAAACACCGCTGACGAGAGCGCCAAGATTATCCGCTTCCCGGCGACCGCTAGCTACCAGGACGCTTCCCGGCGGGACAGATGACCGCCACATTGGGGCATGGCAGAGCCAAATATTGCCCCTTCAAAAACCGATTTTCGCCCCGCGCTGTGACGCAACCTGCACAGCCACGGGATGAAGTGCCTGGCCGCCCCGGTTTTGTGCGGCTATGGGTAGATCCGGGCGCAAGTTGAATGGTTAATACCCCAGCATGACCGGCCAGGCGGCATAGGCAGGCTCCTCGTAGGGGTGCGCGCGGCGCAGCGCATCGACCACCGCCTGTAGATGCTCCTCATTGCATACCATTTCCACCTGATACTCCGCCACCGTCGTCAGTTGGTTCTGCTCCCCAATGTGCGGGTTGCTGCCCGGCTGCGGCCGGAACTGGCCGGTGCCCAGGGTCTGCCAGGCGCAGTGGTCGTAGTCGCCAATTTTGCCGGCGCCGGCGTCAAACATTGCCTGCTTCACCTCTGTCAGATGGCTTTCCGGCACATAAAAACAAATTTTAATCATGCATTCCTCTTTCTAGCGGGTCACTTTAGCTTTAACCTGCCGGGTGTGATGCAGGCCATTGGCCTTTACGTCAGATTTCCGTTCGCTTCTTTACGAAGGCTTTGCTCCAATATGCGCTTGTTTGTTGATAACCTGACCAACGTAGACTTCAGCTATTTGTGCCCGGACCGCGGCGTGGTAGGTGAAACCTGGCTTGCCAGCCTGGAACTGGGCGGCGAGTTGGACGAACAGGGGATGGTGTGCGACTTTGGCCACGTAAAAAAGCACATGCGCAACTGGCTGGACGACACACTGGACCACACTCTGCTGGTCCCCACCGCCCACCCCCACATAAGCGTTGAAGGCGGTCCTGGGCAGTCAACCATCCGCTTGAACAGCCCCGGCCAGCAAATCACCTGTTGCGGCCCGGCCCAGGCCTTTGCACTGATTGACGCGCCGCGCATTTCGCCGGAGACGGTGTCAGGCTGGTGCATTCAGCAGCTAAAGGGAGACTTTGGCACCGGCGTGCAGCAGATTGTCTTAGACTTTGCCGCAGAAGATATTGACGGGCCCTACTACCACTACAGCCACGGCCTCAAGAAGCACTTGGGCAACTGCCAACGCATTGCCCATGGCCACCGGTCGCGCATCCTGATCTGGAAGGACGGGCAGCTCGACAAGGCGGCCATGCACGCGTGGGCCGAGCGCTGGCGGGACATTTACCTGGGCACAGAAGAGGATATTGTCGACGAGACCCCGGATACCTTGACCTTCGCCTACCGCGCGCAGCAAGGCGACTTTCAACTACAAATCCCCCGCCGTCACTGCCACCTGATGCCAACCGACACCACTGTAGAGCACATTGCGCAACACATTGCCGACCGTTTGCTCCAGGAGTCGCCCGGCCACAAATTTGTGATCAAGGCGTTTGAGGGGGTAGGCAAGGGGGCAATTGCAAGGGCGGGCTGAACAAGGGGGCGAAGGGGTAAAGCCGTTGGCGTTTTGTGGTGACAGCTCACTGCCAGCTATATGAGGGATGTGTGAGCAGAGCCCACACATCCCTTACGGGTTTATTTCAGTTCTTTCCAGGACAGTCGCCCCTTGATGGTTTCCTGATTGGTGTTGGTCTTGATGCTCCTCGGCGTGATCACGCCGGCTGCGCTGGATTCCTGGTATACCAGGCGGTCGCCAATCATTGCACTGTCAGACAGACTCGCCCCGGTTACTGTACCGGCAATAGGTTCCCCCGCGAGCGTGTCAAAGACCCCGTCACCATTGAAGTCGAATATCGCCTTGTCCAAAAGACCGGATACAGGATTGAACGTCATCACGGAACCGCCCAATGCTGCAGAACAACTGCTGGCTGCACTGGGAAACAACGTGTTGACGAAGATGTACCCGCCGCGCATCACCATGTTGCGTACCGCCCTCTCGCCCGGCTGCATGACAGGGGATGTTGCGTAGGCTGCGTCCGTCGGCGATATGCCTACCGCCCTGGCGCTGAGATCCATGTACCAGCCTTTGACGGTGTTTGACCAGGCCAGCTCATTCCCAACTATGACTCGCCGGGTGATGCCGGCATCGTTGACGTTTTTGATCCACCGAGGCTGCAACAAACTGCGCCCGTAGGCGGTGGAGTTGGTGCCCTGTTTGGGCGTGTCGCTTATGGCGTAAATGGATTGCACATCCGTGGAGCGGGCGTCTTCTTGCGTCATCCAACTGCCGGTGGTAAATACCACAATGAAGGACTCGGGGTCCTCTGGGTGCCTGACGACCAGGGGCTGAGTGGTAATGGGTTGGCGCTTGCCGGTACTGGAGCTGGCGGTGAATATCCGCACCGCAAAGAACTGGCCTGTGGGTGAGGTCAGATCGAAGCGATAAAGGTTACCTTCCAGGTCGCCCGCATATACGTAGTCAACCGTGCCGTTTTCATCCACATCCACACCGCGCGGCACGCCCAAACCGTTTTTGATGCCATTGTTGGCGGGAGCGGCACTGGCATTGATGGTGAGGTAGTTGGTGTCTTTGGTCCAACCGCCGTAGCCGCCTTCTATATCCAGTAAGAACAGTCGAGCGATACCATCGTCACTGTTGTAGCCATTGCCAAACAGTGCACGCCATTTGTTGCCCTCGGCAGGATCCTCATGAGGCTCGTTGGTGAGGGTGAGCAGCGGCGGGCTGAAGGTCAGCCCCAGCCCCTTGTCGTCCAGATCAGAAAACTCCCACATCACTCGCGCCGCCCCGGTAGACTGGGAAGCGAAGGCGCCGGGGTCGGTCATATCCAGCGCAAAATAGCCGCGCCCCCCCGCCCGATAGCCACCTACCGCTACGGTACTCCACGCCCGCGCACCACCGGCACGGGGCCTGATATACACATCGTTCACGGCCGGTGACAGATCCACGTAATACTTGTGGCTATAGGTGGAGTCCGTCAGGCTGGCGATCTTGCTGTTTTTCTCCCCGCCTTGCACCAGACGGCTTGGAGCATACGCCATGACCTCATCGCCATTCGCAGCATTGAAGACATGAAACAGACCGTCATTGGCACCCACCATCACCATGTCCATGCGATCAGCAGCATTTACCTGCTGCTGGAATGCGCTGTAGGATTTTTCGCCGGAAGGGTAACCGGCTCCGTCGCGGCGCTTGAATGACGGTTTGCCAACAAACAGTGGACGCGAATGGACGATGTCGCCAATCAACCCTTGCGGACGCTCACGATCCCGAAGCCCGATCGCTCCGCTGCAGCCTGAAGATATTTCATGGGCCTTGTGGCCCCTCACCCACTTCGCCTGCGCATCGCTGAGGTGGTTCGACACCGCCGATAAGGCAACTCCGGTACGGGGCGTGGCATCACGTCTGTAGCTCAAAATGGTTCGCGTGTCGCTTGGCGAGTTGCAGTTTTCACTGATCTTTGCTTGCAGACGGCTGGAGGCTCGCCAAACCACGTTGTTGGCGGCGGTACTGATGGCACCTGTCTCGGGGTTCACCCGATAGGCAACCAGGTCGCCGGACCCATTGCTGGTATCGTAGGAAGCCGCGTATACAACGCTGCCTTCGGACAACTCCTGGGAGTTGAAGCTCGCCGCTGCAACGGCACCTACACCTTCCTGAATGGTACTGAACGCATAACGCAAATTGTTCACCAAACTTTTGATACCGGTGGCGGTAGCAAACAGGCCCCGGCCGTTGAACGCCGCGTGCTTCAGGTCTTCGAGTTTATTGGTATCTTCAATGCCTCTTCTCAGCCTTGGCCAATTGACCGTGGTGTTCATTGGCGGCGGCACCCACAGGCCGGTGGGGTCCATTTTACCTACGGCTGTGGCCGGGTCGTTGAAGATCCCGAAGCCGACGGTAAAGGTGTTCATATGCTGGTGCATAGTGGGGTTTCGGTCAAAATAGGTCGGGTCCGCCATGCGCGCCTTCTCAAGTTTGGAAGGAATCACTTCATTGGCAGCACCCGGGTCCAGGTCTGTCTTGAAATAATACATGGCCACATCCGCCAGGGTCAGCCATTGATTGCTTGACGACCCGGACCGGTTGTTGTCGGCGAAAACGCCACCGGAGAACGGCGAGTTGGTATCCGAATCATTGTCGGCATGCTGCGGCAGCGAGGTGGTCACTCGCGATGATGTCCACAAGTGGCTGATACTGTCCCAGAAACCGTCCGTGACCATCAAGGTGTAATTCCGCTGGCATTCCCGGGCCGTGCTGTAGGTCCTAGGGCAGCTGAAATTGCCCATGCCCGAGTTGGATTGGCATGAGAAGTACTTGCCTGCGTCGTCCAGGGCCGTCAGCAACGGCGTACCGCCTTCACTGGCTCGGGTGTTGAAGATGTGCTTCAGCAATTCATCGTGATTTGTATTGTTGGTAATGGGGTAACGCGGTCTTTCGGATGCAGGATAGCTCGCGCCGTTAAGCGTCATGTATCCCAGGCGCACTCCGGTCAATGAAGACACCACGTTCGACAGCGCTGCGGTGGCCACAAACTCTCGTCGACGGTAGTAGGTGAACCAATTGGCAAAGTTCTGTAACTCTTCTGCTGCCGTACAAGTGGTCAAGGCTGCGCAATCCGTTCGCTCCGGGCTTTTGGGCATGGGAAACACGCTGCCGCCCAAGGAATTGCCGTAGCAGTCCCGTCTCACAGCACCCGGCTTGATCTCAACCAACTCTCCGCATTCATTGGCATCTATGTAAGTGTCATTGGCGCTGGAAGGCTGCCAGGTGTAATAAAACGGCAGGTAAAGTGCCATATCCTGGTCGTCGGTACCGTATCGGCCGTCCGGGAATATCACTGTTATATTGTTGGTCGTCAAAGACGTCTGATTGCGAGTCAGCATCACCGTCTTGTTGAGGTTAGGGTCTACCCGAGCATCAGCAGGATTGGATGGCGGGTAACCAATCCACGGGTCATAGCGAACCTCAGGGTTGTAGTAGATAAGGTTGTACTGCGGGTTGCGCACGCGCCAAATGCCAAGCATGGCACTGCGATGCGAATAAAACAGCCCCCTGTCAACTACGGCCTTGTAAGTGGGCGCAACCCGACCCGCCCAAACGGACGGGATGTGCAGGTTATCAAAGGGATAGCTGAGCGTGAAAGGGATGCGATAGCCAAACAGGTTGGCGTAAGCAAAGAAATCTCCGGAGATGGTTATGCCATCCAGTGAGTTTTGTTTACTCATGGAATCCTGCTCTACCACTATCTCCCAATCCATGGAGCCTGAGTCATCTGCAATAATAAGCACATTGGGCTCTGGCGCAATGCCGATCTCCAGCGGATAGTCAGACACCTGCAGGTCTTTAGGGGCCGCATGACATACCCCGGCCGCCGTCAGGGATACAACCAGCGTCAGCATCGCACGGCCCAGGTACTTCGCAGGCAGGCGAAGAGGCATCCTGTTGATTTTGTTGAGCATAGAGTTTGTCATAACATTTACCGTCAATTGGCCCGCTTACTTCAACCACCTATTTTTTTGAATAACCCTTATTTTGCATAGGTCGTTTGCAGCATTGCCTTTGAAACGGCTGAGCCGCCGTACCCGATCGCAGTAATTCGGTAGACGGCCGCAGTTTCGCCGTGGACACCGTCGCCAATATTGCCGATATTCAAATGGTCTGCGGTATCAATATCGGCCAGCTCTTCAATGATGTAGCGCGGCGGCTTGATGTTGCTGCTGACCCCATCCACTTGCACCACTGTGCTTTTATTGCACATCCAGATGTCCTTCCCGTTCCCGCAGGCATCAGGGTCTTCCCACCGCAGCGCCCGCATCTCAAAGGACCGTGCAGAGCACAAGCCATTCGTACATGCGGGAGTAAAGCTGAGGGTACTGGGTGTTCCCACCTCCAGTACCCTCTCGGCAACTTTAATCGCCATTTCCGCAGCTTGAAATGCCAGGTCTCTATCCCGCGTGTTTGCAGCCATCTGCTCCTGCATGGTGGTCGTGCGGATGGTAGACAAACCAAGCAATGTGACCAACAACAGCAAAATGAGACATATTGCCAGCACGGCTCCCCTCTCCCTGTAGCCGTTATTGCAAAACTGAAATTGGTTTTTGACACCCTGCATGACATCCGCTCCTACAACCAGACCTATGATGAAACGTTGTTTCTGACGCTTACCGATATGGCGAAGGGTTTGCTGATAACCCCTTCGCCGCCCACCGAATCCACACTGTTGGTGACCGCCTGAAAGCGGACGATAATCACCCGGTGGTCCGGGTTACCCAAGGCACTTGCCGTAGCAAACAGGTTGGCCGCTCCGTCGCCAGATGTATCAAAACCATAAAGAAACTGCAGCGACTGGACGCCCACCACCAGTTCCTGAGGTTCGTCCGTATTGACCCGCCGCCACAACGAACTGGGCGCGGTACTTTGATTGTTGGTGTGAAGCTGACTTTCAGCCAAAAAATAGGTCACCACCTCAACCTTGTGCAGATCCACACCCGCTGCGTAGCGTCGAGCTCCCATCAGCGGAGTGGCCAATGTCAAACGCTCGGCACTGGCCTGTGCAACCTTCACTACGGTTCCGGCTTCGCAGTCGCCGATGTAGATTGTGTCTCCGGCAACCACGGAGTGGCCGCTCCTCACCTCAACCTGCTGCGCGGCAATTGGAACGGGGGCGGTGACTACCGCCTTCACATCCACCAGCGTCTTGAGCGTGATGGCGTCTGCCGCAGGGGTGAGGGTCACGTTGGCCCCCTGCAGCTCGGGTACCGCCTCCGTCCCGGAGCGCTCATGGCCCCGCAAGGAGGGCGACAAGTTGAACAGCTCAATGCCGGTAGAGTTAACGATGGGAATCTCGCGGGAATTGCAACCGGTATAACCCACCATGCGAATATTGCGGCTCAACTCCGTCAGTGCGGCTCGAGCGCTTTCCTGGCTTCTGGACACGCCGGTGCTGAAATTGAATGTCTGCACATTCGAGACAAACACCGGCACCACCAGGCTGATAAGCAGCAAACCCAAGGCTATGGAGATCATCAGCTCTATAAGGCTGAATCCCCGTTGCGTTTCGATAGAAGCCGAAGCTTTCATTTCACATTCCCTGATCAAATGGTTGAAGTGACGGCGAAGGTCCGCAGGGCTGGAACACCTCCACTGGCGCCGGAACCACGCTCAAGCCATTGAACTGTGACCGTGCACGCTTTCAGTCCAGCAGTCTGTATGCAGGAGATTGAGCCATCTCCACCTGGCAGTGAATCCACAACCAACTGCATGGCGTTGACGTTTGCGGCCATTCCTTGGCAAACATCGGACGCAGCATGTCTGCCCAAAGCACATTTCCATTCTGCAATATCAAACGTCCGCATCTGCTCCGGCGTACAGTTTGCAGAAAAACACTCCTGCTTCTGCGGTGCTGCGCCCACTGCAACAGCATAATCAAGCTGGGCGTTAGCCCGCATACGGTCCAGAATCTCATAGCTGAGGTAGGCCGCTTTGGTGCGCTGCAGCGACTGAGAATTGTGTTTCATACTGGCCGTCTGCAGGCCGGTCATACCCAATATGCCCATGGCCATCACAAACACGGAAACCATTATTTCAATCATAGAGTAACCGTGTTGCAGCTGCCGCGTTCCCGACCTATTCACAAATTCTACTCCCACTGCATTTGCAGTCTTGCGCCAATGCCTGACCAAGCAAGGTTACGGACACCTTTTTGCCTTTCGCGCCGCTTGGGCATAGAGACACATACCCGAGGGGGGACTCAAGAAGCCCCTGAGCGTTGAAGGTGAATTTATCAATTGAAGCGCTGCTGCCTTTAACAGAATGCGCCGGCGGAGGTTCAAACAGTTTGATGACATTGCTTTTACAATTCTCACCGGTCGTCACGCACCAGCCCCGGCTCCAGTCGTTGGACGCCTCCACTGAACGCAGATGAACCGAGTCGCCAATTTTTACAGATTCGCTACGGGCGTAGGCCATTCCTGTAATAAAACTTGCCATCACGGATTGCGTACGCTTGCTGTCAATCTGCTGCTTGAACGAGGGAACGGAGACTGAAACCAGAATAGCTATTATGGTCAGCGTCACCATCAGTTCTATTACGGTGACTCCACGCTGAACTTTCCAAGTAGGCATTTCAGTCCTCCCAATAATCGAGGGTCACGCCGGCCTTGACCCACTGGCGCTGACCGTTGTTTGCTAGGGTAAGCCTGCCGTCATTGCAGCTCCCCCCTACTCTTTCTGCAGTTAAAATGAAGGCGTCACCCGGCTCTGACACCGTTACCGACAAGTCAAACCTTTTCTGCCCCGGAGTCCTGTTTGAAGGTGAGTATGGGGGAAAGATATTTCCTGCCTGGGCACTATCGTGAAGGTAAGAGAAATTATTGGTGCTATACATGGATTCCATGTTCTGGGCAAAGGCAAGCAAGTCGGCTTTTGCCTGATTCCGCTCCACCTTGCAGATATGCCCCTGGTAGGACGGATAGGCAACCGCAACCAACAGAGCCAATACGGCGACGACGACCATCAGCTCGATGAGCGTGAAGCCCGATCCACGTGTATTGACCATCTGTTTACCCCCTTCCTTAACCTGACGGCATCGTCAATTTCACCCCAAGCTCAGCATGTTGGCTGAACAAGGGCCTGCACCTATGTTGACTATAGCGCCAACAGGGAGAAGTATTTGGTCAGGCATCCCCGCCAGGCGCCACCTATCAGAATCGTAGATTGGCTACAGCTGAATACAAACGTGCAGATCAACGCATAAGGCCGACAATGAACTGACCGGCAGATCTAATCCGGATGTTTCGTTAGAACAACTTCTGCATTCCAAAAGTGTCTGGTTATGATCATGGCAATTTTTATAACAGAAGTTACAACTCAGAGCGGTAAAAGCAATATAAAACAGCGGAGTAATAACCTAACTGTCTACTGCAGTCGCAATAACTCGAAGCCTACTAATATCAAAATAGTATATAAATTTATGATCTCGGTTTTTCCGCCTATCATTTTATCGGCGACATACGGGTGCTGTCGGTTTGTGGCACGGGTTAAACTGCCAGTCACAGCAGAATTAGCAGCAATCGCGGGAGAATTTTGGGGGCCTGTCTGGCAGACGCGAACTCACCCGATAGCGGAAGACTCCACCCCGGGTCAACGCAATATGGGTTAGACTTCACTATTCTGCCAAGCGGTTCAGGGTTATGCGTGTTTAAATTATTACGCCTAAAGATGCAATTTTCGGTAACGCTTATGTTAATCGTCGTTGGCCTAGGCGGGCCTTTGGTCTTAATTCAGCAAAGTTTAATGAACCCCGCAGCCTCCCTTGCTTACAGCTCACTGGCCCCTTCTCCCCCATCATTTGAATACGATTTTTCGATGATTGAACACTACTTACAGGATATTGTCACCGCAAGCGGTCATGAAGTGAAAATTACGCCGCAGCTTGACAGTCCATTACGCCTGATAGCAGAGTTGATAGCTGCGATGCCCCAGGCGGGTGACAACTCAAACCGCTCATCAAAACCCGGGTTCCCAAAAGGATTGAGCAATTTGATAACCCATTCATTTGCGGGGAATAATGGCCGCCTGCTGGCGGCACTAACGGAGTGCTTTTACCACTATGAACAGACAGAATCCGAATGGCTCAATGCCGTGTTGGAGCCTCTGGACGTAGAAGGCGCTCCAGTCATGGCGGATTTGTCGGAGCTGCAGGCACGGTATTTCGGCGAGCCTCTGGCGAGCGCACTGTTTGCCGACTACCGTGGCTTATATCGGCTTCTGCAAGGAACAGTCAGCTTTCAGTCCCCCCCTGTTGAAGCACTTCCCGCAGGCCACCAAGCTGCCTGTGCCCAGGTCGGCGCTGCTGCCTTCCACTGACATGATCGCCCGCTGCCTACTATCAGGTGTCTCCGGAATATTGCTGGCTGGCAGTTTTCTGTATCCACAACTCTATTTGCTTGCGTGGCTAGGTCTGGTGCCGCTGCTAGTTGCCATTGATAAGGTGAGTTTGAGGCAGGCGTATTGCCTGGGAATGATTCATGGAATATTTCTGTTTACCATTGGCTCCTACTGGGTTGCGCACTTTCTTGTGCTTGCCAAGGCGCTTAACCCTTGGCAAGCTTGGTTTTTTGCCTTTGGCTATTGGCTCTTCTGCGCCCAGATGACGGCGCTGCTGGCGGCAAGCGTCCGCTGGTTCCAGCTTCATTCGGATTTGCCGCTTGTGCTTACGCTGCCAATTTTGGGCACCGTTTTATACCAGTTGTATCCTTTTATTTTCCCAGTTGACCTGGCGCTCACGCAGAGCAAATTTTATTTGGCGCTGCAGGCACTGGAGCTGACCGGCCCCCTGGGGCTAAACGCTGTCTTGCTGCTGGCCAACGCATTGCTGTTCGAGCTCTGGACCCGTCGCGGGGGCCGTGGTCAACAGCTTCAATTAGGCGCTGGTGGCGCGGTGATAGGAATTTGGCTGGCGTATGGCGGAGTTGCGCTCCAGTATTGGCATAAAGCCCAGAGCCATTGGCCTACTATGTCTGTCGGCTTGGTACAACCCAATGCCCCCGCCAGTATTCCTGTTCCGCAGCCAGCTCCAGGATACAGCTACGCCTTTCCGCCAGCGCTCTCGTTTTTGCAGCAAATGGCCGGTAAAGGTACGGAACTGGTGGTTTGGCCGGAAACCCGCTTCACCGGATACTTCACCTTGGCGCATGTCCGCGAGTCTTTTCTTGATCAGGTGCAGCGGTTCGATACAGCACTGCTGCTGCAGGATTTGGAGGAGACCGCAAATCAGGACACTTACAATGCATCCGTACTGCTTACGCCCTCTCAGGAGGTACAAACCTACCGTAAAATGAAGTTGATCCCCTTCGGTGAGTCTATCCCCTTGCCGGAATGGCCGATCCTGGGGGGCTGGCTGGTCAAGCGGTTTTTTGCTGACTTTTACGTCCCACTCAAACGGGGATCAGAAAGGGTGGTCCTAGAGCATAACGGCAGGCACTGGACGCCGCTGATTTGCTACGAAGTTGCGTTCCCAACCTTTGTTGCCGGCGGTGTAGGCTCTGGGAAACGGCACCCACAGTTCATCACGGTGCAGTCCAACAACGCATGGTTTGGCAAAACCCGCCAACCTGTCATGCACCTGGCCGCTTCCGTGCTGCGCAGCGTCGAAAACAGGCTGCCACTTGTACATGCCATCAACAATGGCCCGTCTGCGGTTATATCCCCCACCGGTCAAATTTTGGTTCAGTCACCGGCAGGAGAGCTGGCGGCATTGGTGTTTGACCTTCCGCTACCGCCACCAGACAAGCGCACGCTTTACAGCAAAAACCCCTATGTAATGCCAATGGTCTTTTATGCCCTGTTTGCAGGGTTGCTTCTGCATGCCGCCCTTGCTGGGCCTTCAGCAAAGCCGTTGCGCCCCGCCCTGCCATAGTAAAGTGGCCAGCGTCGACACCAGCAGAGCACCGCCATATGCAAGCTATTTGGGCGTGTCTGCTTCGGCTTCTTTCATCGCTTGCAGTGTCTTTCTCATGAAAGCGTCTTCTTCAGCAAACAGCTTGCCTGCAAGTTCGTACCCCAAGTAACCCTGACGCAGTTGAACTATGTGATCATAGGCCGCCCTGCCGGACGTAAAATTACTGACGGTCACAGAAGCGGCCAGTTCGCCCTCGGCGGCCTTGTACTCGTAATAGCTTCTGAAGACATTGGCGGCTTCCTCGCCCGGAGGCCCCGGCAGTCCGGCGCGGATCAACTGGTCCAGCAGGTCAAGATTGAACTGACCGTGGTTGCTACCAAGCATCAACATGGCGCTCTCAAGTAGCCGCCGGGTGCCATCGTTGACGATGGGGCTGCCCTCTTCGTCCAGCTCGATCTCATCAAGAATGGTTTGCACCAAAAACGGCTCGATTGAGTCTTCGTCAGCTGAGGCGACACCGTTGACTGCTGCTCCGCTTTGCCGGCTCTGTATTGGGGCTTGAGCCTCCGCCAGTAAAAGCCGCTTCTGTTGCTCTCCCCGATTACCATCTTGGGCCATGTGATCAGCAGCGGCATTCACCTCAGGCGGAGAAGGAGAGCTGTACATCATCAAAGATGTGCCCATCAGTAGCGCACCGGAGGCCAACACAGCAACCGCCACCCGCCTTTGCACAACTGAGCTTTCGGATATAATGCGACGCAAGGGTTTCATTGTCTGCTCTCTGGATGGACGGTCGTCTCCCGGAAGGCTTTCACCGCTCGACGCAAACTCGACGACGACGAAAAGCCCGTCATGCCTGCTATTTCATCGTAACGCAGTGAGGAATGACGAGTGTGCAGGCGCACCAACTCCATTTTTACGCTCTGAAATATCATGCGAAAACTCGTACCCTCCAGGGCGAGCCGCCTGGACAATGCCCTGGAGGAAAGACTGAACGCCCGGGCTACGTCCTCGATGGTTTGAGCCGAATCAAAGTGAGTGCCAACGTACCACCTGACCTTGTCCGCGTGGCTGGTTGATAGCCCTGCTGCAACATATTCGGTTTCACATTGCCGCATCATTTTCTCAAAACAATGAGCGCGCAAAGGCCTCCACCGCCGGAATACAAAATTTTGTGGCGCTGCAATATAGGTGTGGCTGGTGCCAAAATTGACAGCGGCACAAGGAAGCTGCTGAAAGAGCTCTGCATAGACAGGCTCAGGAAAATTAAATCCCACCACCACTGGATTGGCTCCGCGATCTTTACTGCCACAGCTATCATAGATCCGCGTCATTACGCTCATCAAGAACTCCAGCTCAAAGCGCGCCAACTCCGGGTTTTGCTCGAAATCAGCCACAGTCGTGAGCAGGCTGTACACCGTTGCGTTGCGGCCAACAAAATAGTCCACATGTGCAAAAATGTGCTGGTAGTGCGGTTGGGCTATGAGCGCGTAACGCCGGTAGGCCGCCTTAGCGTCACTAAGGCTCACGCTGGAGTCTATAGCGCCGCCCAGGCTGCCGCTGTAACACCAGCTTTGGCGCATTCCAGCCAACAACCCCAGCCCCGGCATTCCACAGGCTTCCAACCCGTTTTGGATCAGCCGGCACTGCTGCAAATAGCTGATGCGCACATCCCTGCGGGCAAGGGACAGCTCAGAGATCCCGGTGCCCATTAGAATGGAGCTCATTTCAGCCCCATAATACAGGAACGTTTCGATCAGCCCTGCAGGCAGCATGCACAGAGGTATTATTTTTTTATCATCACTCATCATTGCCACTCGGCCCGACAATCGCACCCAAGACCATTTTACGCAAGCTCAGGGCTAAACCGCTTACCTGTTAGACAGAATAGGCCATTATCCTTTCTTTGTTTTTAGACCAACGGTAAAAAATAAAAATAAA
>CAYNST010000008.1:0-16844 GCA_964399955.1 uncultured Cellvibrionaceae bacterium | reverse complement strand
AACAATCTCCTGGGCAAAAAGCGACAACCAATGAGGAAAATAAAAATGAATGCAAAAGTGATCAAGCACTGGCGATCAAAATTCGCATTAATAATAGCCTGCGCACTCATGGCAAACGCTCATGGATATGGTGGTTCTGGTAGAGGTGGCAGTGATGGTGGCAACACGGTTGACTACAGTCGGAGTGGGTCGGTCTCGGTAACGTCGGGAAGTGCGGGATCCAGTTGCACCATCTACCGGCCCGCAAGCTTGGGCACGGGTCACCCGGTCATCTTATGGGGCAATGGAACCGGTGCGTCTCCCAGATCCTACGCCGGACTTCTAAGACATTGGGCGTCCTGGGGCTTTGTGGTCCTCGCTGCCAATACTTCCAGTGCCGGATCGGGTAGAGATATGCTGGCATGCCTTGATTGGCTGGAACGGTCCAATATTCGGCAGAACGTTGATTTCACCAAGGTAGGAACATCGGGGCATTCGCAAGGTGGCGGTGGCTCTATCATGGCGGGTACAGACCGCAGAATAACCGCGTCGGCCCCCATCCAAGGCTACACCCTTGGCCTGGGTCATAGCCGAACCTCCTGGACGCGGCAGAGTGGACCAATGCTGCTGTTGTCCGGCAGTGCCGATACCTTGGTCAACCCAAGAACCAACCACGCCTCGCTGTTCAGCCAAGCCAACGTCCCTGTGTTCTGGGCCATTCTGCAGGGCGCCAGTCACTTCGTACCAACCGGCGACGGCGGCGGCTACCGCGCCATAACCACAGCATGGTTCATGTATCAACTGAAGGGCGACACCCACGCTCGCAGTCAGTTTTCCGGAAGCAGCTGCGGGTACTGCAGTGACCGCTCCTGGACAGTTCAGCGCAAAGGCATTTAATGCTTCGCTGATTACCCAAATGGCCTGTTCGCCCGCCCCCGGACGGACAGGCCAATCCTTGCCACGCTAACCTCTCCGTCATCCCCCGCTGATAATGCCGTTTTCTTGATTCGTAAACTGTCTATCTCAGGTGCCAGACCCAGAACCGAGCCTTGATCAGGTTAAGTGCGTTTACTCACAGACTCGCGCTCGACAACTGTGGGGGTGTACTTGAAGGTGATACCGGGTTCTGGCTGTTCTCCAGCGGCATATCGCAGTGCTAGTTCTGCAGCACGCATCGCCATGGCCTGGATCGGATAGTGCATGGTTGTCAACTTTGGACGGCAATACTTTGCCAGCAGCACGTCATCATAGCCAATAACAGACACGCTGCTTGGCACTTCGATGCCATGATCTTGCAAAATCGTCATAGCTCCGGACGCCATGGCATCGTTGTACGCCATCACCGCAGTAAATTTTCTGCCCTTAGCCAACAGGTTCCGCACGGCCCGCTCCCCTCCCTCCTGGTCGGGTGTGCTGTATTCAATGCAGGAATCCGGCAATGCGATGCCGCACTCCTGCAGTTCTTCCCTTATGCCCTGAATCCGGTCTTTGGGGTCATTGATGGGGTACTTACTGCTGATAACCGCAACCTCACTGTGACCATGACCAAGGATAAACCTGCCCATGGCCCGCCCGCCGTAAACGTTGTCAAGCCAGATGCAGCGATTGCCGATTTCCGCCACGTAACGGTTGATAAGCACAAAGCCGGGTACCTGGGCGGCAAAATCGATCAGCGTGCGGTCGTCCAACGCCTTACTGTGGACAACCATGGCCTCACACCGATGCTCCAGCAGGGTTTCTACCGCCTTCAGCTCCGTGGCCTGCTCGATGGAGCCTGAACTCATCAGAATTTGAACGTTTTTGGGCCGGGTGACCAGCTCTATGCCGTGGGCGAGGGTGGCAAAAAACGGGTCCTGAAGCTCCGCCAACACAACGCCCAATGAGGCACTGCGCTGGGTAACCAGGGCACGTGCGTTGGCGTTGGGCCGATAACCCAAGTCCTTCATGATCGCTTTGACCCGCTGCCTGGTTGCGTCTCCAACCTTCGGTCCATTATTGATAACCCGCGACACGGTGGCGAGCGACACCCCCGCAGCTTTGGCGACATCTTTGATTGTTATCATTTCGGGGACTGAACCACTCATGCGTCAGCAAATTAGGCGGCACAGTCTACACCATATGCTTTGCCTGCTGAGCTGTGGCGCAGAGAGCCGGCAACCCTCCGGGCGGGCCCTTCCATGCTCAAACCCATAACCGCCCCTGCGGCCCGATACCTGCTGCGGGCAGTCTGAGCGGCTACATCCACCCACAAGGCGGCAGGAGGGCACGGCCTGCTTTATCGCCATCTGGACTGGCCGGGCTAGCCGCCGATGCAAGCGCGGGTGACGCAAGCTGTTGCGCTGCAAAGTGCAAACGTTTTACCATAGCCAAAAAACAGTGCCTGGGTGCCTCTTGCGCCAACAGGCTTAGCAAAGTTGATGGCGTGCCCCGTTTGCTGGCCAACATCACACGGGTAGTCCTCCCGCCAGCCCCAAAACTCACCCTGCCCCGCCAACTGGCGGCGCTGTGCAAACCGGTTAGCGATCTCCGAGGGAGTGTCGTATTATCTCCCGCGATATAACCCGTTACATTCAACCATACGAAAGTGCGGTGGGTGCCTTGCCTGTAACCAACTTGGGCGCCTATTGCCAACAATAATTTATATATTAGGGGGTAAGCGTGAACTCTAGCGTTGGATTTCGAAAAAAAGCAATTCCCGCAGTTATAGCGGCTCTGTCTGCCAGCGCGCTGGCACAAGAGCCCATCGTGCGCGAAGAAGTGATTGTGACGGGCGTGCGCCAGTCCATTGAGCGGTCTCTGGATGTCAAGCGGGATGCCGCGTCGGTGGTAGATGTCATTAGCGCCGAAGACATTGGCAAGCTGCCGGACACCACCATTGTCGATTCGCTACAGCGGGTTTCCGGCGTACAGATAGAACGCTCGGCCGGAGAAGGTTCACGCGTCAGCGTGCGCGGCTCTGCCAACGTGGCATTGATGCTGAACGGCGAACAGTTTTTGTCAGCGGGCAACCTCAACGGGGTCCAACCCGATTTAACCGACGTGCCCTCCACCATGGTTTCGGCGGTACAGGTTCTCAAAAGCGCCACCGCATCCACGCTCACCGGCGGCTTGACCGGCACCATTGACTTGCAAACCCACCGCCCATTCATGCTGGAGGAAGGTCGCACCCTGATGGGGCAGGTGAATCTGGGCACAGGCTCCAGAACCAAGAGCGATGACTTTGGCATTCAGGGTTTTGCCGGGTACAACGCCGGCCGCTGGGGAGCTGCCGTGAATATCGCTTACTCCGACCTGACCCTGGGCGATGATATCGCCGGCTCCAACGGCGACGAGGGCACCTTTTGGTATGGTCTGCCAGATGAGAGTTCACTGCCCCGCTCAAGCCAGATAACACCGCCTGAGCCTGTAACACCGCTTGAGCCTGCGGACCTCAACGGCAACAACATGGTCGACCGCTTTTTTCAAAGCCAGGGTTTTCAGGCAACTGCGCGGGAGAATCAACGCAAGCGTCTGGCTTTGAGCACCTCCGGGCAATTGGCCATCAATGACGCCCTGACCCTGACGGGCGATATGTTCTTCACCGACATGGAACAGAGCCGTCGCCATCGCAGCTTCCGGGTGGAGGGCGCCTGGAGCTGGGATTGGGCCAACCCCGTGCTGGGCGAGCGGCGCGTAGCGCCGGCAGGCGCTGGCTACGGCGACTTGTATTCTGTGCAAGAGTGGCAACTGAACATGAAACGGGTGATGCCCAACTCCGGGGAGCGCCTGGATGATCGCAGCTCTTTGAACACCAACCTGGAGCTGGCTTACGACAACGGCGGCCCCTGGACAGGCTCGGTGCGCTACGTTCACGGCCGTGCAGAAAACGTTTCTACGTCATTTGAGGCAGATGCCTATATCTCTGACGGTTCTCCTCATGGGGCTACCTTCCGCCACCCTGACGGTACTACAGAGCTGGTTAATATTGGCGGTTATCCGGGTGAGCCTATCCTTGCGTATGACGGCTCGGAGGGATTGAACGAGGCAGGTGAATCAAGCGGGCTGGCCATACCGGGTCGCGTTAGCTTCTCCAATGACAATGTTCACTTCGAATTGCCGGATGGTTTGGGTCAGAGCCTGAGTCAATACGGGCTGGTATCCAATCATCTGGCGGGGCAAACAGGCGATGCCACCCTGGATGTTCTGCGACTGGACGGGTCTTTTCAGGCTGAACGCGGCGTATTGAACTCCGTGGATTTTGGCGTGCGCCTGGGACGGCGCGAAGTGGATTACCAGGACTGGATCAACATTGCCCTGTTCGAAAATCAGGATGACGAACCTTACGGCGTTCGGTGGAAAGATGCGGACGTCAAGGCGCCTTACAGTGACCCAGCTCAGGAAACTCCAGAATCGCCGTACCGCAATATCAAGTTCGAAGACCCGCGACTTCGGGATTATGTAGTACAGGAAAGCAATTTCCCGGGCGTAACAGGTATGCCGGCGCTGTATTTCCTGGACATAGAAAAAATGGACGCGCGCGCCTTCACCAACAGCCTGTTCCCCAACAACTTTGACTATGCGGACCCAGGCCAGTCGTACAAGGTGGCAGAAGAGACCCAAACGGCCTATCTGCAGCTTAATTTGCTGGGCGAGGTGTGGGATAAGCCCTACAGCGGAAACATAGGCTTGCGCTATGTTCGGACCGAACTGGAAACAACCTCTCACAATGTGGGCAATGTTGTTACCGGGCAGACCACCTACGAATATCAAGGCGTAGATTATCTGATGGGTGCGGGGTGGGATTCGCTGGATTTAGGCACCTACACCACCCCCAATAAGTACGACGATTTCTTGCCATCATTGAACCTTGCCTTGAACCTGACCGACGACCAGATTCTGCGTTTTGCCTACAACAAGGCCATGACCATGCACGACCTGGGCAACCTGGGCAGAGGCCTCAAAGTATGGCGCAGTTATCAGTCTGCCTCGGACGTGTTTACGGTGGACAGAGCCGAGGAGGTAGGCAACCCGCTGTTACCCCCGCAGCGCTCCACCAATTTTGACCTGTCTTACGAATGGTATTTTGCCGAGGGCGGCCTGCTCAATTTGGCAGTTTTTTACCGGGAAAATAATACCGCTTTGCAAACGCTGCACTACAACCGCGATGACCTGCCGGATTCAGACGGCGTTATTCGAAACACCGAGGTAGACACCACCTATCTTGCGGTGGTGCCGGGCGGATACAGCAAGGGCTTTGAAGTAGGTTACCAGCAGGCAATGTCGTTCCTGCCGGGTTTTATGCGTAATTTTGGCGTGGGCACCAACTACACCTATTCGCCAAGCGAGGGAAGCCAGCCAGACTTTTACGGCAATCTGGCGCCCGAAGGAAACAACTCGGAACACCAGACAAACCTGGTACTGTGGTATGAGACTGAACGCTTCAGTGCGCGTCTTGCCCATAACTGGCGCAGTGAGCGCTTGGAATGGGTTGAAGAAGTCTGGGGAACACCCATCTCCCTTTGGCGTACGCCCACTCAAGACCTGAGTTTTTCCGGTGCCTATTACGTGACAGATAACGTAACGGTGCGCCTGGATGCCACCAATTTGCTGGAGGAGGAATCAGTACGTTACCTTCAATGGACGGATCAGCGGGATAAGTTCTTCAACACCGAACGACGCATCAATCTGTCACTGCAGGTCAATCTTTAAGGGTAATTCTCACCCTGTGACGATTCAGCTTGCGGCCCAATCCGGGCGCAAGCTGAACAGCCGTTAAGCCAACCCCCTTGGCGGTTCTTGCCCCGCGTATTGCGGGGTTTTTATTGCGCTTGCTAAAGGTCCTTTTCTGCAATGCTGATGTTCCCCGTTGGCAGGGCAGGCGTCTTGCGCAGTAGAGGTCAATTCTTACCGTCATCCAAGCAAATTGAACAACCAGGTTGTATCCTATGGGCCGAGAATTCGATTCCTCTGAGCATCCGCACCGTCGACTTAACCCCATGACAGGTGATTGGGTGCTCGTATCCCCCCACCGGGCAAAACGCCCATGGCAAGGACAGGCGGAAGCGCCGGATACCCGGGACCGCCCGGCCTATGAGCCCACGTGCTATTTATGCCCAGGAAATTTGCGGGCCAATGGTGAGCGCAACCCCCATTACGCATCAACCTTCGTGTTTGCCAATGACTTTGCCGCTTTGAAAACCGATACTCCAAGCGCTTCACGAGTCGACCCTCTGTTTACCATGGCGGCCGAACAGGGGTGCAGCCAGGTTATTTGCTTCTCGCCCGATCACAGCAAAACACTTCCTGAACTTTCCTTGCAAGAACTGGAAGCCCTCGTCACCTGCTGGCAATCGCTGACCGCAGAACTGGGCCGGCAATACCAATGGGTGCAGATATTTGAAAACAAGGGTGCAATGATGGGGTGTTCCAATCCGCACCCCCACGGTCAGGTTTGGGCACAAAATCAATTACCCTCGTTGGCTGCCCGCAAGCAACACCACTTTGCGGCCTATACCAAGGCGCACGGCAGCAATATGCTTGCAGACTACGCCGCACGTGAGCAGACAAATGCCCAGCGCGTTGTCTGCGAAAATGAGCATTGGCTGGTGGTGGTGCCTTATTGGGCGGCCTGGCCGTTTGAGACCTTGTTGTTGCCCAAGTTTGACGTTTGCCGTCTCAGCGATCTATTACCCGAGCAGGCAGCGACGCTGGCCGACATCCTGCGCCGCTTGACGACGGCTTACGATAACCTGTTTCAGGTGTCCTTCCCCTATTCCATGGGGTGGCACAGCGCACCGTTTGACGGCAAGAGCCACAAAGAGTGGAACCTGCACGCCCATTTCTTTCCGCCGCTGCTGCGCTCCGCCAGCGTGAAGAAATTCATGGTAGGTTACGAATTGATGGCTGAAGCGCAGCGGGACATCACGCCCGAGCAAGCCGCAGAACAATTGCAGTCCTTGCCCCTCAAGCATTACAAAGCCAGTTGAAGCGTCGCCTTTCCTGCGGCTGTGCACTTGACCCTGCCTAAGGACTGCACCCGCCCGCCGGGTACAATCCCTGCTCAGGCAACTCAGCCAATAAAGTGAAGCCCCATTGGCAGGTGGGCAAGGCAGAACCGCACCGGACGCTGCCTTGCCTGCATCACCACCATGCCGTGTAAAAAGCAACCAGCAGGATGGTAATGGCCACAGCGGATACATTGAAGGCGGATGTGGTGCGGAAGTTGATATCGGCAGTCTCGACTACCTTGTCGGGGCTTGGCTTCTCTCCAAAAAAGGACACCACCACCGCCACCAGCACGCAGAGTAGAAAGACTAACCCGACCCTGTCCAGGAAAGGCAACTCCGGCCAAGCCATTTTAAGCGCCACACTGAACACTGCAGAACCGATGGCTGCGGCGAGCCCTGCATTTGCAGTGGTGCGCTTCCAGAACATCCCCAGAATGAACAGCGTGACAATGCCGGGGGTAAAAAAGCCGGTAAACTCCTGAATGTACGCAAACGCCTGGTCAAACTTGCCAAGCAGCGGCTGTGCGGCAAGCATGGCAACGATCAGCGCGCTAATGCTGGCGATGCGGCCAACCAGAACATAGTGTTGCTGGCTCTTGTTCGGCCACTTGTCGGCATAGAGATCCATGGTGAAAATCGTAGAAACACTGTTGGACATGGAGGCAATGGAGGATACGATTGCAGCCACCAGGGCGGCAAAGATAATGCCCTTGATACCCACCGGCATAATATTGAGTAGCGAGGGGTAGGCCGTATCCGCCTGCTGCAGATCCGGCACGATCAGCACCGCCGCTATACCCGGCACTACCACAATCAGCGGCATAAGCATCTTCAGAAACGCGGCAAATACAATACCCTTTTGTGCTTCCTGAAGGCTTTTTGCGGCCAGGGCACGCTGAATGATGTATTGATTGAAACCCCAATAAGACAGGTTCATGATCCACAGCCCGCCAATAAGCACAGAGATGCCAGGCAGATCCTTGTAGTAGTCATGGGTGGGAGCCAGGATCATGTCAAACTTCTCCGGCAGCTCATCCATCAGCCTGATAAAACCCTGCACAGCCCCGCCACCGTCGCCCACCATCACCAATACGGTATAGGTTAGAAACAGGCCTCCAACTACCAGTACAACCACCTGGATGATGTCCGTCAAGGCTACGGCCTTGAGGCCGCCGTAAAGCGAATAGGCAACGGAAAATCCGGCCAGTAGCAACATGCCAAGAACCATGTCTACGCCCGCAATGGTATTGATGGCCAAGGCTCCCAGCCAAAGCACGGCTGTGAGGTTAACAAACACGTAGACCCCCAGCCAAAAGATGGCCATAACGTAGCGCACCCGGTGGTCGTAGCGCTGCTCAAGAAACTGCGGCATGGTGTAAATCTTGCGCTTCAGAAAAATGGGCAGAAAAAACTTGCCTACAATGATCAAAGTTAGCGCCGCCATCCACTCGTAGGAGGCAATCCCCAATCCAATAAGATACCCCGAGCCCGACATGCCAATAATTTGCTCGGCCGAGATGTTTGCGGCAATCAACGAGGCCCCAATCGCCCACCAGGGCAGGCTATTGCCAGCCAGGAAATAATCGTTGGCGTTTTTGTCGTGCCCCGCCTTTTCCCTTGAAACCCACAGTGCAATGCCAATAATGGACACGACATATACGGCCAGGAAGGTCAGGTCCAGCGGATGTAGGTTCATAGCAAACACCTTTCATTTGATTTTATTCTGTCACTGTGCCCGCCGGGCTAACCCAGACCGGCCCAGAGAAGTTAGTTTTGAACCCAGCCGGTCGAAGCGTCAGGACCTCGCGAACCGGGAAACGCTGAAGGCTTTACACTGACTTCAAGCAAAGGCTCCCTGCTCCGCTGTGCATGTGTAAATGGCTTCTTTGAGACCTGTCAGTGAATAGTACTGTCGCTCCACGGCTTCCACCACGCTGGAAACAGCGTCGCGCGGGACCAGGGACACCACACAGCCGCCAAAGCCTCCACCGGTCATTCGTGCACCACCAAGATCTCCCACCGCCTCTTGGATCAGTGCCACCAGAGTGTCGACGGGGGGCGCGGTGATCTCAAAGTCATCTCGCATGGACAAATGGGACAGCGACATCAATTCCCGAAAGCGCCCATACTCCCCTGAGGCCAGCGCCGAGTACATCGTCAGGGTTCTTTGGTTTTCTGTAATGATGTGGCGCGCGCGGCGGTATACCGTTGCGGAAATGACCGCCCGGTGGGAGTCCAACAGCGTCAGATCGGCTTGCCTCAGAGAGGTCAACCCCATTGCTGCCGCCGCCTGCTCACATTGTTGTCTGCGCAGGTTGTATTCGCTATCCACCAGGCCGCGCCTAACATTGGAGTTAACGATAACAAGCTGATAGTCGGGAGGAATTGCCGTAGTCTTGAACTCCAGCGATTGGCAGTCCAGCAGCAATGCCTGGCCCTTCTTGCCCATGGCAGACGCGAGCTGGTCCATAATGCCACAGGAGCAGCCCACAAATTGGTTTTCAGCCTCCTGCCCCAGCAGTGCAGCTTGCACGCCAGTGAGGCCTAACTGGTATAGATCCGAAAACGCTCTCAGAACGGCAATTTCCAGTGAAGCAGACGAGCTGAGTCCTGCTCCCTGTGGGATATCGCCGGTTATAAGCAGGTCCGCGCCGCCGAACATAAAGTGCCCCTGCAACGACTTGACCGAGCCGCGAATATAGTTGCTCCAGCTGTCCTGGTGATCAAACTGGATATCATCCAACGAGAAGCTGTTGAGCTTGGCGTGGCAATCCAGGGCGACGACGTTCACCTGGCGATCGTTTCGTGCAGCGGCGACAAGGGTCGTGCCAAAGTTTATTGCCGCAGGCAGGACAAACCCCTGATTGTAGTCCGTGTGCTCCCCCAGCAGGTTGACCCGGCCGGGCGCCCAAACCGTTACGGTAGGCGCCCGGCTGAAATGCTTATCAAACAACTGCTCTAAATCTTGTCCCAATGTCACAAACTTGCTCCGTATTTGTAATACTTTGAAGGCACCGAAACCATGACACAACCTATTGGGTGTAGAGCCCCGTTGAATTTTGGCAATTGTGGGCTCGCGGCCATAAGAATCCTAGCGCTTGCAGAGCCCCGCTGTCAGGCGGGCGCGTGAGCCCACGCCAACGCGCTCGCCATGGTAAAACGTTTACTCGCGCAGTGGCAAGCCGGGCACTGCGCGCCGGATTCCCGAAGCAGGTGGAGCGGATCAAGGAGTTGGGTGAGTGTACCAAATTCAATTAACTTGAGCAGAACACCTGCAGTACGGGCTTCCCACGATGTTCTCCGTGCGCCTCCATACCGTCGTGCGCGGGTGCTGTGGGGCCAAGGGCTGGAGTTGCTCGCCTACAGGAAACCCTTTAGCTTCGCAAGACAGTAAGCGTTTATGGTTGTAGCATCTTTTATGCGGCCGTCTATTATCATTGACTCAAACTCTTCCAAACCAAATTTTTCTGAAATCAATCCTTCTTCTTCCTCGTCAAGTCTTCCGGACGATTTGGTCAGGCCGGACGCCAGGTAAATATGGTAGCCCTGACTGGAATAGCCGTAAGCCAGGAACTGATGCCCAACGTAGTCCATGCGCTGCGCATCCAAGCCCGTTTCCTCTTTCAGCTCCCCAGTTGCCAGCAGCAGGTGATCCACGCCGGGGCTGCTTTCCCATGACCCTTGCGGAAGCTCCCAGTATCTGTCCTCCACAGGATAACGGTATTGCTCTACCAGATGAACGCACCGGTCCTCCACCGGAAGAATCACTGCAAAATCCGGCTTTTCCACAACCCCATAGATCCCCTCCGCACCACTCGGCCTGCGGATCCTGTCTTCTCGCACACGCATCCATCTATTCGAATAAACTATTCGGCTTTCCAGCGTTTCTATTTCTTTCAATTTCTCGGTCTCCTGCTCTGCGGTCATGATAGCTCCTGTTACCAAAGGCGCCTCCAAAGACAACACGAGCAACCAGCCCTGGCCGCGCCGGGCCGGTTGCCCGCCCAAACCCGTGGTCGCCAAGAATAACGGATTTAGCTCTCGCGTTCGATCCTATACCGGTTCAGCATTTACTCCACCACTGAAGCGGCCGGCTGCTTTCATTGGGTATCCAGCTTGGCATCATTGCGTCTAAGATAGGGATTTTGGCGTGTTCTATGTACCCCTTTACTGGCTGCATTCCAGGCCCTAAAGTGACGCATAAAGACAACTGCAAGAAGAGGTCCCATGAGTACTGCAAATTGGCAAGTGTACGACAGTGAATATCGCTACGGCTCCATAAGTCGGCTTTTTCACTGGGCTATGGCCGCTGTGATCGCCTGGCAATTCTCCTCAGCCCTTGCACATTGGCTGTTGGATGATACTGCGGTTGAACAGTTTCTTTGGCGCACGCACAAAACGGTTGGCCTGATTCTCCTGATTCTAATTGCCCTGCGCGCACTCTGGTCATTGATCAACAAGGGGCGGCGCCCCCCCTCGTTGAATATATGGGCAAAGCTTGGCCACCTGGGCATGTATCTGCTGATGATTGTTGTGCCCGTGATTGCCCTCTTGCGGCAGTACGGGTCGGGCCGCGCCTTTGAGCCCCTGGGCATACCGCTCATGCGCGGCTTGGAGGGACAAAAAATAGAATGGATGATGGCGCCTGCCAATCTGTTGCATGGCTGGCTGGGATGGCTCCTGCTGGTTATGATTCTGGGCCATATCACCATGGTGTTTGTTCACCGGCGCCGCCCTTCGGACGAGGACGTATTGAAGCGGATGCTGGGTAACCGCTAGACACGATGAGACACAACTCCGGCACCCTGCGGCCTCCAAAAAGAGCAACTCGAATCCCGTCGGCAGCGCCGGCTCTACGCAGTGGTCTGCCCCCTCCTGGGGAGCGGCGACGCAACAAGTCCCCAAGCACTTGGGCCAGCACTGCCGCCGGCTTTGATTGAACCGCCTGGCGCCCCGTGGTAAGCTCCGGAAAGCTCCGCGCTACTGCCTTATCCTCGGTTGGTCAGTTTGTCATTCTTGAGGGCACTGCAGAAGACTACGGCTTATGGTCGATAGAGCTGGGAGCGCCCCGGCCTTTGGAGCGCGCCGAATAGTCTCTTACCCTTCCCGCTCACTGATTTGGGGGCACCAGAAATAATGCAGTTTTCAGGAGCCCTTGATTCAACAAGCTTGAAGCGGACTCAGGCTTGCAACCTCCGACTGGTTGACCCAGCGCGGATCCAGGCCGTGAACAATACCGGCCTTATGGATGCTGGCCGCCAGGCGGCATTTGATCGCCTGGCGCAGCTAGCGGCTAAAATTGTGAACGCTCCCTTGACGATAGTTTCCCTGGTTGGAGCCGAGAAACAATACTTCGTGGCAGATTACGGCCTACCGTCGCCATTCAAAGAGTCCCGCGAACTGCCAATTGACTGCTCGATTTGCCGTTACACACTCGAAGGCGAATCCATCATATCTTCGAACGCGCTGAACGACCCGCTGCTTAAGTTCCACCCCTCAACCGGCCCCTGGGGCATTGTGGCGCTGGTCGTCATCCCGCTGATCAATCCCGACGGCCATGTGCTGGGTACCTTTTGCGCGATAGACAGCAAAGAGCGCGAGTGGTCGGAGGACGAAATTCACGTTATGCGGGAGTTGACCCTTTCCGTCATGACCGAGATAAACCTTCGTGATCAACTGCTGAAGCTAAAGGCGGAGCAGAACCTTCGCGAAATGTTCATTGCAGCACTGACTCACGATTTACGTACACCCCTGGGCGTATCCAAGCTCAGCGCGCAGGTACTTGCTCACAGGTTTGCAGACCAAGCGGATGTGCAATCTATTCTTACTAGAATTGATAGAAACCTCACCCACGCCGACCGCATGATCCAGGACCTGCTTGACGCATCCCAGATAAAATCCGGCAAGCTGATCTCCATCCAGGCGTCGGAGTGCGACCCTTGCTCAATAGCTCAAGAAGTCATTGAAGAACTGAGCGCGATGCACAGTGACCGTTTTGAACTGGAAACAGTCAATGTGCGCATCACAGCTGACCCGGCAGGCTTGCGCCGCATCATTGAAAATCTTGCCGCAAACGCCATCAAGTATGGGGCATCAGACGCCCCCGTTCGCATCTCTCTTGCCAAACATGAAGATCGGGTGGAACTCCACGTGGAGAACAAAGGGGCCCCGATTTCCGAGGAGGATCAACGCACCATCTTTGAACCGTTCAATAGAGCGGCTTCCGCGGTGCAGAGCAGGGAAAAAGGCTGGGGGCTTGGTCTTTCGCTTGTTCGCGGCATTGCCCAGGCGCACGGCGGCGACGTCTCTGTGCGTTGTTTTGGAGGTAAGACCTGCTTTACCGTTACCCTGCCGCTGCACGCTTCCGGTTTTGAGCCAGCAGCACGTCAGAAGAACGGGCTCCACACCACGACTGACGATGCAAGCAGGGCTGTCTTGCAAGGATCTTAGCTCTGTACAGCTTTCCAAGTCCTGCGTTATGCGAGACCTGTTTTTCAGCAATCGCCTGGCGGCTCGGGGCTCCCCTCCCAACATGCGCAGCCACTACACCTCCATTCACTCTGATCAAACCCTCAGCAAAAGACGAATTTTTCTCTAGCCGATGTCGATTTGACCTGCGCCTGAACGACGACTGGTTACATACAAAACACAGGAGAACCCTATGGCCACCAGCTCCGTCAAACTGCATCGCGTATTTACCTCCACCCCAGATAAGCTCTATCGCGCTTTCGTTCAGCCAGAAGCCTGGGCCAGATGGCTTCCGCCCAAGGGCTTTACAGCCTGTATTCACGAGCACAACCCGGAGCCTGGCGGCGCCTGGAGGATGAGTTTTACCAATTTCTCCACTGGCGGCAGCCACTCGTTTGGGGGGCGCTTCAAAACCCTCGAACCGGGCAAACAAATCTGTTACACCACCATTTTCGACAGCCCGGCATTGACAGGAGAGATGACCACCACCGTAAACTTCCGGCCGGTAACTTGTGGGGTGGAGGTTTATATCGAACAAGCGGGTACCCCAGAGCTGATCCCGGTTGAGAATTGTTACCTGGGCTGGCAGGAGTCACTCCAGTTTCTGGCCGCGTTGATCGAGCCGGAAATTCCGGACGCGTAAAGGCTAAACTGCAGCAGCGCTGCGTACCCCTCTGCCAAGCTGCCTCCGCCTCAGCGTGAAACTACACAAAGGTCCGCTATGACACTGGCTATCGAAACAACTAAACTGCGCAAAGCTTTTGGCGCAACCGAGGCGCTAAAGGGGATTGACCTGTCCGTTGCCAAGGGGGCTGTTTTTGGACTGCTCGGCCCCAATGGTGCGGGGAAAACCACCACCGTGCGCTTGCTGGCCACACTGCTGAAGCCCACCAGCGGCTCCGCCCGGGTGTTGGGCCACGACCTGCTCACCGAGGCCGCATGGATACGCAGTAAAGTAAGCCTAACCGGGCAGTTTGCCTCGGTAGATGAAGACTTAACCGGCCGGGAGAACCTGGTGTTGCTTGCCCGCCTCCTGGGCCACAGCTGGCGGGGGGCCAAACAGCGCGCGGATGAGCTTCTGGGGGCCTTTGAGCTGAGCGCCGCCGCAGGTCGCCAGGTAAGCACCTATTCCGGCGGCATGCGCCGCAGATTGGACATCGCGTCCAGTTTGATCGTGACCCCGGATCTGCTATTTCTGGACGAACCAACCACCGGGCTCGACCCCAAGAGCCGCAATCAGGTGTGGGATATGGTGCGCGACATCGCCGCCAGTGGCGCAACTGTGATGCTGACCACACAATATCTGGAGGAAGCCGACCAGCTAGCCGACCGCCTTGCAGTGATAGATGACGGGCAGCTGATTGCAGAGGGCACCAGCCGAGAGCTAAAAGCCTCCGTCGGCAGCGGAACCCTCAAAGTGCATTTGCAGGACCCTGCACAGCGAGCTGCAGCCGAGGTGCTCTTGAGCAAAGCCGGCAGCGTGCAGGCCACGACGGCGGGCTTGAGCGTGCAAACAACCAGCGCCGTTCATGCCATGGATGCACTCAATGATTTGACCAGCAATGGAATTGCCCTGGCGGAGTTTTCCCTCGGCTCCCCCAGCCTGGACGAAGTGTTCTTTTCCCTTACCGGCAAACTGCAGAGCCACGAGGACACCCCATGACCGGCCCCAGCACCCCACCACGCGCGCAAATCATCCTTAGTCAAGCGGCCAAACCGCAACCCTTGAATGCATTCTCAGCCGCTATCACCCTCGGCTGGAGAGCGCTATTAAAAATCAAACACCTGCCCTTCCAGCTCTTCGACGTCACCGTCTTTCCACTGATGATGACGCTGATGTTTACCTACTTGTTCGGCGGTGCGCTGGCGGGTTCGCCGGAGCAGTACATCCAGTATCTGCTGCCGGGGATACTCGTGCAAACCATTCTGTTCATCACTGTGTACACCGGCGTTGGCCTCAACGGCGATATTAGCAAAGGTATCTACGACCGCTTCCGCTCACTGCCCATCTGGCCTTCATCGCCGGTGTTTGGTGCGCTATTGGGTGACGTATTGCGTTACACCATTGCTGCGGCCATGGTGCTGACGCTTGGCCTGGCCTTAGGATTTCGTCCGCAGGGCGGTTTTATTGGCGTGGTGCTGGCGATATTTTTGGTGCAGATTTTTGCGTTCAGCCTGGCCTGGATCTGGATAATTGTGGGCATGCTGGTGAAGTCGCCCGAGTCCGTAATGACCACCAGTTTTTTGTTTCTGTTTCCTTTAACATTTGCCAGCAACGTGTTTGTGGACCCGGCCACCATGCCCGGTTGGCTGCAAACCTTTGTTGCCATCAACCCCGTCACGCATCTAGCCAATGCCTCACGCAGTTTGATGCACGGCGAGCCGCATTTGAGCAGCATACTTTGGGTGATAATCGCCACCTTTTTGATCACCGCCGTTTTCGCGCCCCTCGCGTTGAAGATGTACCATAGGGAGCGGTAGAACTGAGGCGGCAAAAGACAACGGTATCCACCGTCCGCCTATTGGTAGGTTTCATCAACAAATTCAATTAGGCAAAATCCATGGCCGAACGGGTCCGAAAAGGTTATACATTTTGAACCTCTCCAGTCTACGCATTCACTTTCCTGCTTGGCACCTGCCCGCAAGGCCCGGTCTTTGGCCTGCAGAAGATCATCCACCACAAAATCAATGTGTACCGGCGTCCAATGCCGCGAATATCTACGCCGCTCGGCACTGGAACCGGCAATAGCAGATGCATCGTCATTTTCCAGAAGGTACACGACAGAAGAGGCCCCCGTAAGCTCTGCAACCACACCATCAATAGTGCGGCTAAGCTTCAAACCAAGAGCGTTGCTGTAGAAGTCAATTGCAGGCTGAAGCCTGGGCACATCAATATTCACGATTATTCGCATTTCCCCTCCATACCCCGGGCGGCCACCGCAAGACTGTTGACGCTCAATAGCGGAAAGCGCTTGGCTTCATTTTTGTTGTGTTTTTCACAACGATATGCCCAATGCTCGAAAGTATCAGGTTTCATCGGCCGCCACGCCCCACATCACTGTGTAAGCCGCTGCGTACGATGTGCTTTCCTCTGCGGCACCAGCCAAAACAGCAGTTGTAGCTTCGAGCACCGTCGCGGTTGGATGGGCTCCTGCCATCCCTGGCATTCGGCTCTCCGAGCTAGCATGCTGCCCCACTTTGTTCGCAACAAATTAGTGAAGACCGCAGCTTGAAGCGGGCGTCAATCTTTGTTATTGGGATTACTCGCAGCTCCCTGCCGCTCACCCTTCGGGCCGCCCCAGGGGCGTTCAAAAATAGCGCCTGCATTTTTGAACGTCTATGTGATGATGAGCAATCACAAAACTGACTGGATCAGTTGTGAACAGCCAACGGCTGGCCCGTAGGGCAAAG